>CAZMCW010000084.1:1574-14728 GCA_964564405.1 uncultured bacterium
TATGCAGTGGATCAGGCAAGGTTGCCAGTTGCTTAACGGCAGTGGCAATCCCCTCAATGCGCTCCGGGCTTAACGTGAGCCTATCAATCAATGCCTTTGATGTACCCTTAGCAGTTTCTGCAGCGACGTCCTCAGTATTAGCAGCGAGAATCTCAGCTTGGTGGTTGGGGAGGGCGTCGGCGATCGCGAGTAAAGCGGCATTACGATCTGCTCGAGCAAGTTTGCGGCTGGCTTGTCTGGCACGTTGAAAGAGCGTGTCCATATCTACACCTGTGCTGACGGTGCCATCACCTGTTGTCGAGGTGGGCGTTTGAGGATTTATCGTCATGGCCATGGGGGTTAGTATAGTCTTTTGCAGTGAAAGGGGGAAAGGGGGATGGAGAGAAAGGGAGAGGATTTAGGTGAGCGCTTTTGTCTACTATCTAGCGAGCATGGTGATGTAAGCCCCGAAAGGATTCACAAGTTTCTTTGGAAATTAGAAAATACTATCTTTGCCGTCAAGGTTGAGGCAGGTTAACCACTTGACCAACCGCACCCAGCAAAATAATCAGCAAGGTAGCTACGTCCAGCGTTCGCCCCACTGCGCCATCGCTTGAATAATTGCGCCTAGCGCGCGTCCTTTATCGGTGAGGGTATACTCCACGCGCGGGGGCACTTCAGGGTAAATAGTACGCACTACAACACCGTGTTCTTCGAGTTCGCGCAACCTGTCGGTGAGGGTTTTAGGGCTGATGCCAGTCAGCGAATGACGTAACTCACCAAAGCGCTTCGTGCCAGCTAGCAAGTCCCGCAAAATCAACGTCGTCCACTTGCCAGAGATGACCTTGGCAGCTCTTTCCACGGTGCAGCGCCCATCAGTTTGGACGCGTGCATCGTATGAGGGTTTACTCCGTTGCTGGCTTTGTGTGTCCGGTAGCTTTTTGAGAGACGGCTCAACGACGTTCATAAATGCGATACTAGCACATAGCTTTACAAATTGAAACTAAAACACTTTTTGGTAACTACTTTACAAATTAAACTCTTGCGTCTAGGATGAATCAATATCCTTTCTAATTATTCTAGTAGAAATTGATATACGAAGTCCCTAGGAGGTTCGTAATGAAAATTCTTAGCTACGGTGCAACGGGGTCGCAAGGTCAGCCTGTTGCCCAAAAGTTACTTGCTGCAGGTCATCAAGTGCGTGTACTTACCCGAGACCCCAACAAAATTCAAGACTTACCTGGTGCGGATGTGGTCACGGGCGACATGAACAATATAGCTAGCCTCAAAGCTGCTAGTGAAGGACAAGAAGGCGTATTTTTGCACATTCCTTTTTTTACGCCTAGCCCTAGCGACGGACTTACATATGCCAAAAATGCTCTTCAAGTAGCCCTTGAAGCAGGCGTTAATTTGGTGGTCTGGAACGCGGGCGGGGAGATTCCCGAGGCTCGCAGTGGTAACCCAGCGTTTGATGTGCGTTTGGACATTCTGGAGGCTATTCAAACCAGCGGTATTCCCTATATCGTCTTGCAACCGACGGCCTACATGGAAAACTTTTTAGGCCCGTGGACCCGTGAAGAAATTGTTTCCGAAGATACTTTTGCGTACCCAACGCCCCTTGAAGTCAAGATGGCTTGGACTGCCACCGAAGACATTGGTACATTTGCGGTGTACGCGTTTGCGCATTCTGAACTTGCGCCTTTAAACCTTAAAGTAAGTGGTCCTGAACGGCTCAATGGTGCAGAGATTGCCGAACGCTTCAGCCGAGCACTGGGGCGTACAATTATCTTTCGCGCTATGCCTCCTGAAGAATTTGGCGAAAAGCTTGATGCTGTATTTCCAGGTATGGGTCAAGGTGTTGCTCAAAACTATGCTGCAGCTTATGAACACCCAGAGCGCTTTTCGTCGCATGTAGATTTAGAGGCGGTGTTGGCGAAGATGCCGGTCACGCTGACGACACTCGAGCAGTGGATCAAAAAGCACGCTCCTGCATTTATGGCTACAGCTACTGTGGAGACCGTTACTGTGGGGACTGTTACTTTGGAGACCGTATGAAGTTAGCAGTCTTTGGAGCCAGTGGGCGCACAGGGGTGCCCCTTGTTCAGCAAGCCCTCGAGCAAGGTCACACGGTTAAAGCTTTGGTACGCAGCCCCGACAAATTAACAGAAGCCGTAGGTGAACCAGTTGGGCTCGAGGTCATTCAAGGTGACGCTCTGAACGCAGCTGACGTTGCCACAACGATTGACGGTTGTGATGTGGTGCTAAGTACCTTAGGTCACGGTAAAAACTCACCTAAAGACATGCAGACAACCGCCACCAAGCACATGGTTGATGCCATGAAAAAACATGGCGTTACGCGTATCGTCAGCCTCACCGGAGCAGGTGTGAGCATGCCGGACGACCAACCCAAAGTTGCCGACCGCATTTTTGGATTTTTGATGTCAATCTTTGCGAAAGATGTCCTTGCAGATGCTAAAGGTCACGCTGAAGTATTGCGCAAAAGCGACCGTGAGTACATTATTGTGCGCGGCCCGCGCCTAACCGAGGGTGAACCCAAAGGTGAGTACTACGTTGGCTTAGTTGGCAAAGATTCCGGTACACAGATTGCCAGAGCAGACGTCGCACATTTTATGCTCACCCAACTGGAAGACAACACTTGGCTTAGGCAAGCGCCAATGGTGAGTTATTAAGCTACTCGAGCCTGCTACAAACACGTGCCCACCTCACCGTTTAAGCAGCATCCCGAAGGAGACACAGCATGAAAGCCGTCGTGCTAACAGAATTTGGCAGCGCCGATAACCTCGTTTTGCAAGACCTTGACCTACCCGAACTTGGCCCCCACGACGTGCTCGTGAAAGTACACGCTACGTCGGTCAACCCGGCCGATATTGGCCTGCGTCAGGGTATGTTTGGCGCTTTGAAAGCACCTCCTTTGGTACTTGGCTTTGATGTAGCAGGAGTGGTCACCAAAGTGGGCTCGAGCGTTAGCACCGTGCACGTTGGTGACGACGTCTACTATGGTGTAGATTTGCTCAGCCCTCGCGCTGGCGGCAACGCTGAATATCACGTCAGTCACGAAGCAGCCGTGACCCTAAAACCTCGCAACATGAACTTTGCAGAAGCCGCTGCAGTGCCTATTGCTGGCGGGACGGCCTATGTCGCGCTTTTCCGTTCATTGAAGTTGCACTTGGGTCAGAGTATCTTGATTCATGGTGCAGCTGGTGGCGTAGGCACCTACGCAGTGCAACTTGCCAAAGCCACCGGGGCCTTTGTGATTGCTAGTTGTGGTGGCTACGACCTTGAGCTCGTGCTTTCTCTGGGGGCAGATGTTGTGGTGGACTACGCGCGTGAAGACGTGGTTGAACGCACTAGGGACGCAACTGAAGGTGCAGGTGTCCATGCTGTGCTTGATGCTTCTGGCGGCAAGATGGCCGCAGCCAGCATTCCCATCACTAAAGAAAACGGTCGCATTGCTACAGTGACGGGTGTGCAAGGTGATTTAAACCCAGCGATGCGCAATAACATCAGTGTGCATTTTGTACATCTTAGTGAGACTAAAACACAGCTCGAGCACCTGCGTACCTTAATTGAACGCGAACAAATTAAGAGTGTTGTCGGGGCGAAGTATCCGCTCGAGCAAGTTGCTGACGCTCACAAGGTCGTAGAACAAGGTGGTAGCGCCGTACACGGTAAGGTCGTCGTCACTGTAACGTGAGAGTCTTTTTGGTCAATTTCCCTGTATTAACCCGCATGGTGTAGCGCGTCAGCAAGACAACGTCTTGCGTAGAATCATAGCGTTTTCACGAGTCACTGCCACAAGCAGTTGCGCGTGCGACCTAGGGGAGTAGAAATTAACCCACTCAGTGCGGAGCAACTCATCCTGGAACTGCTATCAGTATCGTTATGAGTTGACCTAGCAACATTGAACGACGAAAACGCCTGCTCGAGTATCTTCGTCCACTGCCTAGTCAGCATGGTGCCGTAAACCCTTGAGCGCGTCTTCCAGCGTCGGCGTATCCGCAGGGTCCAACCGCGACAGTTACAAGCTGTGTAACGTCAAATGCACCTAGCTGTCATGAAAGTTGGGTAAAGCGCAGCACCCGCCTAAATCAACGGTTTGATAGCCGGGGCGGCGTGCGTTTGAGCCATGTCTAGGTTGTCACAAGTTACAACTTTGCTTGCGCGTATCAGCACAGCCTCGAGCTGAGGCTGTGCTGTCGTTCATCGTCAGTATAGTGCTGTTGCTTAGTCAGCATAGTGCTGTTGCTTAGAAGAATACTTTGCACGGCAGTAGGTTAATGGACCTTAAGAAGGTCTGGGAGGTATTGTCCAACCTAGCATAGAGGATACTTTCCGCATACATATAGTTGTTGAACGCTTTTCATGCTCAGATATACTTGGGGTAGGTGCGCTAAATTCCCTACCATGAAACCTCGCCCCAATTTACCCCTCACAATTAGGATTGCACTCATTTTGATGAATTATGTATTCTTTGAAGGCTTACCCAAACGTCTCGTCTACGGGCGGCGCTATGCTGCGGCGAGGCAGATTATTCGGTAGGTAGATGGCTACCTCGAGCAGCATAGTACGTTGCCAAGTAGCGTCAGCGAGCTAGGCTTAACGGCTTCTGAAACAGCTCCTGCCTATTACCGTAAACTTACTGAGGACCACTATCAAGTTTGATTTGGAACAAGCTTAGGGGAATCTATTGTCTATGACTCACAAACAGAACGCTGGGAAGCACGCTGAGGTTGCCATTCGACCCGCAGATATTGGCGATGTCTGCATCATCACCAAAGTTCACGTGGACACATGGCGTACAAGCTACCAAGGCATTGTGCCAGATGAGGTGCTCGAGGGTCTTTCTTACGAGCAACGCGAAGCACGTTGGCGTACAGCCTTTGGAGATGCTACCAACACACGCATCTACGTCGCTGTGAATCATCTTGATGAGGTCATCGGTTTTGGGAATGCAGGTCCTGAACGTGATGATACTACTGACTTTACAGGTGAAATTTACGCGCTTTACGTCCTCAAAGCGTACCAAGGTTACGGGATTGGGCGTAGGTTAGTGCAAGCTTGCGTACAAAGTCTGGCTGAGGCCGGGCATATGTCGCTACTGATTTGGGTGTTGGCAGAGAATCCAGCAAGGGGGTTTTATGACACACTTGGTGGGAAGGTTGTGGGCGAGAAGATGATTAGCATGGATGGGAAGGAATTGCTCGAGCTAGCTTATGGCTAGCAGAACATACAGACGCTAGCAGGGTGAGATCAAGTTCAAGATGACGTTACCGATTTAGCCTCAGCTACCATTTTCATCATCTGCCGCACAGCCCCCAAGTGATAGGCACTGTGCACAACAATCGCCATTGCGTCACCAATTTCAATATCTCCCCATGTGTTCACGGTTTGAACGTGTGTTTTGATGTCTTGGTAAACCGTTTCAAGGTCAGTTTTGAGGTTGTCCCAAGCCTCTGCCGAGACGGTTTTAAGCTGCCAACTTTTGTCCCAATCCACTTTTTCCGTGCGCCCGTTCATAAACTGCAAGAGCACATCCATGTAAAAGCGGCTGTGCTCCACGTGAGCAGCTAGCGTCATGCCATCGCTCGTTACAGGCGTGGAGGCTTGTTCGGCAGAGATGTCCTTAAAGGTGTGAAAAAAGCTAGCTTTGGCGTCTAGGTAGGCGGTGGGTAGTTTGGGTGCGCCTTCAACAGTTTCAGTTAGCAAGGTGAGTAGGTTATTTACGAAGTCTTTGGGTTGGATGCTTTTAGGTTGAATGTCGTCAGACATGCCTGAGCCTCCTAAATAGGGCGGCTTTGTGCATTAAGGTTGTATCGTGTGAGATATACAGTGAAGACGATTTAAGTGTAATGCGTGTGTTGGTTTGGGGGCAAGTTTTTCTGATGGTTACTGACGAGATAGCTCGAGAATCACCTCAAAATCATCCGGCTGATTGCTATCGTCTAGGGCAGCTTTGTTGCGCTTGGTCATGCTTGACACCGACTCACAATAATCCAGCCTTTTTTACCGCTGTAATCCACCGCCACAGGTTCCAACACCCCGCCGCAGTCACTTGCGCGGTCGCCAGGGTTGATGTCTACGTGCAGCGAATACAAACAAAACGGGCAGTGGTTGCGGTAGCTGCCGTTAGCAAGTGGCGGCACATCACGCCCGCAATGTGCGCAGACAAAGCTGGTGTTTTTCCCTTGACCTACAAATCGCCGTGACACTTATAGCAACCCCACGATGTTGTGATACATGCCTTGACGTGAACATAAAGTGTGTCTGATGAAATCTCCCTCTCCCCCCTTCGCCCCTTCTCCCTTTTCTTAAATACATCATCCGTAACAGCACCTTATATAATTGCTATTACTCTCGCCTCACTAGCTTACTCAGACGACGGCTTACACAGCATCGGTCCAAGGGGTTCACCACCCAGCAAATGCATGTGCAAGTGATACACTTCTTGCCCGCCGTGCGCGTTGCAATTGACCATCAACCTGTAGCCGTTTTCGGCAATGCCAGCGTCTTTGGCAAGTTTGGCGGCGACAGTAAACAACCTCCCAAGTGCCAGCTCGTCAGCCTCAGTTACATCGTTGGCAGTGGGAATAAGCGTATTTGGGATGATGAGTACGTGCGTGGGGGCTTGCGGGCTAATGTCTTTGAAAGCAGTCACCAAGTCGTCTTGGTAGAGAATCTCTGCCGGAATTTCTTGGCGAATAATTTTGCTAAAAATCGTTTCTTCGGGCATGGTTTAGCTTACCAAGCTTGGTAGGAAGTTTTGCCAACTGGCTGATGATATTAGAACACGCGTAGGGTAGGTTACATACCAACCAGTACAAAACAAATAAAGTGATGCTTGAAAGGAGGGATGGTGGCTAGACCGCTCAAGTTTGATCCTCAAGTTGCACTGGAAAACGCCATGAACGTGTTTTGGCGTCAAGGTTATGAAGCAACCTCGCTCGATGACCTAACTGAGGCTATGGGCATTAACCGTCCTAGCTTGTACAACACCTTTGGGAGCAAACACGACTTGTATCTAGCCACGTTGAAGCATTACCGTGAACGTTACAGCCAGCAGATGATAGCGGCACTAGCAACTGCTAACAACTTGCACGAAGCTCTATCTGGTGCGTTTACTGCAGTCATCCGTAGTGAAACAGGAAGTGGCTGCATGATGGTCAACACCATCATTGAAATTTTACCTCATGATGCCATTGTTGCAGAATTTGTCCAAGCTGCAGATGAAGAAACTGAGGTTGCTTTTGCAGATGCTATTGCTCGCGCGCAAGCACGTGGTGAAGTAAGTACAGACAAAGACCCTGAAGGTCTTGCAAAATATTTTAATTTGGTCATGCAAGGCTTGCGGGTGCGCAGTAAAAGTGGTTGTTGTGCTGAGACGCTCGAGCACCTCTTACCCATCATCCTCAGCGTATTGGACTAAAATTTTTTAATGTTTATGTACCGATTGGTACAAAAGGAGATTACTATGTCAGATTCTGTGTCAGCATCACCTCAAGCTGCCACTCAAAACCTTCCTCAAGCTGGCAAGCTCGCAGGCAAAGTTGCCGTGGTAACAGGCGGTAACAGCGGCATTGGCTACGCAACCTCCCAGCAGTTTGTTGCCGAAGGTGCCAAGGTGATTATTACGGGCAGAAATACAGATGCTGTTGCCAAAGCAGCTAATGAATTAGGTGTGCAAGGCATTGTTGCCGATCAAGCTAACTTGGCTGACCTAGACAAACTTGTTGATACCATCCGCGCAGATTATGGCAAGGTTGATGTGCTATTTGTGAATGCAGGTATCTTTTTGCCTACGCCACTGGGGCACATTAGTGAAGATGCCTACGACAGTCAAATGGACATCAACTTTAAGGGTGCTGTGTTTACGCTCGAGAAATTCTTACCCCTCCTCAATCCCGGTGCGTCCGTCATCAACTTGTCGTCGATTAACGCTTATACAGGCATGCCCAACACCGCCGTCTACGCTGCCACTAAAGCCGCTCTCAATTCGTTTACGCGTACCGCAGCCACCGAACTTGCCAGCCGCAAAATTCGGGTGAATGCTGTCAACCCTGGACCCGTCAACACACCTATCTTCAGTAAAACTGGCATGAGCGAAGATGATATGAATGGCTTTGCTAGTGCCATGCAACAGCGCATCCCGCTCAAAGAATTTGGTACCCCAGAAGCTGTGGCTAAGCTCGTCACCTTCCTCGCCTCAGATGATGCTGCTTGGATTACCGGTAGCGAGTATTGAGCTAAGCATCATCCAGCAGGATTGAAGTTGCACACCTTGCGTTGTTCACGTAATGTCAGCCACCTCAGTCCAAATGTCTTGACTTGCTAGTAACACAAAAAAGTATCTACATAGGCACTAGCATCTGCATTTTGTACTAAACGGTACACGAGATAACTTATCTGTTCATACACACTTGAAAGGAAAAATGATGAACACCCTCGTTGTTTACGCTCACCCAAGCCCAACAAGCTTCAACGCCGCTATTCGTGACGAAGTTGTGAGCACCCTCACGGAGCAAGGTCACGACGTGCGCGTGCGAGACCTGTACGCCATGAACTTTAAACCTGTATTGGATGCCGACGACTTTGCGAGCTTTGGACGCGGTGAGGTTCCTGCGGATGTTGCCGCCGAGCAAGATGTCATTCGCTGGGCAGACGCGCTGGTGTTTGTTTACCCTGTGTGGTGGTGGGACCGCCCGGCCATTCTCAAAGGCTGGATTGACCGCGTAATCCGCTATGGATTTGCCTTTGAATACGGGCCAGAGGGTGTTAAAGGACTCCTCAACCATAAAGCGCTGGTCATTCAAACACACGGTTCAACGCCAGAAATGTATGACGCGTTTGACGCCCAAGACGCACCGCGCCGCACCATGATGAATGGCACACTCAAATTTGCAGGCATCGAAAATGCTACATATCAAGCGTTTTATGGCGTGGCGACCTCTACTGAAGCGCAACGGCAAACATGGCTAGCCGAAGTCCGTGAGGCTGTTCAAGCTTTGGCAGCGGGTGAGGTTGTGAATGATGCCGTCCTATCTGAAAGTGCTACGGCGAGTGTAACGGCATCAGTTTGAGGTTATTGCAAGCTTGTAGCTTAAGAGGTGATGAGGCTGTCATAGCCTCATCATTTATCATTCACTATTATGCATTAGTTTTTGAGCCAATGATGATTGATCCTGCGCGCATAGTGTCAACAAATCCTTGACTCTGCTGAATGTCGCGGTCAATTGCAACACGGTTATCAAAGTAGTAACTTAGCGCAGCGTAAATTTCTGCCAAACTCAGCCCATAATCCGCACTAATTTCATCAACTGTTTTGCCCATGCGCTCGTGCCAAATGGCAATGTTTTGAACTGTAATGCGGTGACCTGCAATGCGCGGTTTGCCGCCGCAGATGTCTGGGCTTACATCGATGTAGTTGGTTAGGGTGGCGCTTGCCATGCTTAGAGTGTAGCAGGTTAGGGCTCGAGCGCATCCATCTCAAACCCCACCCCATCTTTAACCGTTGCATCTTTGGGTAAAACTACTACCGTGTGCTCACGTTCATTCAAACTTGGGTAGTAAAGTATTTTTTGCGCCTCCCAAAAAATCTCAATGTCCCCGTCTGAGACAACCACTTTAAACCCATCTGGGTAATGGTAACGCGGCACAAAAAACTCGCAAGCTGTATTTGGGACTAAGTCAGGATTGCTGCGAAAACGAAACCGAAACAACTTGCGCTTGGGGTAAAAGGCCATGCCTGTGGGTGTGCCGGTAACTTTGTAGGCATAGGGGCGAATGACGGCCGAAAGCGCCCTGCCGCCATCGTTTAAAGCATCAAGCTGGTCTGGTGTGAGCGCATCGGGGTTGATGGGCGCATCAGCCTGAAAAGATGGTGGATGTATCTGCTGGTCACGGCTAAAAATAGATAAATCTTCGCCGTTCCAGTCGTCACCGTGGGCATTCGTATTGTCGGGATTGTAGTTCCACAGGGTGTAACTGACCATGTGCCGCTCGAGGCTCCTAAGCGAGGCATTCATGGCGCGTACTTGCGGTGCAAAGTTGCCATCTTTGAACGCACGTTGGTGCATGTCAAAGGGGATGCCAACCTCACCAACCAGCGTGGGCGCGCCGAGCATGGCTTCTTTAGACACGCGCAGCATTTTGGCAATCTGCCTGGCAAACATCCCCTGAACCCGCCCGGGCCCAAAGACAATGCCACTCGTTTCAATGTCAAAACTTAACCAGCGCCAAAAACGCTTGCTGATGAGCGTTGCCACGTCGTACCAGTGGGGTGCATGGACAATGTTGGGAGCATCTTCCGGTGACCAGTAGATGCTTTCTTCGCCGGGTAAGCCCTCCACAAAAATGAGTGCACGTGGGTCAACTTGGCGGATGGCGTGGGCGTAGCGGTTGGCAAACGGGCGAAAGTAGTCACGGAAAAAGTCAACTCTGTGCCCGCCCACACTGGCAAAATAATCAGGCTTATGGAGGACAGGCCCAGCCTCAGTAAGTTCCCAAACGCCGTGTTGTTGCCAGATGTCGAGGTGAGGCTCGAGCCACGCAGATACACCCTCAGCATTCATCATCTGCTTGCCTTGTTTGCGTGGTCCCAACATCCCTAGTTTCCACCCACCAGCAGCTCCGCGTGAACGCGCTTGTGAACATCTGCTAGCCCAATGTACCCAGACGACGGCTCGTTGAGCGTGCCATACCCAAGCACGTGCGGCATGTCTCGTAAACGTTCAGCCACTTGGCAGAACGCGTTGATGTAGTGGGTTTGCAAGACATCTTGAATCGACTGCCCGTCTACTTGAGCCTGCGGCGCAAAATCGCGCCCAGCAAAAAACAGGGTGAACATGGTGGCAGTGGCGAGTTTGCTGTAGTTGGTGAGCCAGATCATCTTGGGAAAGGGGCCATCATGCATTTGTTGGATGGTGGCAGCACCCGTATCAGCAAAGCTACGCATGTTGAGGCCGGCTAGCTCGAGCGTCCAACCCGGCGCGCCATCCCCACCACAAAAACGACTCCACACATCCTGATGCGGGTCTACAATGACCATGAGTCTGTAGTCACCTGCTTTAGCAACTAAGGCTTGTAAGTAATCTAAAAATGCTGTGTCGTACTGACCGGGCCCAGCGTGCTCAACTGCTTCCCAAGTAATAACTAAACGCAACAAACGCACGCCCCACGTACGTAAGCGGGCAAAATGGACATCTGCTTCGTCTAAAGGGACAGGTTTACCTATAAAAGACACATTGCGGTGGTCAAAAAATCCTTCGCTAATATGCCCGCCGTGACCTTGGGGGAATTTGCTGTTACCGGCTAGGTTGACGCCGCGCAAAATAACTGTGCGTTGTTCACTGTCTTTGAAAGATAAACCGTCGGTAGCAATATGTTTGGCAGTCGTAAGGTTGGAAGATGTTTGGGCAGGCGTCGTCATTGTTAGTAGTTATTCATTCAAGGCTAGTTGTTTGAGGCTCGAGCATGAGTGCACACTTATTTTGATTAAACGTCTTTTGGTTGAACGTCTTTTGGTTAAACGTCTTTTGGTTAAACGTTTTTAGCTGAACATCTTTTAAAGGTTAAGCCAGTTAGCAAGCTAGTTCAAGAGGTATACCACACCAGCAGGATACTACTTATTAGCAGTTCCAGGATTGGTTCCCCCACACTAAGTGGGTCGATTTCTACTCCCTAGGTCGCCCGCGCAACTGCCTGTGGCAGTTACTCGTGGAAACGCTATTATGTACGCTAATTAGGCACGCTATTTATGTGTACTACGGCAAATCTAATCCATCAAGACAAACAAGTGTCAAGATGCTTGTTAGACTGACGCTGTGACAGGCGCAAGCAACCCTAAGTCTGACCTTGGCAAGCCTATCGAACGGGTTACCCTTATTTCTGCATCCGTTGGGGGCGGTCATGTGGCAGCAGCTAGGGCGCTCGAGCAAGCCTTTTTAGAACGACATCTCGTAGTACATCACATCGACGCGCTCGAGACGACCAACCGGGCCACTCGCAAGCTCTTTCGGGATGGCTATTTTGAACTGGTTTCAGAAGCGCCTGATCTGGTCAGTTGGCTCGGTAAACAGCTCGACAATCCCTCTGAAAAACAAACTCGCCGCGATAAAGTGATGACCCAACTCAGCCGCATGATGTTGCGGCATTTACCCGCTGCCGTTCGGGAAACCCGCCCAGATGTCATTGTTCACACACATTTTGTGCCGCCCGCGGTGCTGTCACTATCGCGTGCGCCCATTGCCCCAGAAGCCGTCGTCATTACCGACTACGGCGCACACGGGCTTTGGTTTCAGCGCAAGGTGAGCCGCTATTTTGTAGCTAGCCCAGAAATTGCTGCCCACATGGAACACGCTGGTGTGAACCGGCAGCGTATCGCCATCACCGGCATTCCTATTGGGCGTAACTACCAGTGTTTGCCGGGTCAAGTTGAGGCTAGAAACAACCTCGGCCTAAACCCAAGCAAAGACGTATTGCTGCTCATGGCCTCTGGGTTAGATGCTGCCGTGTTGCGCAATTTACTCTACTACCTCGGGCAGTTGCGCTACCCCTTACAAGCGGTAATTGCTTGCGGGCGCTCCACAGATTTAATTGATGTTGCCAAAGCCTGCGTCGCTGAGTACGATAAACCGGGTTATAGCGGTTTGGTTAGCACCAAGGTGATTGGGTTTACCACTGAGATGCAAACCCACATGGCAGCTGCCGACATCATTGTAGGCAAACCGGGCGGGCTTACCACCAGTGAAGCGCTCGCTGCAGGTTTGCCGTTTGGCATTGTGAGTCCGTATCCCATTCAAGAGGAAGCCAACACCATGTATTTACTTGAAAACGGCGTAGGGATGGTGATTGACCCGGTGAGCGTCCTTAACGTGAAGCTCAAAGCGTTTTTTGAGTCGGGCAAGCGTGATGCCATGCAGCAGCGTGCGCGCGAACTGGCCAAAGTGGACGCTGCCAATGATGTGGTGAGGTCACTTATGGAGCAACCTATTGGGTTTACTTAGTCGTGATGAAGAGTGCCAGAGTCCAAGTAAGAGTTTTGTCATAATCTGTCTGCTGACATAAACGTATACGATTAAAATTTATATCAACACGCTCAAAACAAGCTAAGTACCCCAGTAAAAATATCTTATACTATCCAGATGGGTAGAATTAAGGTT
>CAZMCW010000085.1:0-8481 GCA_964564405.1 uncultured bacterium
TCCAAAAGTGCCACGTTATTGGTTTGCCAGACGCCGTCTTGAGTTAGCTCGAGCATGACCATCTCACCATCTGCCGTCATCATGCCAAGGTTGGACACATAAAACCGCAAGTCAGTAAATTCAATGGAGGCACCCGTTGTGCCAACGCCTTCGTACGTCACGCCACAAGACACAAGTTCATCGTTCACGCGGGCGTCAAAGGTGAGCGTAACGTCGTCCATTTGTGCGTTAGCCAAGCTGAAAATAGCTGTAAGTGCAATAACCATCATCAAAGACAAGCTTTTCATAAACGTACCTTTCGTGATTAAAAATTGAGGTGTGTTTTGCATCAGGTGATTCAAAAGATTAGTCGTGCGGCATGGGCTGCGTAGATAAAACGCCCGTTGCTGCTAGTACGGTGACCAGAAGCACGGCTTCGTAACGAAGCGCCCGGATAAGTGGGTGATGGGTAGAAGATGTCTTGATATCATCAGAATTCAAAGATTGCTGCTGCCGGAAAGCAGGCAAAAAAAGCCAACGGTTAGCAGCCGCAATCGCCAAGGTGATGAGCACAAGCCCCACTTTGACGACGAGCGCCCAGCCGTACGAGGTTGTCACCAGCGCGTCAGCGCGGTTGATGTGTAATCTCGCCGATAACACGCCTGTGAGCATGAGTACAGCCACAGCACCAAGTCCCAACTTAGATAGACGGTTAATGCCATCTACAACAAGCGTGTGAGTATTTGAAGTTGATGCTGTCATTGGTACTGTCAACGTCAAGACGAGCATCACCAAACCGCCCGCCCAACTTGCCGCTGCCACAAAGTGAAGCCAGTCGAGGGCAATTTCAGGGCGGCCGCCCATAGCAGCAGCGTGGCTGATAGCGCTGAAGGTAAGTAAAAGAAGACTAGCTGCCACTATCATCACGGGTGTCATCACAAATGTATTGATGGCTCGAGGCAAACGCGTTAACGATAAGCTCACTGCTAATGCAAGCGTTGCCCCCAAACGCCACCACAGGGCTAGTCCATGACGGGTGTTTTGTAAGTAGTTCCAAACCAGCTCGAGGCTTGCATAGCCCAAAATTGAACTGATGGTGACGACAACATCCAACGCACTAGCCGCTAAAAGCAGCACTGCAAACAGCCATGTAAAGATGATTTGCCCTCGGCTGAGGTGCGCACTAGGAAATAAGTATGTGCGCACAATAACGAGGCCAACAAGTCCAACGGCACTTGTAAGCATCATCGTTTTGAGGGTTGCGTTAAGCCACATGGTTAAGTCAAAACCTCGTCAGCAGAAGAAGACTTATTCTGCGGGGTCACGTACCACAAAGGTTATAAAGTCTTGGCTGGTGTGGGTATCAATAGACAAAATGCGCCACATGAGCGCGTAGGCACCAGATTCAAGGTCGGGTAGCTCGAGCACGACCTCAGCACTTTGCCCTTCGGTAACTAGGGTTGTGTCAATCACCGAGTCGCCACCTAGGTTGAAGTGCGTCATCATCATGCCGTTGGCGGTTGCGGCCAAGACGTCTGGATCAGCATTAGTAGCAACATCTAGCGAGTGCAACTCAAACACGCTGAACATGGTTTCAACGGCTTCAACAAAGGTCAAGACAATTGCCTCGGGCGCGTCTACGGTTGTGCCATTTGCTGGGCTCGAGGTTTCTAGGTACGCATGTGCCAACACACTTTGTCCACTCATGAGGAGCACTAAGGATAGTAAGAACTTAGTCACCTAAGACCTCAACATTAAAACTAGCGCGTTCGTTCACGCCGCCCTCGAGCACAACATCAAGTTGCCATGTACCGGTCATCAAAAACTCAATGGGCGTACTGTTGGACACAGGCTCAAACGAGTCGGTCACAAAGGCGTCAAAGTGGCGGTGCTCGAGCTCCAGCACGTCGTCATCTGTCATGTGGGTCATGCCCACCATTTCGCGTTGCACGGTGTAGCGTTTGTGGATGTTGTCGCCGCCTGCAAAGGCTGTTACAAACACTTCACTGCGGCCGGCGCTGCCAAGGGCTGGCGCGGGTGAAAACACCACACGAATGTCGCTACCTTGGTCGGTTGTGCCGCCGTACATGCTTAGGGGCGTCGTTATGGTGTCACTGGTGAGTGTCCAGATGCCGTCTTCAAAGTCAAAATTGATGAGGGTGCTCGAGCAATCAACCATACTGCCCTCATAGCTGAGGCCGCTTGGACTGGTGAGCATAAGATTTTCTGGATTAGCACACTCACTTTGAACAAGTAGTTGACTCATGCCAGTTGCATCAATCAGTGGAGAAATAGTAAATATAACGTCATCTGCCATAACCATGTTGGCGCGTTCGCCAGCATGATGGTCGTGACTCATACCGTGGTCATGCTCGTGATCGTCTGCCTGCTCGTGACTGTCATGCTCATGGCTGTGATCTTCGTCACCATCATGATTGTGACTATGATCGTCTGCGTGTTCGTCGCCGTGACCATGATGATGATTGTCATTATTGTGGTCGTCGTAACTATGATCGTGGTTATGACTGCCACTTGCTTGAGCAAGTAGGGGAGTTGTATCAGCTGCGTGTTGCGCAAGGGATAACCCCAGTAACAACACACATGTTGCTAGAACGTGTCGGTACACCGCTTTCCTCCATAGAACGCTGTGTAGCTATCAACAAGCTACAGACATGAACTAATACTAAAGTGATGTTTTGATGCCGCTTTGCGACATCAAAATCGCTCGTGTTTACGAAGTACAGCGCAGCTCGAGCGTACCCTTAGATGATTCAGACTATGACATTCAAGAGTCAATTTAGTATAACTTGATAAAAATATCTTGTGGATGTACGCGAGTGGGTGGAGAAGATGTGGCTCGAGCGTAGCCTAGATCATCCACCAAAACGTGATGACGCTAGCTACACTGGCAGCATGACACCGCAGCGTCGCGTTTTATACAGTTGTAAGTAGGGGAGAAAAAGCAGCAGCAGGTGGCGACCGACACCTCAAGGTTTGCGGTGTGAGCACACCTGTATAAAACAGGCTTGGCAGTATTAGCAAGCCCACAAACGGCAAGCTAACTATCACATGGTCAATTACAGCGCTTACTGCTGTGTGACCTAAGATGGTTGTTAAGGGGTGAACGTGTTCAGGCGTGTTGTCCGGGTGTTCGTGTGCAAAGTCGGGGTGGGTTGCTAGCAGCGGCGCAGCAAACAACGCCGAAGTCAGGAGCATCGCCAAGTAGGTTGTTAAAAACACACGGCAAGCAACCAAACTAGTCACTTGGCGCGTCGTGGGGTGGCGTGATGTCCTGTTCATGATTAAACAAATAATTTCCAAAAATCTGCTTACAGTATTTCTGACTATCTAACCTAAAATATCCAACTAGCTCAGAGCATCCAAGTTGTTACCAAAGCATCTAGCACGTGGGCATCTAGCAGGTAGGCATCTAACAGATAGGCATCTAGCACGTAAATACCCAACTACACCGCTGATACTAAAGACCCTAATGTGGGATTGATGAGACTTAGCTAAAGATGTAACGCGTATCTTAACGCCCCGGCACCGTGAGCGACAGAACGTCACTTGCTGTGCGCCCGTCTGGCAAAGTAATATCCGCTGTAATAAACCAATCCCCAGACATAGTAAATGCAAAGTCTTGCGTTTCATAGAGACCGGGTTCAATTTGTTGAGTATCTGCAAAAACAGGTTCCATGCCAGCGTGGGTCATGTCGCCGGTGATTTGCACGGTGGCGTCCTCAACGGCTTGGTTTTCTTGCAAAATGTACACCCGCACTTGTTGTTCACCGACTTGGGGGTCGCCAATGACCTCGGTTAGCACGCGAATGTCTTCGGGGAGGCTGGTTTGGGTGGCAGCATCACTGCCGCGCACCACATCTGCATTGTCTGGTGGGCGGCAAGCGACCAACAAGACAAGAGTTAACAAAACAAAAAATCGCATTAGATTACAGGCTAGCATGTGCAGCTTAGGAACAAATGTCCCGATGTAGCAGGTTTATAAGATGCTGTTACAGAACTACTGGTGCGTCGCGTATGCGTAAGGGGGCAGGGGAGAACGGGTGAGTAAGGGAGAAGGGGAGAACGGGGGCAGGGGAGATTCTATCAGCTAGCTGCTACAAGCTTCGATTTCAAACCCAGATGACGCGTGACGTAGCTATTTACTGTGCAATTGCCAAGCGTCAAGCATTGGCTAAAACTTCATCTTGAATTTACGGTGTGATATGCCCGAGCGACAGGATGCGAGCTAGCAAGTATCCTCGAGCCTAACTGACCTTCAACGATTTGATAAACGATTCTAGGAGAACACTATGAAACAACCCCACATCATGATTGGGCTGCTGTTAAGTTTGTGTAGCCTGGCGAGTGCGCAAAACTTTCGCGGCCTCAACTGGAATTTAAATAAAGACCAAGTGCTTACCCAAGAAACAGGCTTTAACTTTGTGGGCGAGGTAGATAGCATTAGCGAAGCCGGCGTGGATGTTATTTTCGCGGGCGAGTTAGCCGATCTGGATACCCGTCTCATCTACTTTTTTGATGGCAGCGGCGCACTTTACCGGGTTGCCTACGGGTTTACCGAAGTGCGTCCAGATATGGATACTTACCTGGCAGATTTTGAGCGTGTCAAAAATACGCTGGAGGCTAGCTACGGGCCACCAGTGGTAACAGATACTTGGCAAAGCGAAGGCTATGTTAGCTACACTTGGGAAACGGTAGACACTATCATGATCCACGCGTTACTGCGGACGGAAACGGGCGTTGGTCACGCCATTGATCTGGTTAAAAAATAGCTTGGTGAATGTCTCAGCTTGAAGTATGGCTGTCCTGCTTAAGCACATTCATAACCTCAACAAACACCGTCAGCAGTAGTGTAGACGGTGTTCTTTATTTTCATGGAAACTTGCTCTAAACTTGAGGTGAATATCATCTATTAAAGGCGTTAGCAAGCAATTAATACGGGTACAGGGGAGACGGGATGCAGCTCGAGCACGACATTAATTATGATCAAACAGTATATAACTATCGAAAAGTAATACAATATAGATGGTATCAACAGATTGCGTTTAGGTGCTGGCTTGTGTTGGTCGTTAGTTTGTTCGGTTTTACTGCGCGAGCGTTCCCACCCTTAGAACCTTACGAACAAGGCGGCTTTCGGTTTCAAGCGCCAGTTGGTTGGGAAATCGCGGTCGATGAACTTCAAGGTAGCATTTTTATTTCTGAAGACCCTACAGACGATGCGGCGTCGGTACTTGCGCTTATCACCTCTACTGAGCAAGACCCGCTTACGCTTATGAATACGTTCATCAACAGTCCTGAGCTGGCAGATGTGCGGGTGATGGAACTTGGCCGCGACACCTTAGCAGCACCTAATCTTGATGCTATATGGTTACTTGTTTCCCTCGAAAACATGCAAAACGGCAACCTAGAAGGCTACATTAGTTTTATGGGATTTCAAGATATACACACCAACACATCGGTGCTGGCATTTTTTATTGCGAGTGCTGAGCGGTTTGAAGCTCAAGGTGGCGCTGTGTTGCCCTTAGTGGTGTTTACCGAAGCAGATACCACTATGTTTGTGGCTACCCCACGCGACGCGAGTCCGTCGTTTCCAACGCTGGTGCCGTATCAAGGCACGGTGAAGTTACCCGAAGGCTGGGTAACTCAATACGATGCTGCTAATGGCACCTTGCTTGCCCAAGAAGACATGAATGATGCCAACAGTCCTAGTTTGTTAGGGATTTCTGTGCGCGACCGGGGCGTGGCACCTGTGGTTGCGCTCGAGCAACTGCTTGTCTCTACTGGCTTTGAACAAGTGAACATTTTGTCCGAAGATGTGCTTGGTACAGATGGGCGCATTCGTGTTGTTGATGCCGTGTCAGAAGGCGAACCTGTACGGGCTGTGTTTGCAGTTTTTCGGGATGCTGATGCTGGCACCTTAAATGCCTACGGATTTGGCGCGCGCAGACGCCGTTTTGATGAACTTGGTGGGGTGGATTTACTGATGGTAACTTTGGGTGGGCTCGAGCTCACTCAACTCTCCCGCGTCAACATTCCAGCGGGTAGCAGCGCCAATACAGGCATTTACAACGACCTCATCCAGTTTGGGCAAGCCTACCAGCAAGAATTTGTGCCTACCACGCTTGTCGAACCTTTACAGACTCAACCTAACGACTTAACTCCAAACAGTCTAGCCCTACAGCAAATGATGCTCGATAGCCAACAACAGATGTTTGACAGTTGGAGCAACAACCTCGGTGGTATTGGCGATAGTGATTGGTGTTGGGCAGATAGCTATGGAAGTTGTTTCTAACAGACGCGTTATTCGCTATCAAGTACTTCAGCGAGGCTGATGGCGCTGTCCATGGCTTGTTTTACCGAGCTAATCATGGTGTTTTGAATCGTGCCGCGGCCGGCGCTAGCCGCAGCAATAGCGGCCATGGCGATATTCAAAGCAAGTTCTTTGGCTTGCTCGTCCGTCTTGCCCTCGAGCTTAGCAACTTTATACTGTAACTGCGCAATAAGACCCATCAAAATGGTGTCGTTAATTTCTGACATGCTGTTAGTCTACCTATTTCTTGCATGAGGATTGGCACTTTTTCATAAATGTTGGGCACAATAGTGTTCAAGAGCTATCTCACATGGTTTGTCCCCGCTGTTGCTGACAAAACGATGACAATAAGACGACAATAAGACGACAAAACTTACCTGTGCGGTGTTATTTGAGGCTATCTCTGTAACTTATAGCCATAACCTATAGCAATAACGACTTATAGCAATAACCTCACAAATGCCTGATGTGGCCATCGCCTCAGTCTCAAAGTGATGCAAATAAAACCGTCATTTCTCATGGTGGTTAAGAAATATCTTAAATTGTAATAGCATCTGGCAACGTGCTACAGGAACCGCACAACTGCCAATAAAACTTGCACAACTTTGCAATTAATAAATTTATCAGAGTGTTCTAAGAGTATCTTACACATCATCCTCAAAAGTAGTTACATGTGTTAAGCTAAGGCACTATGTCCGACGTAACTGAAGGTTCAGTCCAGGTTATTGACCATCCGCTCATTCAACACAAACTTGCTATTTTGCGCGACAAAACAACCAACGTGCGCGATTTTCGGGCGCTGTGTACCGAAATCACCATGCTCATGGCTTATGAAGCTATGAGTGACTTGCCGCTCAAGCCAGCTCAAATTGAAACGCCAGTTGCACCTACCACGGTCTACCGCCTCAGTGGTAAAAAACTAGCGCTCGTTGCCGTATTGCGAGCTGGGTTGGTCATGGTAGACGGCATTTTGAACTTAATGCCTACAGCTCGAGTCGGGCACATTGGGCTTTACCGCGACCCAGATACCCTCAACCCAGTTGAGTACTACAAAAAATTGCCGCCAGACATTGCTGAACGGCAAGTTTTTTTGCTCGACCCTATGCTGGCAACCGGCGGTAGTTCCAACGCTTCCATCGATATCCTCAAGGGTTTAGGAGCAAGTAGCATCAAGTTGCTCTGTATTATTGCTGCACCTGAAGGCATTCACGCTGTACACAGTCAGCATCCAGATGTGAACATCATTGTGGCTGCTCAAGATGAAAAGCTTAATGACCACGGGTATATTGTGCCGGGTTTAGGGGATGCTGGCGACAGAATTTATGGAACGCGCTAGTCTAAGCACGTTGTGACATTTTAAACATGGTGTGAAGTTTGCGAAATGTCTCGAGCTAGGTTTATCACATCTCATAGACTAAAGTGAGCTTGGCTCGAGTACATCGTTTGACAAAATGTGAATAAGCTTCATCTGTGTTGGTGTGTGCATCGCGCTCAAAGAAACATCCTACTAGGGCAAAATAAAGCAAGTAGTCTCAAGATTTAGCTTGTTCCATCCAACACTGCCAATAAATACTGTCTCTAAAGGCATCGTCATCAAGAGGATTTTATGGAGTATTTGTTTACATTCCTAGTCAGTTTCCTAAGCGCGTTGGTGAGCGTGTTATTCCTTGTACCCAAAGTGCGTGCGTTTGCGGTCAAGATTGGCGCACTGCAAGAAGGTCAAGGGCGGCGCATCCACCAAGGCATGATGCCCAACATCGGTGGACTGGCTATTTTGGGTGGCTTCTTAGTCGCGTTGGTATTGGGAAGTTTAGTACAACCTCATTTACTGGATGTGTTTCGAGTTGAACTCTTGGCAATAGTTGTAGGTGCCACCCTTATGGCCTTGGTGGGATTTATTGATGACCTGTGGACCATACCAGCTAGCGCGCGCTTGGCAGCTCAGTGCTTGGCGGCGGGTATCTTGGTCGTTAACGGTGTGACGATTGACTTTATTACCGATTACTTCGGTAGTAACGGCTACGTCTTTTTTGGTGAGACGTTATCTATTATCGTCACGCTGGTGTGGATTGTAGGTTTTACGAATGCGTTTAATTTTATTGATGGGTTAGACGGCCTGTCGTCAGGTATTGCGGCAATCTCGAGCCTTTGCCTTATTGCGGTAGCTGTCCAAT
>CAZMCW010000085.1:8491-12825 GCA_964564405.1 uncultured bacterium
TTTACAGGTCGTGGCGCTGCGGTGCTCTTACTTTCAGCCCTCAGTGGTGCCTCACTCGGTTTTTTGCGCCACAACTTCAACCCTGCCAAAATTATTATGGGGGATAGTGGCGCGTACATGTTGGGCTATGTGCTGTCGGCGGCTAGCGTACTTGGTGCCCTTAAACTCACCGCTGCTGTGACCGTAGTTGCACCGATGCTCATTTTGGCGTTACCTGTCCTCAACATCACCCAAGTGACGCTCCGCAGGTTAAGTCAGGGTGTTAGTCCTGCTGAGGCGCGTAACGACCACTTACACGATATTATTCGGGTAAAAAGTGGGTCTAAGCGGTTTACAGTGATTGTCTTGTGGCTCATCACCTTGTCGTTAGGCGGTCTGGGAATGGTGCTGTCGAGCACGCCGCCGCCTTTGGTGACGGGAACGATGGTGGGCTCGAGCCTCTTACTTGCCTCCGTGAGCCTCATGCGTCTACGTGAAGCTGACCAAGATAATCTTCCGGACAGCCTCCTCGACTAATCTCCCCTTGATGTCAGCATTAACAACCACAAAACACGTTTGTGTGGCCATTGGCACGCGCCCAGAAGCCGTCAAGATGGCCCCCGTAATTCACGCATTACGTACTCATAACGACCTCAACGTAACTCTGCTCACCACCGGGCAACACCGTGAACAACTTGATGCCATGTTGCAGGTGTTCAGCTTGGCTCCTGATGTTGACTTGGGCCTCATGCAACCGGGTCAAGGCTTAGCTGAACTCTTTGGGCGTATGCTGCCCGCAGTTGCCCGTCAACTTCGCGAGTTGCGCCCGGACTATCTGCTGGTACACGGCGATACCCTCACGACTTTTGCGGTGACGCTAGCGGCGTTTTTTGAAGATATTCCCGTAGCGCATGTGGAAGCTGGCTTACGCACTTACAACTTGCGCGAACCCTTTCCAGAAGAGGCTAGCCGCCGCATGTGCGACGCCATCACCGACCTCGATTTACCGCCAACGAATTGGGCGAAACAAAATTTACTGCGCGAAGGCAAACCTGAAAGCACTATGATTATTACGGGCAACACCGTAGTAGATGCCGTTCAGCAAGTGTTAGAGCGTGCTAGGGAAGCATCTGCCAAAACGCTGGCCCACTTGCCGACCTCGGCGCGAATTACGTTAACGATGCATCGCCGCGAAAACTTACCAGTTATGCGTGACCTAGCTGAAGCCGTTGCCACCCTGGCCCGCGAGTTTCCGGCGTTTCATGTTGTCTATCCCGTGCACCTCAACCCAGTTGTGCAAAACGCGGTGCGACCTGTGTTAGAGGATGTTCCCAATGTCTACCTCGAGCAACCCTATGACTACATCAGCATGTTGGGGTTGATGTCGAGTTCTGAGCTAATTATTACCGATTCAGGCGGGCTTCAAGAAGAGGGTACGGCGTTGGGTGTGCCGGTGGTGGTGCTACGCAACGTGACCGAAAGACCGGAAGGCGTCGAGGTTGGTGCCTTGAAACTGGCTGGCAATGATCCAGAGCGGTTGCTCGAGCTTGTCCGCCCGCTTTTACAACATGAAAGTGCCAGGGCTGCCATGCGCCCAACTGCAAACCCCTACGGTGACGGTCAAGCTGGCGCGGGCGTTTAGGACTTGCTGACAAACCAGCAGACTGGCTATTTGAGCCTGCTGTAGCTACAAATGGTTAAAATGATGCCATGAACAAAACGTTTGTGAAGACGGTAGCATCAGCAATCGTTATTTTGCTGATGTCGTCAGGACAAGGTTTAGCACAAGAAAATGTGCTGCTCGCTCAAGAGAATAGCAATCAAGAAAGTGATGATGTTGTCGTCACAAAAGTCCCTGTTCGCTACGAAATTACAGATGATTTTGAAGATGAAACACTCACTACTATCTTCTCAACAATGGGTGTTCAAGAGGTTGATCTCAGTAATCCATATGTTGAAGTCTACGCACTTGATGGAAAGCTTACTGGAGATCGCATAAGCTTATTTGGTGAACAAGGGCTATTAGCAGATGTGTTCTTCGATCCAAATATTAGTGACACTATCATATTTTCTCATGAAAACACTGTTCGTCATGGTGTCATGGGCAACTCTTGGTTACTCTCCATTAGAGATGATGCCTTACAGCTTGAAGTCTATAACGCGATAGACGATCACCCTCTATTTGCTGAATTGGTTGCCTTGATTGAAAGTCTAGATGAGCTTCCCTGGCAGAAAGATATGGAGGGGTTTGAGGCGTACTTTGATTTGCACCATGCCATAGCTAATGACATTGTTACCACCTACATATTACCGGAGCTTGACGAGAACGGTAATCCAATACCTGGTCCTATGCATAGATCTCCCTAAACAGCTAATTTTTGCAGTGCGTACGATGTTGTTTGTCAGCTAGGTATATACTAGGCGGCAATGACGCAGCAAATTCGTTCAACAACGTTAGATAATGGGCTTCGGGTGGTGCTCGAGCCCATGCCGTGGCTCCCCTCACTAAGTTTTAGCTTTTTGCTACCTTTTGGCGTAACCACTGACCCCGAACACCTGCAAGGCAGCAGTGTCGTCCTGAGTGATTGGATGTTGCGCGGTGCGGCGGGTAAAGATGCTAGGGCGTGGTCAGACGCCCTCGATAACTTGGGCGTGCGGCGCGGTCACAACGCCACCCGCGAATTTACAACCTTTTCGGGATCCCTACTCGCAGACGCCTTACCCGAAACGCTTGCGCTATATGCAGATATGCTGCAAGAACCGCAACTTACCGACGGTGAGTTTACCTCTGCTAGGGCGCTAGCACTAGAAGACTTAGCATCCATCGCAGATAATCCCACGCAACTCATGTTCCGGGGCTTGCTCAAAGAGTTTTTTGCCTCTGAACACGGGCGTAGTGGCTACGGCACCCAAGAAGGCTTAGAAGCGTTAACAGCAGATGCATCGCGAGCAGACTACCAACAGCGCGTTGGCCCGCAAGGTGCCATCCTCAGTGTGGCGGGTGGTATTGCTTGGGATGACTTGTTGCCGCTAGTGGAAAGCACACTAGGTGCCTGGCAGGGTGGTGGTGCGCCATCTTATCCAACTGTGGCACTTAGTCACGAAGAACCTACTGTTAAAACCCATTTGATAGATGCCAATACCTCCCAAGTCCACATTGGGTTAGCTTTTGACGGGCCTAACCCCGGTGATGACACCTGGTACCCGCACGCGCTGGCGGGGAGTGTGCTTAGTGGTGGCATGGGCACAAGGTTATTCACCGAAGTGCGCGAAAAACGCGGTTTGGTTTACAGCGTGTACGCTGCCATGCGAAGTTTGCGCGGGTTTGGGTATGGTGTTGCTTACGCAGGTACAACCCCAGAACGCGCTGATACAACGCTCGAGGTGCTCCTTGCTGAACTGAACCGCATGGCTGAAGGTGTACGTGAAGATGAGCTTGACCGCGCGCGTATTGGTATTTTGTCAAGTTTGGTCATGCAGGGTGAGGCAAGTGGCTCACGGGCGAGCGCACTAGCGCGTGATTGTTTTACGTTCGGTGAACCGCGCTCGTTAGATAGCATTAAGCAAGCCATCAACGCGTGCAGTCTGGAAGGCGTCAATACCTACCTTGCTACTCGCCCTCAAGTGGGATACACGGTGGCGCGCTACGGACCTACAATAGAGGTAGTGGAAGCGTCCTAGGTTGACTTTGTTGAGTACAATTTGAGGTCTACTTGACCTTCATGATATGTCTAGTATGGGCTGACTGTTACGCCTGAGCATTCTTTCAACGACCACATCATTATAGTGTGAAAGCGGCGTTAAGCCCTTGAGCTGTAAAGTGTGCGAGCACACCTGCTGTACAGATGGCACGGAACATGTTACATTCTGGCAAGTTTATATACACGTGTGTGTATGGTTAATAGTTGACAGCAACTGAATGAAACTGGCTGCAAGCTTAGCCTCGAGCCAAGATATCATAACCTTGCTAACTACGCATCAAGAAGCTTGGCACTCCGCAGTTAAATACCTTAGTAGTTAATAGATTCAAAAGTAGTCAATAGTTTCAAACCACAGATATTAGCTTGACTCTGATTAAAGTAGGGAAACTTACATGGCATTAAGATTTGACAAAACAGTTCTTGACAACGGCCTCACGGTTATTGGTGAACACAACCCAGACGCCCAGTCGTTTGCGGCTGGGTATTTTGTGACGACTGGCTCGAGAGACGAACACGCAGACATTGCTGGCGTCTCCCACTTTTTAGAACACATGATGTTCAAAGGTACGAGCGCGCGCAGTGCCGAGGACATCAACCGTGAGTTTGATGAACTGGGTGCAAGTTACAACGCGTTTACCAGTGATGAGCGCACGG
>CAZMCW010000085.1:12835-13049 GCA_964564405.1 uncultured bacterium
TGTTACCTGAGCAAGCCCCGCCGCTACTCGAGCTCCTCAGCGATATGATGCGCCCAGCATTGCGGCAAGAAGATTTTGACCTTGAAAAGAATGTCATTTTAGAAGAAATTGCTATGTACAAAGACCGCCCAGGCTTTCGGATTTTTGAAGAAGCTGGCCCAAAATATTTTGCGGGACATCCGCTAGGAAATTCGGTGCTGGGTAGTACCGAAAG
>CAZMCW010000085.1:13109-14648 GCA_964564405.1 uncultured bacterium
AATAACCTCGTTTTAACCCTGGCAGGTAATTACAACTGGGATGCTGTAACTGAGCAAGTTAGTGAGCTGACGCAAGCTTGGCAAGCGTATGACAGCCCGCGCAATCATCCCGCATTTCAGCCGGCTGCAGATACCCTTAGCCTGACGGATGATAAACTCAACCGCAGTCACATAGCGGTGTTTGCGCCTGGGCTTGGGATGCAAGACCCACGCCGCTATGCTGCGTCACTACTAGCAACCTGTGTGGGCGGTAGCACAGGGAGGTTGTACTGGGCACTGGTTGACCAAGGGCTAGCTGACCAAGCAGATTTATCTCACGATGCTGCAGACGGCGTGGGCTCGTTCATAGGTTATATTTCAACCGCACCCGAACGCACTCAAGAGGTCTTGGCACGTTACCGCGAGGTCCTGCTCGAGGCTGAGACAAATGGCATTACCGCAGATGAGTGGCAACGCGCTCAGCGCAAACTAGCAACCTCAGCAACCCTTGGTGGCGAAACCCCGTTTAGGCGGCTTATGTCACTCGGTACAACGTATCAGTATTTACAAACTTATAGAAGCGTGCAGGACGCTGTTGATTTGGTGATGGCAACACCGCTAGAAGACGGCCTCACCCTGCTTGCAGACAAGCCCTTTAGTAAGCTTTTCAGTTTTGTGCTCGAGCCAGCATCACCTTCAGAAAGCGCATCTTAGCGCGTTTGTGACGCTCGAGCAGATAAGGTAGGCAACTTCGATGATCGTAGAAACTCCAGACGTAGATAGTATAGGTTCACAAGGTTCAACTCGACAGTTTCGTCCAAAGCACAGTGTGCGTTCAAAGCGGGTATTCGTCACGAGCTGTGTTGCTTTGATGCTCACCGTGTCCGGCTTAGCGCACGACTTTGCCGCGCTCAGCGTGACGCCCTACGGGCAGCAAAACTTTGACCTTGCGACCAACACAACAACTCTGCCGCAGGGCGGCCGTGTCATTGACCACGACAGTAACGTGGTCTTGTCCGGTGAGTTTGTACGCTATCAAGAAGGTGTTTTTGTTGAGCTTAAAGAGGCGATTGTTGAAGGTGCGTTTGGCAATTTAGCTGCACCAGACATTGAGCTAGATATTGACGCGCAAACCTTACACGCGCGCGGGCAAGTTCAGTTTGATGGCGGCGAGCTCGTGATTCAAGCGCTCAGCGTGATGTTCTTTTTAGAGCCAGATATTGCCATTGTTCGCGGCGATGTCTTTGGTGATGCACCCCGGCTCGAGGGGGCCTCACTGATTATTGATACAGAATCCCAACAAGCTATTTTAGTAGGTCCCTACACCTACCAAGACGGACCGTTTACGCTCAGTGGACAAACTGCCGACGACATCCTGTTAGTGCGCTGGCAAGGTGAGCAAACTGACGGCAGTTTCCAAGTTACTACCGATATTGATGCCGACGTGCGCGAGCGGCTTTTGGGATTTTTGGCGCTAGCCTCTATTTAGGTTCGGGTAGCAAGTAATACCAAGTCCGACAAAACACGCGATAAACTCCAGTAGGGTTCATCACGTTCCAG
>CAZMCW010000086.1:0-2338 GCA_964564405.1 uncultured bacterium
TGTAACGCACAATGTTGTTGGTGGCTTGCAAATCGGGTTTAGTAGGAAATTTCCTCGTGCTGTCTTCTTTTTCGCGTTTCTCGAGACACACCATGCGGCTTTCCCCGCCTAACGTTGCCAGTTTTGGTACATCACCCCCATAATTCAAAACACCCATGCCCAAGCTGACATTTTTGGCTAAACGTGTATAGGCAACTTGGTAAAGGGCGCTGTCTTCCGTGGTGCGGCTTTCGTCGTTGCGCTCAATGCCAATGCGGGTTTCACTACGCCATAACTTCTCGGATTCGATAACATGCTTGATATGAGGTAGTTGTCCTGCTAAAACCTGCTGCATACCTTTTCGAGTTAAGTAGGCTTGACCTAGAGGCTTGAAACTATTTACATCGTAACCGCAGTATTGAACTGGTAGAGAAATAGTTTCGGGCAAATGTGCACCATGGATATTTGAGATTGAACTGAGGTCACACGCGATTGCTTCATCACCGGGACGTAAAAAGGTAAGGTGTTTCATCACCGTATGTTTCTCTTCTCCAGTTATTTCTTTTTGCTGTTTTGTTGTCTTACCCATAAGCAGATGCGTAGGTGCAGGGAATAGGCATTGTTGATCTTTAAGTAGGTAAGGTCCTGTGAACTCGAGCGACCCCAAATCTGCCCCATCACCAAGTTTGTCGGTAATATCCTTTTTCCAGCGCCCATGACCTGACCAACCAAGTGCTCGAGCAAACGCGGCTCGCAAGCAGCCCACCACCGTACTGGCATTGGGCGGAAAGACACTAGCAACTTCCATCTGGCCGGTTTCACCTGCGTTAAAAGGGCTACCGTCGCGGAAAAATAGCGTATCTAGCGGGGTGAGTTTGATGTGCTTCATGATTCTACCCCTCGCCCTTTAGTAGCTAAAAAGCGCACTAGCATCGCGCCGGAAATGTTCAGGGTGTTAATGTCTGCTTGGCTGTCTGTTCCTTCACGTACGCGGCACACGTGCACTAACTTGCCAACGCGTTCATCCATTGCGTGCGAACTCTTCTTTTTGGCTTCCGCGTCGGGTAAGTTTTTATACTCATCAAGAATGTCTGTACCAAGGCTTTTTCGATATTCAGCCCGTAAAAGTTGGTAAGCATCGAGATTGTCTGGCATGGTGTAACCCAATTCTGCACGCTCGTGCTCGTCACCTGTAAGGACTTGAATGCGTTGGCGAACGTTGTAAAAAAACTTGCTGGCGAACTGCTGGTTAAAGACTTTTTCAAGCTCTTGTAATATGGCAGGAATGGGTTGGGAAAGGTTGGTATCTGTCCAGCTCGAGCACCACTGCACCGTGCGCCCGCCACCCGTTAACACACTCACGGCAAGGCTGTCACGGCCATTGCCATCTTTGGCAACTTTGTCAAGCAAATGATGAGCTTCTGCTAAAACCGCCCGCAAACTGGTCTTGTAGTGCGCAAACACCAAGCCTGCCGAGATGGTGGTTTTAACGTGTTGACCCTTTTCGTCTTCGGGTCTCGTTTCAAGTTCACCAACGTGTTGAACAAAGGCATTAAGATACACGTCGCGCAACTGGGTAGCAGCATCTAGCGCTTGGTCTAAGGGCAATAACGCTAACACATCATCGCCGCCTGCGTAAACGGTTTTGCCGCAGTGCTTAGTCACAATGCCATCAACCTGATTGGTAAAACATGCGAGTGCCGAGGATACTTTGTTAGACTCGAGCTTGCGCAACAACTTTCCCAAACTGTCCCCGTCCATTAGCAGTAGCGCATAAAATGGACTTGGCGGATGCCCAACCGCTTTATTGATGTCTACAAGATGGTTTTGAAGGATAGTTTTGCTAGCTTCGCCATTGATATATTGGCGCTCTTTATCACTTTCGATGCTGTGCTGAAAATATAGTTGGCCATCGAGCCCGTTAAAAGGATGACCATCAAGTTTGTCTAGCTTAGTACTCATCTCACCGTAGTAGCCTTTTTTGAGGTTGTCTTTGACTGCCCGAACGTATTTGTCACGAAGTTTGTTAGCCTCAGACATCTTTTGTATGTCAATAAGCCACGGCACAGCTGCAAAATAGCTTGTTGACGGCCACGCGTTCACATCGTCAGGTTGCCAACCGATAGCTTTTTCAGCAACGTAAGGAAACAACCGTTTGATGAGCGCAATAGCACACAAACGTTCATTGTCGCCAAGGTTGAGGTCGCCAATTTGGGGATGTTTGCGGATAGAGTCCCAAAACTCTTGTTGCTTTTCTTTGCCTTTTGAAGTTGTACCAGCGTAGCCAGAAAGTTCTTGCCAACTACCCATGAGGGTGCATTTGTCGCCGTGTTGAACGGGTGGCAGATACGTGCGCCAG
>CAZMCW010000086.1:2348-14597 GCA_964564405.1 uncultured bacterium
CCAGTTTTTGCGTTGGTCAAGCCACGTATCGTCTTTTGATTTTCTTGCTTTATCTGACTTACTCGGGTCTTTTCCTATCACCCAACTCATATCCCAAAAGCTATCAACTTGTTTATCCCAAATCTTTTGTTGTGGTTTATCGTTGAGGTCTGAAAAGAACTCGTTCCAAACCTCGTCGGCAATGTTTTTCCACGCGGTTTGCACAGCTTCTTCGCACAATTTGCCGTATTTGCACAGATCGTCATCAGAAGTTTCAGGAAACGACGCTTTGAAGCGGTTGGGTAATGAGCCAATTGTAGGTCTTATGACACCACTTGGCAATGGCCTGTCTCCGTGTGTTAACAAGATGGCCTTGAGCAGATCATCTTCTGGGTTATCTTTTGTTCCTACCGAGGGAAAGTCAATCTGACCATCTTTGAGAAGGACAGCTTTCATGGCGTGACCAGAGAGGTAAGAAAGCAGAAATGAGCCTGCCCATAGGTCTCGAGTGCGGCGTGCTTGAGACACAAATCCCTGCACGGGCCCTAGGGTGAAGTGGAGGAGGCATGTCATGCGCGGACTTCCTCTTTGAAGTAGTCGAGAAAGCTAAACGCGACTTCCCAACCGCCTTCTGGTTCGCGGTCTTCCTCCAGAAATTGGGCTGGAAGAACGGCGGTAACAGGACACGCAGTGCCATCAGCAAATTAATGAACATGTAAAAACACACCACTCGCGCGTCGAACGTCTTGCTTGCCATACCTACCAGAACGCAACTTAATTTTCCTCGGCAGGCCGAAGCCTTCGCGTTGGCGCTTTTCCTCATCGTCTCTCATGTTGCTTAGAAACTCTTTATAGAGTTCTGATAGCTCTTCATGAGCATCTTCAGGATGGTCAAAAAGAGGACCGACGGTAAAGCGTGCGCCGTTGGAAAGGCTAGTATAGTTACCGCTACTTTGACGTGCTTGAAAATAGTGGTGAAGCTCTCCGTGAACTGCAGCAATGTCCGCAGGTGCTTTCCATATCACTGTATGTTTTGCACCTCTCTTTAGTTCTTCCAAAGTGATACTACCCCAGCCATTTCTCGAGCGAGCTCCCAACCCACCTATTAACCCTAGTAATTTGAGAGCACTGTCAACCTGCGTGAGGACTTCAGCTGAACGCGACATAAGAACAACTGAGAACCGTTGTTGCGCCTTGATAAATTTTCTCTCTTCACGAGCCTGAGGATTAGTTTTTGTCTTTTTAATAACTAAGCCGTAGCCCAAATGGTGACGCCAAGCACCAGCCTTCCAACTCGACTTACTCACATCAGCTATTGCAGTCTCAAGTTCAGCACGCCCGAGTTTCATCAGGATCGCCGCCTGCCCTGTATCAGCACTTCCAAAGAGCTCATTTTCCTGTTGGCGAATTTTCACCAAATCACCATTTAATCGCTCCCACGCCAGCGCCCGCCACCAAAACCGCAACACCCCTTTAATACTTGGCAAGCGCAATTCGGCTTGGCTTTGGTCTGCCCCAGCCATGAACATGGGCGTGACCATCTTGAAGGTGGCTTCAATTGTTTCCACAATGCCTCCTAAATCTGCCTGTGGGCAGTTTTATAATTTTTAATAAGCAAAAGAAAACACCCTTCAGGTATATTGTATTTTTGCGTTTGTGCAAAACATTTTTGCGTTTGTGCAAAACATCTTATGCGTTGATTATACACTTGTCAAGTGGTAACAAAAATGCGTTATTAATGTTTTAGTTACTTAATGTCAGATTATATGCTCAACATGCCACTTTGGTAAAGGTTGCGCTGGGCGTACACCTAATGTTTGACAATACTCGAGTAACTGTACTTCCAGATATTCAAAGTATCGCCCTTGTGCCGTTCCAACACCGTGCCGTACAAAACTCAATTCGAGTTGTTGTAAAGTTTCGTCAAACAGAGTGATGGGAGTATTGGTAACAGTTTGCGCGACGGTCAGTAGTTGCCGCAAGGTAAGCGCCGCAAGATCAAAGCGTTCAGCAGCTGCTAAACGGCGAATACTTGCCAGCAGATCTGGCAGCAGCACCCAGCTCGCCCGCTGATTGTCGACAATCGCCCGCAAGCGCGGTAAGTGTTCATGCTCGAGCTGTTGCAAGATACCAAGCAGTGGTGTCAGGGTAGTATCTGCCCACTGGGCAGTGGCGTCAACGCTAGCCGCGAGGTGTACCTCAAGGGTGTCTAGGGCATCTTCATAATGCCCGCGTTGCCACTGTTCTAGCCCGATGACTACGTAGCGCAAGTGACTGTACAGCACATGAAGCTTTGAGGGTAACGGATGCGTCAATATACGCCTAAGAATGCGTTCACATTCGCCAAAGTGCGCGTCGTCCCAAGCCTCTTGCAGGGTCTGCCAATGTTCTTCGATACGGGTTTTAATAGGATCAGCAAATGTAATTACCTGTTCTTGCCCAATAACCATACCCTGCTCATTACGGTGACCACGAACATAGCTCCACGTTGCACCATAACCAGCACAGGCCAGTACCAAACCTGCTGACATGATTTTAGTACCAAAGGTTGGTTCGATAGTGAGGCACGGACGTAATGTTTGTGGCGTCTGATAAGCTAGCGCCAGCTCGAGGGCTTGTTGGGCTTGTTCATAGGTCTCTTGCCAGTCGCTTATATCATCTATAAGCAAGCAATGACATTGTCTTTCGGCAGCCTGAAGCTCCAGTGCCAACTCTTGGGCGATTAAGGGTTTACTCTGGCTCGAGGCCAAAAAGATCACTACGTCCGGATCATGATGACGAATTGATAAAGCCACTGGTTGCGGATTAAGCCCGATTGCTGTAATGAGAATATGATGTACTACGTGTTGTTGCTGAATTACGTTCGTCATCAGTGCATAAGAAAATATAGATACATAGTTATATAAGCATTTGAATTACTCATCATCACTACAATACAGCTCATACATGGGTTGCCAAGCTTTCAGCAAGTTAGTAGCAGCCTCTGGCGAAAGTCGTGGATCACTTTTTAGAATAAGAGAAATAGCCATAATTGTATCGGTGTTAGTCGGTACACTATTGTCATTACGCATATTCTGTGGTGAAAGTTCTAGCCATTGTAGTACCTTCATAAACGTCTCTGCTCGAGGCTTGTATACGCCATTTTCAATGCGGCTGAGGGTGCTAACAGTTAGTCCGGTCTGGCTACTCACTTCTGCCAAAGTAAGATTACGAGCAGCTCGGGTTTGTGCCAATAGGGAAGCAACACCTTCGACGGTATGAGCAGTTTGATTTTGTTCGACAAATTTCTCCGGCATTGCGTTATTCCTTATTGCCACATGGACTATAGACTATTATGTGATAGTAACATGCTAATATTGAAGTGATTATTGACTAAAGAATCGTTATTTTTGACCCTAGTTTGACCCCAACCTGACCCCAACGGCGTAGTGACAATGCGTGAAGATTGGTGACACACATTCGCAAAGTTAGTCAAGAAACCTTGTCCTACACAAGAGCTTGTGAAACTTAGAGATAAACCGTTATAAGTGTCTTATGTTTTGCAAGCAGGATGTCATCAGTTCGAGTCTGATAGGCTCCACCACAAAAGAAACAGCGTTTAAGACGCGAAAAGCGGTGAAGACACTTTTGTGCTTTCACCGCTTTTTTTATGGCTGTAACATCAACCGTAGACCTCAACCGTAGACCCCAACCGTGACCCCAACGCCACTACGACAGCATATTGGTACGCCCTAAAGCGGCTTCTTGGCGCTGTTCGTCATATTGGCGCTGTTCGTCATAAAGGTGTTGGTAGGTGTTTTGGGTAAACGTGACGTTATACTAAAGTGATGTTTTGATGTCGCTTTGCAGCATCAAAATTGCTCGTGAGAGCGTACCATTAGATGATTCGGACTATGACATTCAAGAGTCAATTTGGTATTAGTATGCTTCAAGCGTTTAGTACTAATGGCAGTTGTGTACTTGTAAGTAACGCTAAAAAATACGATTCTTCGTTTAAAATAATAACAAATATGACCCACATTGCTGATACGCCACCCGCAACCCTCGAGCTATGTATTTTGCACGCTAGCTACACCACTCAAAAACCAGCCCAGCTACCAGGAGACAACCTGATACGTTTGCGCGGTGCTTTTGGTCGCGCCCTCATGTCACGTGCTTGCCATGACTACCCAAGCTGTAATGCCTCGTCTTCTCAAACTTCTCCTTGCCAATATCCTGAAAGCTGTGTCTACCACACACTAAGTCAACCCAATCAGCCAAGCTATTTACTCAATGTTCCCACCTGGACAGTTGACCAAGAGGTAACTGCCACACAGCCCCTACGCTTTTTCCTAACCTTGTTTGGTCCCAGCGTGCAGCACCGCCAGCTTGTTGTTCGCGCGTTACAAGACATGTCAGTGTATCTTTTTCATAAGCCCACTCCCAAGCCTCAACTTGCTAACCTATATAGTTTGGGGTTGTCCGGAGAACATGTACAGCTATATCCTCAAACCAAAGGGGATATCATTGTGACCGACGGTCTCAAGCTCTTAACGTCCTCCCCTAACGGGTATAGCAAACATAGCAAAGTCAACTTGCGGATTACCACGCCGATGCACCTTGAGCGCTACAAACAACGCATTTTCGAGCCCAACTTCACAGATATTATGTACTACACGTTGCAACGTATTAAACAAGTTGCTGGCTTACCCCATAGTCACACGTTTCCGCTCGAGTTACGTCAAGCTGAGGACGTGAACACAGCACTATGTGAGCTCACACAACACCGCTTCTTTCGTAAACGCACTGGCAAACCCACGATTAGACTCGAGGGATTTATGGGGGACTTACATTTTGAAGCTGTCCCGCACGTGTTCATTCCTTACTTACAACTTGCCAGTATCTTAAACTTAGGGCGCAAAACTACGCACGGCCTAGGGCAGTTCCAGTTAAACATTGAACCCAGCATTGAGCCCAGTATTGAACCCCTGTCATCATGAGCTTGTACGAACAGCTCGCCCAAGAAGAAAGCCTCTACCAAGCCTGGGACAAAGTCGCTGACAACGACGGCGTGGCAGGCGTTGACGGCATCGAAATTGAAGACTACGAACGCCAGCTCAGCAGCAACCTGCACAAACTCCACTTGGAACTCATGCTAGGCGAGTACGAACCTGATCCCTTGCGGCGCAGTTTTATTCCCAAAGACAACGGTGACATGCGCCCCCTTGCTATTCCCACGGTTAAAGACCGCATTGTGCAAACGGCGGCTGCCATGGTGCTCAGCCCCTTGCTCGAGCCCGAATTTGAAAGCAGCTCCCACGGCTACCGCCCCGAGCGCGGGATTTACACCGCGCTTACCCAAATTGAGCTGTTGCGGGAACAAGGTTACGCGTGGGTGGTAGATGCCGACATCGACAACTTTTTTGACGAAGTGGATCACGACCTCCTCCTCACCCGGGCTGAAGACGTGATTCCAGACGACAAGGTGATTGACCTCATAGGGCAGTTTTTAAGTGCTCCCATCATGGAAGGCTTTCAAGCCGTGACACCCAAGCGCGGCTTACCGCAAGGCTCCCCCTTAGCACCGCTGCTAGCCAACCTCTATTTGGATGACTTTGATGACGCCATGGCTGTGCGCGGGCTTAAGTTGGTACGCTACGCCGATGACTTTTTGGTGCTCTGCAAAAGTCGGGATGCTGCTGAAGACGCGCTGGAAGTGGTGGACGCGCTGCTAAGTGAGCTTAAGTTAGCGCTCGAAAGCAGCAAAACAGGGATTACCTCGTTTGAAACGGGCTTTGATTACTTGGGCACGCGTTACCAAGGCAACACAATTATCTCCCCACGGGACCGAGTTCGTTCGGGCCAAGGTGATATGGAAGATATAGCCCCAGACCCCAGCGCAGGCTTTGCCCTGCCCACGTTTATCCCTAATGCGCCTAGGTTTATGCCGCGTTACCCGCTGTTACGGGCGCTCTATGTAGAAGCGCAAGGGGCCAGTGTGCGCAAAGATCATGGGCGGTTTATGGTACAAAAAGGCACTCGTATTCTTTACGAAGTGCCGATCATCAAAGTGGAGCACGTGATTATCTTTGGCACAGCGCATATAAGCACGCCAGCGATGAAGTACTGCTTAAGCCAAAACATCCCCATTACGTTTTTGTCGAGCAGAGGGCAGTACTACGGACGCCTCGAAAACCCACAGTATGCCCAGACGCAACTGCATGCCAAGCAGTTTGCACATGCGAATGATGCAGCGTTTCAGCTTGGGATGGCTAAAACTATTGTTCACACCAAAGTTAACAACAGCCGTGCCCTGCTTCTTGGTGTTAAACGCAACCGCCGAAGCAATGTAGCAAGTGAAGTCACCTATGTTGCAGGTGTACTGAGAGACACGATGGATAAGCTTTCTGGATGTAACACCCTAGAAGCTTTGTATGGTTTAGAAGGACAAGCGGCCAAGTATTACTTCCAAGCTTACGCCAGCCTTTTTAAAGATTCTATGGGGTTTGATGGACGCAATAAACAACCACCCCAAGACCCGGTTAATAGCTTACTGAGTTTTGGGTACACGTTGCTCTTCTACAATATCTATTCGTTACTAAGGGTGAATGGCTTAAACCCGTATGTGGGTAATCTTCACAAGATGCGCGATTACAGCCCCTCACTGGCATCTGACCTTATGGAAGAGTTTCGCGCTCCCATCATTGACCGTTTGGTGCTAACGCTTGTTAACAGACGTATCATCAAAGAAGAAAACTTTAGCTATCCCAACCAGCCTGACACGCCTTGTTTGTTAAGTGCCCACGCTCGCAGGATGTTTGTGCATCAGTTTGAAAAAAAGATGCGCACCCAAACTACCCACCCGCACACAGGCTATGCCGTGGATTGGCGGCGTTGTATCCAGCTTCAGATTCAGCAGTACAAGCGTTGCTTGAATAACGACGAGCTAACCTACCAAGGGATGACGATTCGGTGACGATATGACGAAGATGGTGACGTGATGAAAACTTACATCATTTGTTACGACATTCCTGACGACAAACGGCGTAACAAAATTGCCACCTTGCTAGAAGGTTATGGCGAACGACGGCAGTACAGTGTGTTTGAATGTCATCTAAAGGATCCGCAGTTTGCCAAGTTATGGGAAAAGCTAGGCAAGCTCATTGATGATAAACAAGATAGCATCTTGTGCTATCCCTTAAGTCAACAAGCTCAAAAGCGAGTGAGGTCTTTGGGTGTCGCCACACCCCTGCTCAAAGACCCGGATTACTACTTGGCTTAAACACCGAGAAACCTGTCATGACCTTCTTTGACTTATGCATATCTTGACCGCTGCCTTATGTTAAATCAGTGACTTTCAATGAAGTATTGCATATAAACTCGCTGTACAGAAACCTAAGGACGTATTTCAACGTTTCACAGGGGGATTTTATGCGTATATATAAAATTAGCGTTGATCTCTGTATAAGATTACGAGAAAGTCACTCAATAAGCTGTAGTGCTGACCCAGACGATGAAACTCTTTGTATAATGACTTTCTTATTTTATGGAGATCAACGATAGATGTCTGGGACACTAATTTTTGTGTTTTCTAAGCTGAAAAATAATAGGAAATTACGTGATCTTTGTTCTCATTTTCCTCATGCCGCATTTTAGGCTCGTTAGACCTGTTGCAGACGGGGTAAAAATAGGTTAGTCTTAGTAAGTGCCCCGCTCTGAAGGGGATTAAAACTGGTTTGATAGCATGCTCCGGCGAAGTCGATATTGTAAGCTTAGTAAGTGCCCCGCTCTGAAGGGGATTAAAACAAAAGCCCTTGTGAAATTACAAAAAGGGCTACAAATACCTTAGTAAGTGCCCCGCTCTGAAGGGGATTAAAACTATAGTCTTCGGGTTTGACAAGCCTCACCAGAATCGTTCTTAGTAAGTGCCCCGCTCTGAAGGGGATTAAAACGGAGTCAATGGTAGCGGCATTACCTTGGTGATCTAAACCTTAGTAAGTGCCCCGCTCTGAAGGGGATTAAAACTAAGAGGGAGCAATTGTCCCACCGCTCATCCAGATGAACTTAGTAAGTGCCCCGCTCTGAAGGGGATTAAAACTCAACACCTTCTGAGCAGTTGGTTGACTCGCCAAGCCTTAGTAAGTGCCCCGCTCTGAAGGGGATTAAAACTACTCGGCAGTGAAGGGGAGATTAGCTAACGATTACTCTTAGTAAATGCCCCGCTCTGAAGGGGATTAAAACTTGACCTGGCAGAAGACGACCCTCTAAGTGCGACGCGACTTAGTAAGTGCCCCGCTCTGAAGGGGAATCACAAATAAGCGCATCTCCTACAAACGGGGTGCGCTTTTCTACTTACAATCATCGTCAATGATTGGGTTGTTAAGGCTAGTTGGTTTATAGTGAACCTGTGAGTAATCCCATCAGCCTCGAAGAAACTCAAGTCACCTTGGCAGACGTCCTAAAGCAAGTTGCCCAAGGTGATGAAGTAGTGATTTTGCAAGCAGGTACACCTGTGGCTAAAGTTGTCCCTGCAACCACACTACCTGCCCGGAGTCCTGGGGGTGCAGAGGGCTTAGAGGTTCCAGATACGTTTTTTGAAGCCTTGCCCACTGACATCCAGGCTCATTTTCAGTGAGTTTGTTGCTTGATACGCACACCTTTTTGTGGTGGTGTGCCGATGACCCCAAGCTATCTACAACAGCTAGAAACGCGATTTCCCAAGCAAATCAGCGTGTTTTGTTCAGCGTTGTCAGTGCTTGGGAGATCGCTATTAAAACAAGGCTGGGTAAGCTAACCTTACCTAGTCCCCCTCAGTTGTTTATGACCAGCATGCTGAAGCGGCATCGTTTTGAAGTGCTTGAGATCAGCTTAGCTCATGCTACAGCTGAGTTTAACTTACCCAGTCATCATGCTGATCCTTTTGATCGTTTACTGATTGTCCAAGCGCAACAGGAAGAGCTAACCTTAGTGACCAATGACGGGCATATTGAACGGTATAAGATCGTGACTTTGTGGTGATTAGCAGCATCTTCACAGCTGCGATTTAGCCTGTTTTGGGCCTGTTACAGACGGCACAGAAATAGAATAATCTTTGCAAGTGCCCTACTCTGAAGGGGCTTGAAACCCAATGCTAATATAGTAGCTAAATGGCCATCGTTGCTTAGTAAGTGCCCCGCTCTGAAGGGGATTGAAACCTACAGCCTAAAATCGAGTTTGCTCTTACCTGAGCCGTCCCTGCTAAAATGGCTTTATGAACGTTCTAGAGCGCATCACGTTTGACCCCCATCAGTTTGGCGGCAAACCTTGCCTACGTGGTCTGCGGATACCCGTGAGTACAGTCCTTACCTTGCTGCGTGACCATAGCCACGCTGAAATTCTGGCGGACTACCCTGAACTTGAACGCGCAGATATTGACGCTGCACTTGCCTACGCTACGTACTTAACCGAAACTCGTGACGTCCTTGTAGCGTGACGTTTCTAGTTGATGTCAACTTGTCGCCTAAGTGGGTAACACTACTTAAAAATGCAGGTTATGACGCTACACGCTGGACAGATGTTGGTGCAGCCAATGCCAGTGATCAAGAGATCATGATGTATGTAACTCAAGAAGACTGTATTGTCTTTACACACGACCAAGACTTTAATACACTGTTAGCGTTGAGCCGCTTGGGGAAACCTAGTGTTGTACTATTACGCTTGTCATCTTTGCGAGTTGACACCACAGGACAACGCGTTCTTAGAGCTATTCGTGCTGTTTTAGACGGTTTGAATCAGGGCGCTATTGTCGTCATTGAAGATAGTCGCGTTCGTGTGCGCTCTTTGCCACTAATAGACCGCACATAATAAATACCTTTGCGGGTTATAGGGCTATAATGCCCTATTGACGTTCACAAAAAATATCTTTATTCTCATAAAATTCAATGCTAGCCTTATTTTGATGCTATCTAGGACTCACACTTTCACGTTCTATCATCCAAAAGATAGAAGGGGCTAACTATGCTTGAAGATTGGCAAGCCTTTTTGAAGAGTAGATTTCGTCAACAACCTTTGGCAACTGTCATCTTCTCAATTGTATTTTTGTCTGTGTTAATTTTTTACAACACCCTCTGGGGAAGGTTTTTTGACATTATTGGAATTGCTGCCGCAGCTATGGCATTTTGGTATGCGTTTATTAACTTTCGAGCTAGCCAAGAAGAAAAAGAACGCTTAGATCAAAAAATTACTATTCACTTTCAGAACCTTGCCAACGGCGACATTTACGACTTGCCCTTTAGAATTAGGCGCGGTAACTTCAGCCGGGCAGAGCTGTTTGGCTATATTGGGCTTGTACCTTTAAAAGATAAAGAAAAAACCAAATTTTCGCCTATTTTGTACACCTCTACAGAAGCGTTTTTGGACTACATTGATGACGTTCAACAGGGTGAAGCTACGACTATCAACATCAAATGCACTGAAGAAGAATATGGTCAATTTGACTTTGCCGCGATTGGGATAAAAAAAGATGCTCAGAATGAAAAAGAAAATTATGAGTGAGTCACGATATCAAGCCTTCATTGCAGAACACATGCGTGAATCCTGGAAAGATACAATTCACGACATTAATTATTCGATTTGATATTGCTTTACTTTTATTTCAATAACGCAAGATAGACGCTGGATCCGTTATCCAAGCACAGGACCATGACACTTATCAGCATAGTTACATAACCGTACACCGTTAGCAGAACGATCCAAGCGTGAAGCGCAGCGGCAATGACTCCTAAATACCACACATAGTTGACGAGGTGACGTTAACTTAAATTGATGCGCGGATAATCACGAAAACGTATGAACTTAAAGCGTACATGCTTTTCATCACCGTACTCGACAACATCGCGTTGACTAGTGCTGGCGACACAACGCAGCCCCTGAGCGTGGGCAAGGTGTACGAAAGCGTAGGTGAAGGTCATTTCACCCATGATGTGGATGGCGTTGTTTGTTGCGTTGGGAAGCGTGGCGAGGGTTTGCTCGAGATACTGCTGCGCTAGCTCACTTACAGAATTGCTGTCGATACTGGGATCGACTTGAGGAAACTCGAGGTCGCGCACCTCGCCAAAGGTGTGTTCGGCGGCTTGTTTTTGGGCGTCGCTCCAGGTGGGGAGGGGGTGGTTGGAGAGGTTGATGAGCATAGCTCCTCGCAAAATTAGAGACACGATTGCCTCGAGCCACAGTGATGTATGTAGTGATTTGAAAGTGGATTGAGCAGGTCAGAGTACAGTGGGACTTAGACTAAGACGTGATAAAAGCTCTAGTTTTACGGCAAGCTTCTTCAATTTCAGGAATGGCTTCTTCGGAGGGCTTAGCATCTTCAAGCATGCCAGCATGGTTAATGTCATTGCGTAATGTACGGATTTTCTCCCAAAGATTGGCCAGTGTGTCCTTGCTGTCTCTCCCAAAAGTGTAGAAGTGTTCAACTTCACCAATCTGTTTATACAAAATTTTTTCAGCCTCTTTACGCCTTTGTTTAAAGTTACCACTATGTTGATGGACCTCAAGCTCGCATATTTTTAACACAATGGCTTCGCGGGCAAGCGTAATAGCTTGGGCATATTGTTCCGTATCTAGGTAGATTTGTAGCATAGCTGCCTGTGCAGCAAATCCCTCGACCGAGAGGAGGTCGCCGTCGCGGGTGTTGACTTGCTTTAACAGTAAACCGAATGGTTTGGTTTGACTAAGGTGCTCGAGGTTGTGGCTACTTTTAGCAATTTCCTCAGACAAATCTTGTGTTTGCTGCACGATAGCACGCGGACGATTGACAGCGAGGTCATTACTAAGTTTTGCGAGCCGCTCACCAACGCTCTGCAATTTTTGGGTTGTACCGCTCTCAGCCGGCGTACTTTTCCCTATGTAATTCGTTCAGCAAGCTACTCAGTGGGCGGGCATTGCCGTACTTGATAAACTGTCCTGCCGATACTGACCAGTCAATGAGATCTAAAAATGAGGTCAGGTCAACGACGGGGGCGGTATTGGTGTGGGTGTCTCGAGCTTCATAAGCACCGTACACAATACGGTCAATGGTAACGTTTTTGACGGTGCGCAAGTACACGCCCGCAGCGAGTGCCAACATCGGCTGCGAACGAAACCCATGCGTAACATCCACAATGACCTGACTATTCTCGGGCAGGGCATCAGCGAGTAGGGCAAACATGTCCCACAGTTCAGCTTCGTTTTTGCCGTCTGGAATATCGATGATGTCATACTCATGAGTTGCACTTATACCCCCCTGCCAAGCTCAATAATCAACGCGAATCT
>CAZMCW010000087.1:0-14180 GCA_964564405.1 uncultured bacterium
GTTTCCACGAGTAATTGCCACAGGCAATTGCGCGTGCGACCTAGGGGAGTAGAAAGCGACCCACTCAGTGTGGGGGAACCAATCTTGGAACTGCTAATGTATTTACGAATCTGAACGACTGCGCTCGAGGTAGCGTTTGGTGGCGTTACGTGTGCGTGGCGTTGCTCGGTTACAAGGTGGCAAGTCGCCATGTTTGTGCATGTACGCAGCAATAAGCGCCGCTTCATCAGCTTGAGGCACGCGGCTATAGGCATAACGCCAGTAGCACACTTTATCTTGCAAGCAACCGGGTTTAGCAAGGTGTTGGCGAATCCGGTTAGGCACGTCTTTGGCAGATTGCCCAATGTAGATAAGCACCTTAGCCTCATCTGCTAGTTCGTAGACGCCCGGCATAGCGTCGCGCCCGCGCTTGGCAGGTAGCTTATCTAAACTGCGCCAGCGCCCTTGAATTGCCACTCAATGGCCTTGTATCGCCATGTTGGACTAGCCTTGGTAACCTAATTCGCGCAGCGATTCTTGATCTTCACGCCAATTGCTGTGCAAAATCACCTCGAGGTCTAAAAATACTTTGTGTGACAAAAAAATCTCGAGTTGTTTGCGGGCCCGCTGGCCAATTGATTTAATCATGCTGCCACCTTTGCCTAAGACCATCCCCCGGTGGTTGCTACGCTCCACCCAAACGTCTGCTTGAATGTAGTGGGGCGACTGGCTACCGTCGGAGTTTTCCTCTGGGTCGCGCCATTCGGTTACTTGCACGGCAATGGTGTAAGGCAATTCTTGGCGCAAGTGAATCATGGCGCTTTCGCGGATGATTTCAGCCGCCCACACTTCACGTGGTTGGTCGCTGCGAATATTTTCCGGAAAAAAGAAGGGGTTTTCTGGCAACAGTGCAAGCAGTTCGTCACGTAACACGTACACGTCATCTGGATTTTGCAATGCGCTCAGTACGCGTGGCTGGGCAGTTGGCAACAAATCTTGATACAAGTCCAGCGCTTCTTCTGGATATTTAGCGGCGTCTACTTTGTTGCCCACTAAAAATATTGGCACAGTTTCCGGTAAGTTTTGTAGCATTCTGGCCACGCTTTTGTCTTCGTCGTTGGGTGGGCGGCGTAGGTCTGCAACCCACAACACCGCGTCAACATCGACGGTAGCTGCCCACACTTCGCGGTTCATAAAGCTACCTAGGGCGTCTTTGGCACGGTGCAAGCCAGGCGTGTCAACGAAGACCAACTGGGCATCTTCTGAGGTGTAAATACCACGAACACCCCGGCGGGTAGTTTGGGGTTTGGGGGTGATGGCTGCCACTTTGACGCCCAGCAAAGTGTTTAAAAGCGTTGATTTGCCGACGTTAGGCTTACCAACAATAGCCACAAACCCTGCACGACTTACTGGCAAACTAGGTACTGATGGCACCTCGTCAGTGAGTTCGTCAGTGAGTTGATGGTTACTAAGTTGATGGTTACTGAGGTCATCGGATAAGGGTGTTTCGCTTGAGGGGTGCTCGAGGACATCTTCCTCATTAGTAACATCGACAAGATGCGTCTGCGCTGCGCCTAAAGGCACACTACCAAAAGGTTGATCGGTGTCTTGGTTATTGGTGTCTTGGTTATTGGTGTCTTGGTTATTGGTGTCTTGGCTATCTTGATAACTATCTTTGTGCTGATGATCTGTCACAACTATACGCTCCTACTCGATTCCAGCACGCTAGGTCTAGCATGAAGGTGATCACTCAGGCATTAACTGCCTAAGTCTATTGATGGGATTTACGGCATTGGCTATCATCACTGTTTTAACCTCACTCAAACGAGTGAACACGATTAATGTGATGATAGGACTACTTTTGTAATGATAAAGCTCGCTCGAGGCTAACCACAAGGGTGTTTCAACTCTTAGCAAGCTTATGTTTTTAGGGATAAAGGCTATCTGAGTCTGGCCTAGCAAACAAAAAACTCTAATAAATAAAACTCTAATAAATAAAAACAAGGCCCCTTGCGGAGCCTTTTGAAGGTGGTTGGTTGCGGGGATAGGATTTGAACCTATGACCTCCGGGTTATGAGCCCGACGAGCTACCAGACTGCTCTACCCCGCGTCGCGTGTTGCTTGGGTGTACGACGCTCTGTTTTGAGCGCAATCAAGATGCTAACGCACTGCTTGACCTCTGTCAAGTTGCTGTGAACGTTTGCGCAACCGCGCAAAAACTCATTTTAGCAATCTTGACACCTCATACTGGTTGCACTGGAAATAATCCAGCACCTGTATGAGCATTCGAGAATGTTAGCGCATGTAATCAGTCGAGTATGCATCGCCAGCGACATGCACTAACAGTCACAAGGTGTGAGGTATGTGTAGAGCCCTCTTAACTCGCACAGCATTAGTTGCAGCTATGTGTGTCAGAGACAGGCTTGATGCTATATTTTAAAGCTGACGTTTAGACTTGAGGTTAGCGTTGCTCGAGCGCACTAATTTTATCCACCTTACGCCGCGAGCCACCTTCCTGAAACTCTGACTGCATCCACGCATCAATAATCTGTTTGCTAAGTTCTGGACCCACTACGCGCGCCCCGAGGGTAATCACTTGAGCGTTATTACTTTTACGGGCCCGCTCCGCTGAGTAAGTATCGTGGGCTTGAGCTGCGTTCACACCCGGAATTTTGTTGGCACTAATGGCCATACCAATCCCGGTTCCGCAGACCAACACAGCCCGTGCTTTGGGATCGTGGGCAACACTTTTAGCAACTTCTTGAGCCACATCTGGATAGTCTTCGGTACTGCCAAAATCTATAACCTCAACACCTTGAGCTGCCAGATGTTCTTTAAGCAGGTCTTTTAATGGTTCACCAATAGGATCAGCGCCCAGCGCAACTTTTACAGGAGTTTCACTCATCTTTAAGCCGCCTTTCTTACCAAGTTTGGTAACTACACTAACTGCTTTTTCACTCAAGAATACAGCACAGTCAGCGGTTACATCGTGTCGACCATCAGAGCTAATTTGTACGACGTCATGATGTCAAAAACACTGTCTAAGTTGCTTATTAACAAGGTTGTAGCCCGATTTTAGTGGCGAGACCGCATCGTTAGCAACCATTGTCAACAGCAACCATTGTTAACAGCAACCATTGTCAACAGCAATCATTGTCAACAGCAATCATTGTTAACGCCACTGTTTGGCACAGTACGCTATATGCATCCCATTACGAGCCTCTACAGATATAACAGACAAATGATGTGAGTAAGTTGGATGCTCGAGCCAAGTACGTTAACACCTTGACAGCAACTAGGCAGTGACACGTTAGAGTAAATAACATCTGAGGCTAGCGTCAATATTGGTATATTGGCAGGCAGGCACACACAAAGCAGCAGGCCACACGGTAGGCTCAAAGAGCATTATTAATCAGCAGGTATCAATTAGCAGGTGATTGCCTGTTCGTCTTACCACCTGCAAGATCAGCTACTTTTTGGAGGCAGCATTATGTCAGACGTTCTAGACAAAAACGCGCTCGAGCAACGCGCTGTTAACGCCATTCGCGCGCTTACCTTAGACGCAACCAGTGCAGCAGGTTCCGGCCATCCCGGCATGCCCTTGGGCACCGCAGCTGTGGGCTACGTGTTGTGGCACAACTTTTTACAGCACAACCCCAAAAACCCCAACTGGCCCAACCGTGACCGCTTTGTGCAATCAGCTGGGCATGGCTCCATGCTTACCTACAGTTTGTTGCACCTAAGCGGCTACGACTTACCTATGGAGGAACTTAAAAACCACCGCCAGTGGGGCAGCCTTACCCCCGGGCACCCTGAGCACGGTCACACCGCTGGGGTGGAAACCACCACAGGGCCACTTGGGCAAGGCATTTCAACGGCAGTAGGCATGGCGCTCGCAGAAGCCCACCTAGCTGCGGTGTACAACAAGCCAGATTACGAGGTTGTAGATCACTACACCTATGTGATTGCATCCGATGGCGACATTATGGAAGGTGTCGCTAGTGAAGCGTCGTCGCTTGCGGGACACTTGGGCTTAGGCAAATTGATTGTGCTCTACGACGACAACCAAGTGACGTTGGATGCTGAAGCAAACGTGTCTTTTAGTGAAGACGTGCTGATGCGGTACCAAGCCTACGGTTGGCACACGTCTAGCGTTTCAGATGGGAACGACTTAGCTGCACTCGAGCACGCCATCAGCAGCGCCAAGAGCGTCACAGATAAACCTAGTATTATTGCGGTGCGCACCATTATTGGTTACGGCGCACCCGGTCAAGGCAGTAGCAGCGTTCACGGTGCAGCTTTAAGTACCGAAGACGGTGACACCACCAAAAAGTCTTTAGGTATAGACTGGGAGCCGTTTACCGTGCCAGATGACGCCCTTGCCCACTGGCGCGAAGCTGAAGCAAACGGTGCCCAAGCCGAATCCGATTGGAACGACCTTTATAAGCGCTACCAAAGTGCGCACCCAGATTTAGCCAACCAGTTTGCAGCGGCCCTCGCCGATGAAATCCCGACGGGGCTCGAGCAATACCTACCCACTTTTGAACTTGGTTCAGGTGTCGCAACGCGTAATGCATCGAACAAAGTCATTAACGCCCTAGCACCACACGTACCGCAACTTATTGGCGGTTCTGCTGACCTTGCTGGTTCCACCAAAACAGACATCAACGACACCACGATTATCTCCCGCAGTGACTACAGCGGCCGCAACATCTACTTTGGCGTGCGCGAACACGGCATGGCGGCAGCAGCCAACGGCATGGTCTTACACGGCGGCGTGCGTCCGTTTGTAGGTACCTTTTTTGTCTTTTCAGATTATTTGCGCCCCAGTTTACGGTTGTCGGCACTCATGGAACAACCCGTGATTTACGTGTTTACTCACGACAGCATCGGTCTAGGTGGCGACGGCCCAACCCACCAACCCGTCGGGCAACTCATGGCACTTAGGGCTATTCCCAACCTCACGCTCATTCGCCCAGCGGATGCTCGCGAAACTGCCCAAGCGTGGGTTTTTGCCCTGCAGCACAAAGACGGTCCCACCGCACTGGTACTCAGCCGGCAGAATTTGCCGACGCTCGAGGTTGCTGCCGGTAGCGTTGCCAAAGGTGCTTACGTCGTTGCTGAAAGTAGCACACCCACACCTGAGCTTATTTTGATTGCCACCGGCTCAGAAGTTTCCCTAGCACTTGCGGCCAAAGCCAAGCTTGATAGCGAAGGTATATCTACCAGGGTTGTCAGTATGCCCAGCATGGAACTGTTTGACGCGCAAGACGAAAGCTACCGCACATCCATTTTGCCAAAAGACGTTCGCAAGCGCGTTGCTATTGAAGCGGGTGCGTCGTTAGGCTGGTACAAATACGTGGGCGATGGTGGTGCGGTTATTGGTCTGGACCGCTTTGGTGCGTCTGCCGATGGCGATGTCATTATGGAAAAACTCGGCTTCAACGTGGACAACGTTGTTGCCACTGCTAAAGGACTCACCGACAGCTAATGATATTCAGCGTTTGTTAAAACTTACCCGTCGCAAACGCAAACCGTAACAACAACCGCCCCAAAGTACGCTAGCAACCTTTAGAATCCACACAGGTTGCTAGCGTTTTTACTAGCATCTTTTGTGGGTAGCACTGTTTTTGTAGATAGCACCGCACTACTCAACGTTCTATTGAATTACGTTGTTTGTTGAATTACGCTGTGCTAAGTTCAACTACGTGTTGAGTTCAACCAAGCGTTGAGTTCAACCAAGCGTTGAGTTCAACCGAGCGTTGAGTCAACCCAAGCTGATGATACCTACAACGCCATTTAGGTCAACTAATGTTGAGTCAAGTCAGTGCAATGACCCTAACAAGTTGGTACTAACAGCATCTTCACTGAGTTTCAGCACTAGGTTGATGGAGTTTCAATTACAGTTGTCTTTAATATCTGTGAGGCAACCTCATTAATGTTGCTAGTTTGCGTTTCACCCTAAAGGAGTTTCTATGCCGCAACCTTCATACATCCAACGCTCTCGACTGATCATGATACTTACTCTTAGTTTGGTGACGCTTTCCGGTGCGTTTGCGCAGCGTTTACCGAGTCTTTTATCTGCCGATAGCATTGTTGTTTTAGGCATGCAAGACATGCAAGGTGCCAGCGAGCGCAGTGCTGCGTTTCAAGAAGAATTTGAGCGCTTAGAGCTGGCCACGACTATCGCTTCGCTTTTTGGGAATGATATTAACGAGGATGACCTCGAGAATGCCCTTCCTGAAGGTGTGACTTGGCTAGATGTGCTCGGCACCGAAGCTTGGCTTAGCGTGTCTGCCTCGAGCTTTAACCCTTTCCCCGTCATCACACTTGCTACCGTTGTAAGCCCCAGTGCTGCTGACGCCCTCGCACCACTCTTACCCGATGATGATACAGACGTACTCCAAGAAGGTGACTACACCTTTTACACTCTCTTTTTAGAAGACCCCGACGCACCCGTACAACGTATTGCGTATGGGCTTGCCGATGACGTGTTGTTCCTTAGTAGTAACCCCGACACCTTACGCGCCAGCTTGCGCCAACTTAGTGGTAGTGACGAAGCCAGCTTGCTCGAGACAGACGGCTACAGTGCTACCCTCGGTACCCTAGCAGGTGGTAACTTTTACGGCTATGTGAACTACGCAGGCGTTGCCCAGGCTGTTCAACCTTTTGCTACCGGGTTTGGCTTTGACGCCCTTATTGAGCGTATTAGTAGCATGTTAGCTACACTTAATGCCTCCGCTGGGGTAGTACGCCTTCTAAGTGACAACATTGTTAGCGAAAGTGTAACTAGCCTCAATGAAGCCGCTGGCGACGCTAGCCTTTACAACTTGGTAACAACCCCCGGCTATGCAGATGCATCCACAGCACGCCTTAGCCCGGCGGGCGCACTTAGCTACAGCACTAGTTTTGTCGATGTTGCGGGCTGGTGGGACTACCTCAACGAGTTGTCTGCGAGCGTACCTGAACTTGGCGGCAGCCTCAACAATTTAGCGCTTAGCTTTACTGGCGTTGACTTAAGCACAAGTTTATTCGGCTGGATGGGCACTCAAGTTGTCAGCATTGTAACTGGCACAGGTGAGGTTACCGAACCCGGCATGATGAGTGATAACCTCCTCGGTGAATTTGTCTATTTAATTGGCACCACCGACAGCCAAGCTGCTAGTAGCGGCTTGGCGCAAGTTATGCAGTCCATCAGCGCGACTGTGGCTATGTTTGCTGACCCCATGGGCGGCAGTGGCGACGCTAGCAGCAGCACAAGCGATATTGCTGGTGTGACCGTAAATACCTACGCGATGGCCCCCGGTGTAACCGTTAGCACCGCCGTAGTGGACGGTTATGCACTTATTAGCCCCTCGCTCGAGTCCATGAACATTGTCCTCAATGCTGGCGACGCCAACTTGGCCGCCCTTGAAACCTACCAAGACGCCACCAGTATCATCCCTGGTGACGCATCTGTTATTACCTACACAGACACCAGCAGTAACTTGCGTGCATCAGCTGAGCAACTTGCTAGCCAGTTGCAAGTTTTTGCAGGCTTAGGCGGCGCGAGCACCCTCGACTTTGATGCTATTCAAACTGCCTCAGATAATCTAATGACCTTTTTTGAATTTGCTGCTGAGCGGCTTGGTCCTACTATAGGTTATAGCCAACGCTCTGGCGCAGATGTCTACAGCTACTCTGAAACACCCGTTAGCTGGTAGAACAACCCTCAGCTGATAAGAGGTCTACATAGTTCTAGCATTTCCATGAGTAACTGCCACAGGCAATTGCGCGTACGACCTAGAGGAGTAGAAATCGACCCACTCAGTGTGGGGAACTAAGCCTGGAACTGCTATTCCATTAGGACGCGTGCTTGGATCAAATTTCCTAAGCGCGCGTCTTTAGTTTGGTCAGCACCAGCTGAGTTTGGTCAGTACTATCTGCTCGCCTTATTTTTCTGCTCAACACTCGTACAGTTCGTTAGGCAGCACGGTTCAATCTAGCGTTTCCACGAGTAACTGCCACAAGCAGTTGCATGTGCGACCTAGGGGAGTAGAAATCAACCCACTCAGTGTAGGGGAACTAAGCCTGGAATTGCCAAATTGATGCTAATGCTGCTGCTGACACGCTCCCTTTTAACAAATCTCAACCTGTAAATGGCATTGTTAAACATGATCATAATACTAAAGTGATGTTTTGATGCTGCAAAGCGACATCAAAATCGCTTGTGAGAGCGTACCCTTAAATGATTCAGACTATGACATTCAAGAATCAATTTGGTATAAGTTACGCACTCAATGGTAAATACACCTAAATGATGCATTTTTAGCATCTTGGTAATGTTTGTAGATATACCCATGACACAACTCAAGATAACAAAAGCATATTGATATAAACAAAAATCAGCAGTGAATTTATTTTTGAATCGTACAATTTTTGAGCTAATAGTAACCTCATGATGTTGTGATACATGCGTTATGGTGAATTTAGGCTGTCGCTGATAAAATCTCCCTTTCCCTGTGCTCCTCTTTGCCTTTCTAAAAAGCAATATTCACATGTCGGTAAGTCCGTAACAACATCTCGTATAGCTGTCATAAGATGCACCCGCAGGCTAGCTAGCACACCTCGAGTACTCCCTCAATAAGGACAAACGTCCCCTAGAATTTAAAGCTATCTGTAGATAGGCTGCTTTACGTGTGCAGTGGGCTTTTTAGCTTGCACATAGCGTTGACACGTTGGTCAATGCCTGTGTTATGCTTAGCCGCGTTAGAGCGCGAAGACTATAGCCGCCGCAGTCCCATTTTAGTGGCTCGGCTGAACTCATCGCGTTTTTTTGTGCTGTTGTGTTGGTTTTGGTGTTCGCCTAGGGCGTATTGTTTTGTCTTGGGTTTCACGGTTAAGTTAACTTTTGGCTGACCACAAGCCTGCAAGCGCTTTTGTTATGTCAAATGTTATGTTCAACTTCACCTGTCAACACCTGTCGACTTTGTACCTCAGCTCGTGATGCAAGCTGCCCATACAATACCTGTTACCTGACTAGGGTAAACTCGTTTGTTTAGCACAAAGCTAAGTTATTGATAGGTAACTTGTTAGACTTATCGAAACACGCAACACCGTCTACGACGACCTAACCCGCTCTTTGAAAAGAGGGCGTGTTAAGAAAGGAGGGCAACTTGCAAGCTCAAGGCGAAACGCTACTGCGCGAACTTGTTGATTATGAAAAAACCCTTGCAAATGATGTTGATAAAGCTAAAGAAAAAGCTGCTAGCATCATAAACGAGGCCGAAGACAATGCCCGTGCTAGCCTTGCTAGCGCCCGCAAAGATGCTGACCAATACGCGCAAACACAACTGAAAAAGGCCAATACCGCTAGTCAAAAAGCTCACGATGAGGTGCTCGAGGCAGCCCAAAATGACGTTAGTGCACTTCAGGAAAGTGCTAAAAAGCATCAAGCTGAGGCTGTGTCGTTAATTGTGGAGCGTGTCTTGCCGTGATTGCCGAGATGGACAAGCTGTTGGTCGTTGGCAGGCGCAGCGAAGCAGACAAAGTACTCACCTTTTTGCAAAACTTAGGTGTTGTGCAACTTGACCCTGTTGCAGCAGATGTACTTAGCTCGTTTGAACTCACTGGCGATGTGCAAGCTAGCAAAGAAACCCAAGACCGCTTGCTGGCCGAAAGCCAAATGTTACTAGATAGCCTTTCCCTAGAAGGGCTAGACGCACGTCATGTGGCTGTACCAGACGTTGCCCAAAGAAGTTCAGACGCACAACTAAGCTATTTACAGAACGTGAGTAGCAAGGTTGACGCCCTGCTCCACGAACGCAGCGAAGCATCTGAAAGATTAGAAACCATTAAAACGTATTTGCCCGTTATGACTCAGCTCGAGAGCAGTTTGAGCTTGTTGGGTGACAGCCGCTATCTACGCGCGCTACCATTTATTGTCAGCCGGGACGTTCTCAGTGAACTTGAAGCGGCCCTCGCTGCAGATGACAGCGTGTCTGCTGAACTTGTTGTGCAACCTTACAGCAAAGACTATCTTGTACTCGCAGTCACTTTGGCTACGCATCTTGAAGCTTTGCAGGGACTTCTCACCCGCATGGGTATTGGTATTTTAGAACTCCCTAAAGCTGCGGCGGGTACACCTTTAAGTGAACAACTTGTTACCATGGCAAGCCAGCAAGAAACCTTGCCTAAACGCCTTACTGAAATTCGCAGTGAACTCGACGCCCTCGCTAGTGAACATGCCACGGCTATCTACTGGATTTACAGGCAAGCTCTTGACCAACGCCAGCGCTATGAAGCGATGGGCGATTTAGCTGCTGGTAACTATAGTTTTGCGCTCGAGGGCTGGCTACCTACAACTCAAACAGCTTCTGTAGTAAGTGCTCTCAAAGAAACATTTGGCGCAGGCGTTGTGACTGAAACCCGCCACGCGGACGCTATTTTGGATCACGGTGTACCGGTTAAGCTCGAGAATCCTACTTGGATTCAACCTTTTGAAGGCTTACTCTCATTGTTTGCCCCCCCTAAATACGGTGCGTTTGATCCCAGTTGGACGCTAGCTGTCTTTTTTCCTTTCTACTTTGGTCTGGTCGTTGGCGATGTTGGCTTTGGCATCTTGTTTGTGGTGCTGGGTCAGTGGTTCAGACGGCGCGGCAAAAATGGTAACTCGCTTAACTTGGGGCCGTTAGGCATCACCTTAAGTCCAAGCGCATTACCTGTCATCGGCACAGTTATTAACTGGTGTGCTGCTTGGTCAATTGTGTTTGGCGTGCTTTTTGGGGAATTTTTTGGAAACTTTTTAGAGCGCTTCCCAGGCTTTTTACCCATTTTTTACGCCCCCATGCACGCGCATCATCATGAAGGTTTAGCTGGTCTTATCCCTATTGCCCTATTGCGCGTAGAGGTGTTTACGCCTTTGCTGCTAGCTTCAATTGGGTTTGGCGTCTTACAAGTTTTGGGGGGCTGGGGCATTCGTGCGTATTATGCTTACCGGCACTATAACAGCCATCACCTGTGGGAAAGCATCGGCATGCTAGCCGGCCTAGCAGCTATTGTGGTGTTTTCTTACGGGTTTTTGACAAATAACCTCAACACCTTTGTAGCTGCGTTTGTCGTACTCGGATTTATCATCTTCTTTTTTGCAGTTGTCATGTCAGGCGTACCCCTTATGTTGGTCGAAATTATTTCCAACTCAGGCAACATCCTTAGTTATTTACGTCTTTTTGCAGTTGGTTTGTCAGCAGCTTTAGTTGCCAACTTGGCAACCGATCTCGGTTTTGCCGTTGCAGGAACGCTACCTGTAATTGGCCCACTTCTTGGTATTGCCGTGGGTTTGGCGGTGCACTTAATCGCCCTCACGCTTACAATTATTGGTCATACACTTCAACCCCTTCGTCTTCAATACGTAGAATTTTTCACCAAATTTGGTTTCTACGAAGAAAACGGTCGCCCTTATAAGCCCTTGCGCTTCTTTGGAGGAAAAGCATGAAAAAAGTCATCGGTAACGTCGTCATTCTTTTAACTGCTGCATTTTTGGTAAGCCTAGGCTTTGCCCAAGAAGGTGAAGCCCTAGCTGAAGGTGGTCGGATTGTAAGCACAGGTGCAGGTCTTATTGGCGTAGGTGCGGGTCTCGCTATTGGGCTAGCTGCTATCGGTGTGGGTATCGCCCAAGCATCTATTGGCAGTGCTGGTGCGGGCACCCTAGCTGAGCGCCCGGAAGCTTTTGGTCAAATCCTTATCTACTTGGTTATTCCCGAAACCATCATTATCTTCGGGTTTGTGATTGCGTTCTTCTTAAACGGTCAGATTGGATAGTTCATGGCAAACCTAGAAGCTTTGCTCAAAAGCGAAGCCCAAACGGAAATTGATGCCATCATCTCCGAGGCAAAATCGCGTGCCTCGGAGATTGTCGCTCAAGCGGAAGAAGAAGCAAGCACCTTAAAAGCTCAGCGCGAGCGCCAAGCCAACTCGCAACACGACGCCACCATTGTGCGCGGTAAAAGTGCTGCCCAACTTGAAGCAGCTTCACTCAAACTGCGCACCCAGCACGAGCTGGTTGAAAACGCGTTTGAGGAAGCCAAAAAGGAACTGACCGCAACTGTTAAAGACAGCGCGCGCTACAGTGACATTTTGGGTAAGTTGTTAGACGAAGTTGTTGAAACCTTAGGCGGCAAAGATCACGTTGAAAGTGTCACCGTCAACTCAAAAGACAAAGCCCTCATAACCGAGATTTTAGGATCGCGCGGGTTAGATGTTAGCGTCAAAACTGACAAAACAATGACCGGCGGCTTGAGCGCTAAAGCCAAAGGCACCAATATTGTGGTGTCTAATAGTCTGCTTGCGCGGCTCGAGGCAGCCCGTGATGAACTTGCCTCGGACGTGTCTCAAGCGTTATTTGCAAGTTAGCAGGGGTGGTTAACCATGCCTTCTAGCTACGCTTATATCAACGCCCGCGTACGTGCACTCAAGGCCGACTTGTTATCACCTGAGGCCTATAACAATTTGCTAGCAACATCTAGTTTTTCAGCGTTTACGAATGAATTAGCTCAATCACCTTATACACGCGCCCTTGAAGAAGCTAGCGCAGGTGAGCAAGGTCTGGCGGCCATTGACCGGGCTATTGCTGATAACTTTCGCAACATCACCCATAAGTTACTCACGTTTACCGACGGTGACGCTGAAACCCTAATTGGGTTGCTGCTGTTGCGCTACGACCTTAACAACCTCAAAGCTATTGCCAGAGCAAAACACGCTGGGCGCACTGCTGACGACGTCAAAGATTCACTGATGACCGTTGGCAAGCTTAAGATAGCTACCGCAGAACAGATGCTCGAGGCCGCCGATTTACCTGCTGCAGCTCAGCTTTTAGCTGTTACTAAACACCCCCTTTCACGGGCGTTTAGCAAAGCTGTGCGGGGCTATGCAGGGGACTCGAGCCTACTAGGACTCGAGCTTTCACTTGACCGCAGCTACTACCAAGCGCTATTTGCATCGCTTGATACAACTAAGCACTCTACTGAGGTTGAACGTTACTTCAAGCGCGAAATTGACGCAACCAACATTCGCACGGCGCTTAAGGTGCGCGGCACAGACAGCGCTTCAGCTGATTTGTTTATCTCGGGTGGCAAAGAAATAAACCAAGATACGTTTGCCAACCTCATCCGTGAAGGCAGCAACTTACAAGACTTAGTAGGCACTAGTTTTGCTGAGGTTGCCGACGCACCCAGCCTAAGTGAAGCTGAAGCCATCTTGCGCGACAGCCTCGACAGTTCAGCCCGCCAGCTTTATTTCCGTGAGGCTTTGGGCATTGGCGTTGTTGTTTACTACCTGCGCCTTAAAGAAGCTGAAACAGCTCGCTTAAGACTGCTAGCCAGGGGTAAGTTTTACGGTGTCCCCCAAGGACAGTTAGAAAAGGAGCTTGGCCGTGCCTAAAATGGTTATTCTTACAGATAGCGAAACGGCAACAGGCTTTAGACTAGCTGGTGTTGAAGTCCGCGAAGCTGATCAAGACAGCGCCCAAGCTGCACTTGAAGACATCATCACAGCTGAGGACAATTACGGACTGGTTGCCGTTGACGCTGGACTTATTGCTGATCCTAACAAAAGCACCGAGCGTATCATGCGGGGGCGTGATCTACCTGTACTACTCTCTATGCCGAGTTTAGGTGCTGCGTTTAGCGAAGAAAGTGATGACGCCAGAGCCTACATGCAGTCGCTCGTGCGCAGTGCCATTGGCTTTGATATCAAACTGGATTAGGACGACGTGCTGCTTTGCGTGGTCTGCAACCAGACGGGTAGTAGCAGCGCATTTAAAAGAAGTTCCAAGATTTGTTCCCACATACTGAGTGGGTTTATTTCGACTCGCCTAGCTCGCATCTGGAGTTGACTTAGCAACTTCAGATAGAAATGCTATAAGTTGCAACATTTACGCCATAGAGGAGGGTTTTTATGGCTGCTGATATTCAAGGAAGTGTTAAGCGCATCTCCGGCCCGGCAGTGATTGCCGAAGGCATGATGGGGGCGCGCATGTACGACATTGTACGGGTGGGTGAAGCTCAACTCATCGGTGAAATTATTCGTTTGGATGGCGATACCGCTTTTGTACAAGTTTACGAAGATACCGGCGGCCTCACCGTTGGTGAGCCTGTAGTGTCAACGGTTCTACCCCTTGCTGTAGAGCTTGGGCCAGGCATGCTCAATGGTATCTTTGACGGCAT
>CAZMCW010000087.1:14190-14478 GCA_964564405.1 uncultured bacterium
CTTATATTGACCGTGGGATTACCGTTAACTCGCTGTCACGCGAAGCCAAATGGAAGTTTACGCCCCAAGTTAAAGCTGGCGACACGGTTACAGGTGGGCAAGTTTTAGGCACCGTGCCTGAGTTTTCATTCACTCACAAAATTTTGGTACCGCCAAATAAAAGCGGCACTGTTAAAGAGATTAAATCCGCTGGTGAGTATACGCTAGAAGATACTATCGCCACCTTAGATGATGGCACTGAGCTTAAGCTTTATCACCCTTGGCCGGTACGTCAAGCGCGCCCCGTTA
>CAZMCW010000088.1:0-1639 GCA_964564405.1 uncultured bacterium
TTGCCCCGCACTGAGTGGATCGCTTCCTACTCCCCTAGGTCGCACGCGCAACTGCCTGTGGCAGTTATTCGTGGAAACGCTACAATTCTAAGATTGGCTTTGGTGACAGCATGGTTTAGCGTTAAACCTAAAGACGGATTAAAATTATTCATGGTTGCTACTATATTTAAGTATCTCCTATATATATCTGCAAGATACAGATAGCGGTAGCGGTTAAGGAACGTGAGTGAATCACGTTCCATTTACAAAGTTGTTATGGAGACACTTAGCAACAGCACAGTTATACTAAAGTGATGTTCTGATGTCACTTTGCGGCATCAAAATCGCTCGTGTTTACGAAGTACAGCGCAGCTCGAGCGTACCCTTAGATGATTCAGACGATGACATTCAAGAGTCATAGCAGTTCCAGGATTAGTTTCCCCATACTAAGTGGGTCGATTTCTACTCCCCTGGGTCGCACGCGCAACTGCCTGTGGCAGTTACTCGTGGAAACGCTATCAATTTGGTATTAGACTATGTCTCAACATTTGTTATACGGCAGACCAGTCAGAATGTGCATTACACGTAGCACAAGTATTTGAAACTGAAACTGCTATTGACTCAAGAAGATAGCCGTACAAATGTCCTGCTAGGTTAACAAGTAAGCTTCAGTTAAAGACAGCGCAAAGGTTAAAAAGTCAAGAGAGACGCTAGTCAATGAGCTCTAACTACTCGAGCCTAGCCTAAATATCCTCTAACAAAGTACATCTATACGGGTATATCCCATGACAGCAGCACGGTGTGACTGAGGCCGTATTTTCCTATGCTTATGAAGACAACAGATGAGTTACTCACATAGACATCAACTCATCAACTAAACGTGTACGAATGGTACACGCAGTATTTTTAACTAGTGCAACTTGTCGGATAAGGAGACAAACTTATGGATAACAACGAAATTGTAAAAGCACTAAACTCATTAGCTAGAACACTCAAAGACGGCGAAGCTGGTTACCGCGAAGCTGCTGATGAAGCAAGCAACGGCGAATTTGTAGCTCTTTTTAACCGCCTTGCCAAACAACGTTCTCAGTTCCACGCTGAGCTGGCTCAAGAAATGCGCACACTAGGTGACGAGATTGATGATAGCGGTAGTATGTTAGCTGCGTTTCACCGTACATGGATTAATGTGCGTGATGCCATTACAGGCAAAGATGACGACAGTGTTATTGCAGAGGTAGAACGCGGTGAGCAACAAGCTGTAGAAAACTACAGTGATGCGTTAGCCCTCGAGCTACCTGCCAATATTGCTTCAACGGTTCGCAGCCAGTACGAGTCTATTCGCATGTCACTTGGCGAAATTCAAACACTACGTAAAGTATCAACTTAATATCAATTTACAAATTTTGAGAGCCAAGTCCAGAGGAGACATCTTCTCTGGGCTTTTTATGTTTGCTGAAAACTTATTTTGGCAATGTATAAACATTGCCATCTGGAGTTGTCCTAGTAACTTCGCTGGCGAACGTTTGCAACTTGCTACGAGTCATGCTGTAAGTGCCCAAATATATGATGGTGACGGCTTATACCAAAGTGTTTTTTGTATGACACGTTGTGCCATGCAAAAAAACGCGTGAGCGTGTACCCTTAGACGATTCAGATCATG
>CAZMCW010000088.1:1649-5902 GCA_964564405.1 uncultured bacterium
AGGGGAGTAGAAAGCGACCCACTTAGTGTGGGGGAACTAATCTTGGAACTGCTAATTAAACTTAAAGTTCACCTGATAACGTCGGATCAAGCACATCCCTTAACCCATCACCTAGCAAGTTAAACCCCAACACAGCTAAGGTGATGGCCGTACCCGGCACAAACGCCATAAGCGGATGAATTGGCAAATAAAGTTGTGATTCACTGAGCATAGCGCCCCACTCCGGCGTTGGCGGCTGAATGCCTAGCCCCAAAAAGGATAAGCCAGAAGCAACTAAAAGCGTCACGCCAGTGCGCAAACTCACGTAAACTAGCACAGGTGCAATCATGTTCGGTAAAATATGTTGAAACATGACCCGTGGGGGAGACGCACCTAAGACGTTTGCGCCTTCAATATAGGTACGGGATTTCACGCTCAAGGTAGCTCCCCTTGCAAGGCGTGCAAAAATAGGCATCCCAAATAAGCTGGCAGCTAGCACCAAAGGCACAATGCCCGGCCCGCTAATGGCGATAAAACCAATAGCTAAAAGTAAGCCTGGAAACGCTAGTAGCACGTCTACCAAGCGCATGGAGAGAACGTCCCAAAACCCACCAACGTAACCAGACCAAAGCCCCCAAAAACTGCCAACAAGTGCACCTAGCAAACTGGCAACTACACCTACGCCAATGGAATAACGTGCACCCACCAAAATGCGACTAAAGAGGTCACGTCCAAAGTTGTCGGTGCCAAGCCAATGCGCCGCTGACATACCTTGATTGATAGCGCCGTAATCAGCTTGGGCAGGTGGATAAGGTGCTAAGAAGCCACCAAATAGTGCAACTAAAACAAAAAAACTGCTTAATACTAGACCTATAGAACCACTGCGGTGACGCAACAGTTTCTGAAACACGTTGCGACCACGTGTGCGTTGTGGTGAGGTCGTTGTGGTGGTGGATGAAGCTGTGAGTTGGGTCATGTTAACTGTAAGTAATCCTTGGGTCGATGGTGCCGTAAAGCACATCAACAAAAACGTTAATGAGGACAAACTCGAGCGCAAACACCAGCATAAGCCCCTGCAAAACGGGATAGTCTCGGGCATTAATAGATTGAATGAGTAACCAACCCAAACCGGGAAAGTTAAACACCGTTTCAATGATAATGGCCCCACTGAGCAAAAAGCCAAACTGTAAGCCTAGAATCGTAACAACCGGAATAAGGGCGTTTTTGAGCGCGTGTTTGTTGAGGACGGCAGCAGCAGCTAGGCCCTTGGCGCGGGCTGTGCGGACGAAGTCTTGGTTAATGATTTCGAGGAGGCTCGAGCGTGTAAAACGGGCAACGGTTCCCAGCGAACTAGTTGCTAGCGCAATTGTAGGCAATGTTAATCCCCGCAAGCTCACACTACCCGTGACAGGTAACACACCCCAATTCACCGCAAAGGCATAAATAAGCAAAATGCCCAAAAAAAACGACGGCGTGCTAATGCCTAAAATAGCCAAGATGGTTGTAAATAAGTCGAAAAATGATCCTCGAGTATACGCAGCCAGTACACCCAAGCCAATGCCCACAAATGATGCCACCGCAATGGCCAGCAAAGATAACCACAGTGTTGGTAAAAAGTGCCGCCCAATCACCTGAGTTACAGGCAAATTACTGCGATAAGAGCGCCCCAAGCTACCCTGACTAAGCGCTTGGACAAAGCGTCCAAACTGTATAGGTAAGGGTGCATCTAGCCCAAAGCGCTCGCGGATAATTTCCACTTCTTCGGGGGTGGATTCTTGACCTGCATAAAGCCGGGCAGGGTCACCGGGTAGCGCGCGAATGAAAAAAAACACCACCAAGGTAATCCCAAGTACCGTGGGGATGGTTTCCAAAAGTCGCTTAAGTGTGTAGGTGAACATCTAAATGGATTGATGGCTGGTCATGCAGAGACGTATCTCACCTTCGTAATTGCCAATTAGAGATAAAGATGCTCTCAAAAAAGTCACATTGGACTCATGGATTTGAGAGCATCATCTTGTCAATTAGGATGTCAACTCATACCCTTTCCGATTATTTTGGTAACAAAGTAACCCGAGTAGAGCGAGCAGAAACAGATACCAAGGCCGACTAGAACGTAGTGAACTCCGTAGGAGTTTATGATGTATTTTGTCGGACTTGATATCAGACGTCAAAATGGTCTGTCCAAATAACATCATCTGCTTGATGTGAATAGATGTGTGTGAATTCTCGACGATTTGTTATTCGCTGATGCTGGCGGCGCGGGCGTCAACGTAACGTGAGGGCATGTAGAAAACCCCGTTAAGCTCATTAGCATGAGCAGCTAAGTTGTCTGGGCTATACAAGAACATCCAAGGCGCATCGTTCCAGATAATTTCTTGAGCCTCTGCGTAAAGTTCAGCACGCAACTCTTGGTCACTGGTAGCGCTAGCTGCCTCAGTTATCTCGTCTACCCGTTCATTACTGTAAAAACTCCAGTTGTTGCGGGCAGGCGGCCAAGCAGAGGTAATAAACGAGGTGCGAATGGCTAAGTCGCCATCGCCTGTGCTCGTTGATGCACCCACGAGCGACGTTTGTAGGTCACTTTCCTCAAACGGCTTAAAGATGGCGTCTACTAGTGCGCCGCGTTCAGTTGGTTGCAGTTCTAGGGTGATGTTGACTTCAGACAACATTTGCTGCAAAATTTGCCCCACGGTACGGAATTCGTCGCTGTTAAAGGTGAGAACGGTGGCGCTAAAACCATCTGGATAACCTGCTTCGGTAAGGAGTTCACGGGCCCGCTCGAGGTCAAATGCATATTCCGGTTGCGGGCTGTAGCCAAAGACAGGCTCTAAGAATGGCGCGGTCATCGCAGTGCCGTAACCTTGCAACGCCACAGCCACGAGTTGTTCGCGGTTAATGGCGTGGTTCATCGCTTGGCGCACGCGCACGTCGCTAAACGGTTCAACTTGCGTGTTCATAGGGAAAATACGTGCAAACACGCTTTTGCTGGCTTCCACGGTGATGTCTGGACTGAGTTCTAAAGCAGCAACTAACGGCGGTGGCACCATCTCAATAAAGTGTGCTTCACCGCTTTGCAACAGTGCGATGCGGGTAGCGTCGTTAGGGACAACCCGAAACTCAAGTGTGTCTACGTTGGCGGGTTCACCCCAGTAACCATCAAATGCGGTCACAGTAATCTGTTGCCCGTCAATCCACTCTTGAAACTCAAACGGGCCCGTGCCTACCGGATTCCTGCTGATGTCCTCGCCGTAGGTTTCGATGGCCGCAGGACTCAAAATACGCCCGTTAGCAAGTGTAAAGTTGTAAATCATTGCACCGTTAGGTTTGCTGAGCGTAAACTTGACCGTCGTGGGATCAATCACTTCAACGCTAGCAACGTCAACAAAAATGTTGCGTGCGCGCCCACCCAAGGGGTTATCTGGGTTGATGGCCCAATCAAAGTAAGCTTTGACAGCCTCAGCGTCAAACGGGGTGCCGTCGTGAAAATTCACGCCTTCGCGTAAGCTAAAGGTGAGTTCGGTAGCGTCGTCGTTACCTTCCCAGCTGGTGGCAAGTTCAGGTACCAAGTTCAGGTCGCGGTCGAGACCCACGAGACCTTCAAAAAGAACGCGCCCTACGGTGTTATCTGACAAACCTCGGTTGTCGGCCGGGTTGAGTGAGCCGTGCTCGAGCTGTTGGGCTATCACGACCGTCTGAGCGAAAGTGGCCGTTAGCAACCATAAACATCCTAGGATGATGGCAAGCCTTTGAATCTTGCCTAACTTAGGCAGATGACTTGACTTAGACAAATGACTTGCGTGGTAGATGTGATGCTTCATTGATTTCCCCCTTTAGGAACAGTGATTTACATAATGATACATCTAGACGATGCCTAACGGCGTGAACGCATTGTGTAGAACAACGTGATGATGTTAACGCGAAAGCTTCAACAAGGCGATTAAACTTGTTTACAGTTGACAATCAAATGACGTTATATCAGTTTACATGAACTCGAGGCAGCCCATGTGTGGTTGAGCTTGTGCTTTTGATTTAACCATAAAGTGATGAGCAGCTATGTATATAAATGTAGTGAGATGCTGTTAGCGTGCATTAAAACAAGCTAGCTTAGTGGGATGACACTGCTACTAGCCTCGAGCGACTGCACCACAGCATTACATAAAATCACAGCTGCTCGTCCGTCCGTACCACTGACAAGAGGCTCCCGCTCACCACGAATAGCAGCCAAAAACGCCTCGGTTTGTTTGGGGACATCAAACGCATGCCCGGTTTTATTG
>CAZMCW010000088.1:5912-12776 GCA_964564405.1 uncultured bacterium
GTGAAGCTCGCTACCGTCGTGATAGCGCAAACTCACTGTGGGGTTAGTATCGGCGTCCATGCTGCCGTACCAGTGGGCGAGTAAACTGCCGTGTTCAGTTACAACTCTGAGCCGCACGGCGTGTTCAAAGGCGGCAATGCTGCGGGTAATGAAAGCATACGCACCGGTATTGTACTCGAGCCGTATGTCGAGATTTTCATTAAACATGTCACGCCCAGCGCGGCTATTCGCCCAGGCTTGCAAACTCACAGGTTCACCATAGGCTTCCAAATACCAACGCGCTAAGTCAAGGTAATGGATGGGCTCTTCCAAAATAGCATTACCCAATTTGGCAGGGTCGGTTTTCCAGCCGCCAGCGCCCGTGCGGTAAGGGCGGCGGGTAAGGTCAAGTTGCACGTGCAAGGGCTCGCCCAGGACATCCTCAGCAAGAAGGTGTTTAACCTTTGCAAAGAGGCTAAACACGCGCATCTCGAGCCCAATTGCAAGAACGAGCTTTTGTGCTTCAGCAGCATCAATCATGGCCGTGCAATCCTCTGCAGTTAAAGCCATAGGTTTTTCGACGAGGACGTGCTTACCTGCCTCGAGCGCAGCTAAGCTATGTTGTGCGTGCAAGTAGTTAGGACTCACCACAATGACCGCGTCTATATCCCAACTTAAAAACTGCTGCATGTTGGTACTTACGGGCAGTTGCCAGTCGCTTTGAACACGCGCCGCTGAAGCCTCACTTGACACCAATACACCTGCCACAGGCACGCCCAGCTCATCTAACGCGTCTTTGTGAACGCCCCCCCAGCGCCCTGCACCAATCAGACCAATCTTCATGCCGTCACCTCCTGTTTTGTCAGGGTAACAGGTGATTGCGTTTGGATGGACTCGAGCACCGCAAGTGACGTGTGCAAGGCGTTGATGCCGTCATCAATTGAAGCAACTTGTTGAGGAGTTTGCTCGGTGAGCTCGAGGTAAAACTGGGTAATTTCACGCCGCCACGGGTCGAGTAAGTTGGCATCGGAGCCTTCGCGTGTCCAGGTTGTTGTCCCTTGCCCATTGTTGAGGGTAATCTCTTCGTTCCAATTGGTACGCACCATGCCGCCAGGCCCGATGTACGCGTGGGTTTCAACCGCTTCAACACCCCAAGGCAGCCCCCACGACACCTGAATATGTCCGTGACAACCGTTCGGGTAGTGGAGGCTAATATGGGCGCTGTCTACGGCTTTGTGGGTGATGCCAGCTAGCTCGAGCTTATCCTCACTAAAGGTATAGCCGTGCGCTGTAACTGTTTCAGGGTGGCATCCAAAGATACCCTCCCATAGGTTAAATACATGGCAACACATATCAATAATGGGTCCGCCGTTGGCGTTGGCGTCGTGCATGAGGCGTTTAGGGCGAATCCCGGCGGCAATAGTTGCATGTGCAAGTAAAGGACTGCCAATATGCTTACAAGCGTTCACTAGTTGCGGATAAGCTGGATCAAAACGGCGCATAAAGCCGATGCGCAATTCTCGATTGTTAACTTGAGCTGCGTGTTTCATTGCTCGAGCATCTTTAAGGCTTAGGGCAACTGGTTTTTCGCACAGAACATGCTTGCCGCTACGCAGTGCGGTAATACTTATAGGTGCGTGCAAAAACGTGGGCGTACAAACCGAGACAACGTGGATATCTTCCCCTATATCTTCAAGTGCATCTTCAAGGCTCACAAAAGCGTTGGCATTACAGCTTGTTGCAACATGTTCGGCAAGTGGTAGATGGGCGTCACAAATGGCTACAAGGTCTGCGCCAGCTTGCTGCCAGTGTTGCGCGTGGCGTTTGCCCATGTCACCTGCGCCAACCACCGCAACACCTAACGCCATGACATCCACTCTGAGGGTTTTTTAGAGCAAACATAGCGTTGCAAGCCCAAGCCCTGTTGTGGCACAGGGTGATGGTCTGTGTGATGTCGTGCAAATAATTGTATGAGTGAAAGATGTGAGAAAAGCATGATTGGCATTGTAGCCGTCTGGAGCTGAGCAGTAACGTCTTCTGTATGGCGAGAACAACTGCTGATTGCCTGTGAATAAGCAATAAAAAAAGCGCTCTTTCCGAACGCTGATAAAACATAGTATACACCAACATGCAGTATTCGTCAAGTAGTTGCACTGAAATCCGGATAGAAGCGTGTATAAGCTCGTAATTAAGTACCTCCTATCTGGAAACCGCAGTTTTCGTGACATGCGTTTAGCGGTTAAGGATGGGCACTGCTGAGTTTGATAATTGCCACTTTTCAACTTGGAGGTACTTAGCAAGGTAGATGCCTTTCGAGAAACATTAACATCCTTTTTTAGTTCGATTGTAAAGCAGTGTTGTCAGAGACACAGGAAATCGAGTTCTGTCTGCCTCTCAAGTTATGAGCTTGCTCAGATTTATAGAGGGAAATACTGTATTTTTTAGCGTTGAAACCCCATTGGATAGATTATTTAAGAAAGATTGAGCCGTGGAGATAGCGTTTACAATATGCTCAGGGTGCCAACTTGCTAGGTGAGGTTCTCGACCTATTGACAAAGCAGTAATCTCAAATGAGGTACAAGTTATGAGGTGACGCTCGAGCAACTTCATATACGACCAGACCAATCTTAGGCTATTGGGTAGATACCTACCGTGCCCTTCACTTGAGATGTACGCCACAGCCAATTGACAACAGTTGACAAACACATGACGGTAGCCACAGATAATAAACTGGTAAGTAGATCAACAAACAAGAACACCTCACACTGACTAAAGACGCTGAGAGGAGTTAACAATGAAAGCTACAAATTTGAGGTTGAAAGCATTGACTCGAGGCTTGGCAGCGACGCTTGCTGCCCTGTTATTGGGATTACTAAGTCATAGCGTTGCCCAAGAACCCCTGGTGATGGCCATGAGCGCCCAACCCGAAACCCTCGACCCGCACATCACCTCGGCAACGTCCTCGTTTCAAGTGACTAAGTCACTATATGACACCTTGGTTGAGGCTGACCAAACGGGTGTTTTGGTGCCAGCTCTAGCAAGCAGTTGGGATATTAGTGATGACGGCCTCACTGTCACATTTAATTTGGTTGAGGGCGTCATGTTTCACGATGGCAGCAGTTTAGATAGTGCTGATGTAGCAGCAACGCTCGAGCGGCTCTTAGCAGAAGAAACAGCCTCCCCCAAAGCTGAAGAATTCCAGACTATTGTCAGCACAGAAACCCCCGATGCGTTAACGGTTGTGCTGAGCCTCAGTGAGCCGTCACCTGCCTTACTTGCCTCACTTGCGTCGGGCTGGGGTGCGATTTTACCGTCTGAAAAAATTGCTGAGGGGCACGACTTTGCCAACGACCCCGTGGGTACGGGCCCGTTTATGTTAGAAGACTGGGTGCGCGATAGTAACTTGTTACTTACCCGTTTTGAAGATTACTACCAAGGCCCGGCAGCCAGTGAGCAGGTGCGTTTGCGTTTTGTGACGGATAGCGCGGTGCAGTTGCAGGGCTTACTGGCAGGCGAGTTTGATGTCATCAATACCGTTGCCAGTGCAGATATTCCCACCGTAGCAGATGAGGATGGGCTCGAGCTTATTCAAGAACCTTCCGGCCTTGTACTTGTAGCTGCCATCAACAACCGCCGTGAGTATCTCGCCAATCCGCTGGTGCGCCAAGCGTTGAATCATGCCATTGATAAAGCAACCGTGCTCGAGGTTGCTTACGGCGGCGGTACGCCCGTGGGAACCTTTATGGAAGCCGGCAGCCCGTGGTATCCAGCTAGCATCACCCCGTTTGCCTACGACCCTGAACTCGCTAGCAGTTTGCTAGCAGAAGCAGGTTTTCCCACAGATCAAGTGCTGGATATTGTCCTGCCTCAACCCTTTGAAGCGCACATTACCGCTGGGCAAATTGTGCAGGACATGCTCAGTGAGGTGGGCATTCAAAGTGAATTGCGCGTGGTGGAGTGGGGCGTGTGGCTCAGCGATATCTTCCGGGGTGAGCGCGATTTTGACATTACGGTAGTTGGTCACACGGGTAAACTTGACCCAACTGGTAGGCTTGGCGGCTACGGCGATCCAGAAACCAACTATGTGGGCTACACCAGTGACAACGTCACAGAAATTCTCGCCCAGGCTGCCCAAACACCAGATGTGCCAACGCGTGAAAGCCTCTATACAGATGCCCTTACAGCCATGCATGAAGACGCACCGTTTGTCTACTTTGGCACACCTTTTCGTACTTACGCGCAGCAAGCAGAGGTAGAAGGCTTCTGGATTACGCCGTTACTAGATACCTTCGATTTTCATGGGGCAAGTAAGTAACAGCACCCTGACGGCACTCGAGGGGCTAGCTTGGCTAGCCTCTTTTTTGTCGGTTGTTAGCGTGTCGGTGATATAGCAGGTATCATCTGGTCAGCTACAACCGCAACCTGTAAATGTGGCGTTACAGACGACAAATTCAACATGATGATTGCAGCAACATAACCTTAACGTGCTATAGCATCTCATAACCTTAAGTTTAGGATGACGTTAAGTCTAGGATGACGTTGCACCCTGCTTGATAAAACCGAGTTGGATAGGTGGGTGACGGATGATACGCAAATGGGTGGGGCAACTTGCCAGCATCGCGGTAACGCTGGTGCTGGTGTTGTCGCTGGTGTTTGTCGGCATGCGCTTACTGCCTGGAGATGCTGCTAGCTTGCGCGCTGGCACCGACGCAAGTGACGCCCAAGTCACCGCCATTCGCGATAGTTTGGGGCTAGCCACGCCGTGGCTCAACCAATTTGCTGCGTATTGGCGGGGGCTAGCTCGAGGCGATCTTGGCACCTCGTTTCGGGAGCAGCGCCCCGTGACGCGGATTGTTGCCGAACGCTTACCCGTGACCGTCCAACTTGCCCTCGTGGCGCTTATACTCACCTTACTTTTAGGATTAGGGCTGGGGATGATTGCTGGGCTTAATCCGGGGCATCTTGTGGAACGCATTGTCCTTGCCGTGACGACATTAGGCTTAACCTTGCCCGGATTCTGGTTAGGGTTTTTGTTATTATTGCTGTTTGCGGTGCAACGTGACTGGTTTCCGCTGATTGGGTTTGACACCACAGGTGGTGTACTCGCTAGGTTACACGCGCTTACCTTACCTGCGCTGACCTTGGCAATTCCCAACGCAGCTCAGTTGGCGAGGCTGACCCGAGCAGAGGTGCTCGAGCTACGCCATGCTGACTTTATTCGGACAGCACGTAGCAAAGGCCTTGCCCAAGTTGCCATCATTCAACACATCACGGCAAACGCACTCCCCAAAGTATTGCCGCTAGTTGCACTCACATTAGGTGGTTTACTCACCGGTACGATTGTGGTGGAGCAGGTGTTTGGCTTGCCCGGCTTAGGACTTGCCATGTTGGGTGCTATTGCCGCTCGAGACTACCCAGTTGTTCAAGGTATTACCATTGTGGCAGTGTTGGTTTACATCGCTGTAAACGCCCTTGCCGACGCACTCCAGATACTCAGCGATCCAAGGTTGCGTTATGGCTAACATCAAAATTAACTCTGTTCACAATTTTATCCATGATGTCATAACGCTTGTGATGACCTCAGTATGTCTCGAGCTGAGGTGTAAGGTACTCGATGCAAGCTAAACCGTCAAGAACACTCACCTCAACCTCAACATCTTCCGAAGCATCACCAACACGCAGGTTGAGGTTACCAAGTTGGTTAAACGGACGTGTTTATGTGGGTGGCTTCCTTTTGGGGCTGCTGATTGTGGCAAGTGTGGCTGCGCCGTGGTTATCGCCGTTTGATCCGCTTAAACCGGACTACCAGGCCCGCTACGCGCCGCCGAGTGCGCGTCATTGGTTGGGGACAGACGACTTGGGACGAGACATTGTGACGAGGGCACTCCACGGCGGACGAGTTTCGTTGAGTATTGCGTTGGTAAGTACTATTTTAGCTGTGATGCTGGGCACAACTCTGGGGATGCTTTCAGCAGGTACGGGTGGACTTTTTGAAACAGCCCTCACCCGTGTGTTTGATGCTATTTTGGCGTTTCCCGGATTTTTGTTGGTGTTGCTGGTTGTAGCTATTTTGGGCGGTGGTAGCCCGCAGACCATTGCAGCGCTCGGGTTTGCCAGTTCGCCGCTGTACTTTCGGCTTGCTAGGGCCTACAGCAAACAAGTCCTACAAACAGATTATGTGCAAGCTGGGCGGGCGTTAGGAGCTACCAAATTGCGCTTACTAGCAGTGCATGTGCTGCCGAATATTGCCGGGTCGTTGGTGGTGCAGGCCTCGAGCACGGCCGCAGTCTTACTCCTTGTCGAAGCCTCTTTAAGCTACCTAGGTTTAGGTGTCGCGCTACCCACGCCAAGTTGGGGTAACGTGCTGCAAGATGCCAGAGCCTATCTAACCCGCCAACCTTGGGCGGCAGTTGGGCCAGGTGCGTTTTTGGCAGCAGCTTCGCTAAGTTTACAACTTATTTCAGACGGTTTACGCGACAGCCTAGACCGCCGTTAATGACAATCAACATCACAAAGACAAGTGCCCTAACAAAGGTTGCGTGTGATTGAATCATTGATGGCGTGACGCGCCAGCGCGAGTATCAGCTTTAGCGTTAACATCAAATAGCGATGCTTGTAAATTTATGATGTGCGTCTTAGTGCGCGTCGTGATATACAGCAACGCATGATGTGATGTCGTGATACATGTGTTGACGTGAGTAAGATTGTATTTGATGAAATCTCCCCATCTCCCTTTCGTCCTATCTCCCTTTCTTTGAGTACACCATTGAATATCGATCATCAGGTACGACACCTCATACAACTGCCAGTAAGGGCGTCTCTGAATACCATTCTCACTAGACCTCTTGCAAAAGTCATAGCTCAAGACCAGCATTGAAAAGACCA
>CAZMCW010000088.1:12786-14278 GCA_964564405.1 uncultured bacterium
TGAAAACATTGTTTATTGGCGATATTGTGGGCGAACCGGGTCTAGCCTACCTCGAGCAACACCTCACAGACTTTGTAACCCGCGAGCAAGTTGATGTGGTGATTGTCAATGCTGAAAATATGGATATTACCCGGCACCGTCCGTCGATGGGCAACTGTGGCATGACGGAAGCGTCGCTCGAGCGTCTGCTAGCACTCCCCGTTGACATGGTGACAGGTGGCAACCACTCATGGGACGGCCCAGACTGGCAACGTGTTCACGAGCACCCTAAAGTGCTTCGTCCACTCAACTACGGCACGCATGCACCTGGCAAAGGTTGGGGCGTCATCGACAAGGCCAACATAGCTGTGGTGAACATTGTTAGCCGGGGGGCACTTCCTTTAGCAGATGATCCCATCGGCATGTTGGAAGCTTGTAGCGACCTGTGGCAAGGTGACTTTGAGGCTATCATTGTGGATATGCACGGCGAGTCGGTCACGGAAAAGCAGATGGTCGGGTTTGCGTTTGACGGTCAAGTGACGGCTGTGCTCGGCACGCACACCCACGTGGCTACGTTAGACACGCGCGTACTTCCCAAGGGAACAGCCTATGTGTCTGATGTTGGCATGACCGGTCCGAGCGGAGGGTTACAAGGCTATGACCCGCAAGTGCTAGTAGACAGCAGGCGCTTGCGACTTCCGGCGGAAGGTAAGTTAATGTTGGCAGCAGGAGCGCTCGAGCTAGGTGCTGTGCTCATCACTCATGACGCAGGTCGAGCAAGTAACATAAGTAGAGTCCTGAGTTTTCTTTGACACATTCGGACTCAACCACACTAGGACTTAATTACGAGATGAGGATCATAACAACAAAGATGGATGACCCTAAAGACAGTTACGCAAATCGTCACATAACAAACGACCAAGCAACCTTGCAGCGCTTGCAACACCTTGCTCACTTGCTAGACAACGCGTTTAAAATTCCTGGCATTAACTATACAGTTGGCTGGGACGCGATCATTGGACTTGTGCCCGGTATTGGTGATGCCATCACAGTACTGCCTAGCGGCTACATTGTGTACGAAGCTTACCGGTTAGGCGCGTCCAAAGCTACGCTTGCCCGCATGATTGCCAACGTTATTTTGGAAGTTACGGTGGGTAGTATTCCTATATTAGGTGATATTTTTGATGCTACTTGGAAAGCTAACGCCCGCAATTTGTACTTGCTCGAGCAAGACCTCGTTCGCAATAGTGCTAACCAAGGCAATGTTGCTCCTGGCAGTTCAAATAGCACATCTAATAATGCTCCACACACCCACGGGTTTGCCGCTGACCAAACAATGTTCAGCAAACCCTCCAACAAAAGTTTGAGCTACTTGATAGGCGTGTTACTTGTTATTTTGGTGGGTGGCATCGCTCTGGTGTTGTGGGTGGTGAGCAGCTTGCTAAGTTGGATTTTTTAACTATAGCGTTAGCCGTAAGTATGGAGCTAGCTCCATACTTACCGAGCTAGGCGA
>CAZMCW010000089.1:0-14170 GCA_964564405.1 uncultured bacterium
CGTTAGCCGTAAGTATGGAGCTAGCTCCATACTTACCGAGCAGCGCGAGTACCAACAAACCAACTCAGTTTATAGCTCAATGTTTACGAATGTCGCTATACATATTTTTGTATGTCTCAAGAGTAAACACTCACTGCCAACCTTGTGCAAACACCTAACAAGTCCTTCACCATGCGCAAACGGCGTTCAAAGGCAAGATATGGGTAATGTTTTCGACAGTAATGAGGTACTAATCCTTTTAAGCTTTAAGTAGACACTGTGTTTGATCGTCCTAGTGTTGGACTATCTTAGTGTTGGACTATCCTAGTGTTTGATCATCCTAAATGCGTTGCGTCTCGAGGGGAACTACACGTGAAAACGCACACATAAATTTATGTATTAAACAGAGTACCCAAACAGCCTTCAATAGCAGAGTATCCCAAGCAGAGTATCCCAAGCAGAGTATCCAAACGCACTACCAGCCTTACGTTGCTACTAGCTTATGGACGCTTTCCGGCACGTTGTATCTTGCTATATGTTGGCCATTTGCAAATCAGTGAAACGCTGTCTACACAGGTTTCTGGGTATACTTGCCAACGACAAAATGTCACGATAAAACACCCACGATGAAAAGGATGTTGCCTAATATGTCGATAAAACTTAGCCTGTTCAACTCGAGCATCAGGTTGGTCAGACGTTGCCTAATAATTGCGTTAGCTGTGCTCAGTGTGACGGCACTTGGTACAACTCGAGCGCAAGATGTCACGCGGATAGTGGTGCTACCGTTTAGTACCTCACCTGACGCAGCCACCTACTCGTTGGGACTACCCGCAGCCATTCAGCGCACCCTTAACGTGATTGATGGTGTTTATGTGCCGCCTGTAGGAGATGCATTTTTTGTCTCGCAGCGGTTGCAAACGCGCGGTGCTATGACAGCTGAAAGCGTGGCCCGCGCTTATGACGCAACTGGTATTGTGAGCGGTCAAGTACAAGTTGTTGAAGGTCAAGTTGAAGTGCGTTTGGGGTTTGCTGGCCCTAACTACACTCAAACGCCCGACGCAGTGGTGCGAGCTAACTTAGACGACACCCAAGCCGTTGTCACGCAAGCGGTCAACACGGTTATCGATAGGTTAGCACTGTCTGTAAGCAGCCTAGACAACAGTGAAATTACCAGTTTGCTTGCGCGCGTACCCTCGTTTGAAAGTTTAGCACCTGTGGGAGAAGCGTCATCTCGCTTAGGTGGTGCTGATATTGAGGCGCTGTCAACTGCTAAAGACCCCGATGACGACCTCGACTATGCCTCGAGCTGGATTCTCTCGGAATACGCCAGAGCCCTTGCGCTAGCAGGCCGTCAAGATGAAGCGCTTACCTATTCCCAACGGGCCGTAGAATACGGCAGCTTAGATGTTGAAAGCACAGCGGTGCGCGGTGTTATTTTGTTGTCTTACGGACAAACTGATACCGCCCGGCAGCTTTTTGACGAAGCCCTGCGCATTAACCCCGTTCATGCGATTGCCCTACAAGGTCGCGGGCGCACCAGCGACAACGTGCAACTCGCCCAAGCTGATTTTGAAGCGGCGCTGCGAGCCAACCCTCGTTTTGTAAATGCGTATTTGAGTTTGGCAAGCAGTCAAGATGCTCAGCAAGCGCTCCAAACCCTGCGCGCTGGCGTTGAACGGGTACCAGAGTCAATTAGTTTGCACAGAGCTATTGTGCGTGAGGCCATCCGCTTAGGTGATCCAGCCGGGGCCGTGAGTTATCTAGATGGCTTTTTAGCAGATACGCCTGAAGCCTCAGCTGATATTTACGCGCTAGCCGCGCTTGTACCTGCAGGCGCGCCCAGTGAGCAAGCTTTGGAACTTGTTCGTCAAGGGCGGGCACTTTACCCTGAAGCAGAAGCACTGGTACTAGCCGAGGCTACCTTGCTCGAGAAACAAGGCAACAGCCAAGCTTCCCAAGAAGTGTTGAGCAATGCTGCGCCTAGTTCACCTTCGGCAGATACAGCGAGCACCATTGAGCTAGCTGTCACCCAAGCCCGCAGTGGGCAGTTTGACCAAGCCAGGGCTACTATGGCCTCACTGGGTACAGAAGGGGACGCGCTCGAGTTCAATACCGCGCAAGTGTACTTACAAGCTGGGCAAAGCAATGCTGCTATTAGCGTTTTAGAACCCTTGGTTAACCGCAACCCTAACGACGACGAAGCGCTTACGTTGTACGCCATTGCGCTAGGGCGCGCAGGTCGCTACGACCAAGCTCTCAACAGCTTAGACAGAGCGATACAACTTAATCCAGCTAATGAACAAGCTAGCCGCGCGCGCAGTGTGATTGAACAAAACCGCAACCTTACAGGCAACCAAGCTGTAAGCCTAAATACCGAGGCTGCTACCGCGTTTGAAGCGGGCTTATCTGCTCTTGAAGGCGGTCAGTTTAACGAGGCCATGCGCGAATTTGACCGTGCTAGAAGTTTACAAGACCAAGGGCTTATTGCGTTTTATCAGGGTTATACTAAGCAGCTTTTAGGCGATACCAGCGGTGCTGTGCCTGACTACGAGCGGGCTTTGCAAGATTTGCCCAACAGCGCAACCCTACTCAACAACCTCGGTTTTGCTTACTACCGTATGGGACGTTTTGATCGCGCTGTGGAAACACTTATCCAAGCTGTTACGGCGGATCCTGCTAACGTTGAAGCGCAACTCAATCTGGGCCTCGTCTACTATGATCTTGACCGTTTTGCACAGTCGGTTACGCCGCTCGAGCAGGCCCTCACGCTCAACCCTGACCTTGCTCAAATCAACTTGCAAACGCAAAACGGCGACTTTACCTACACCGAATTGTTAGAAGACGCCCGCAGCCGCGCGCAGTAGCCTAATGAGCTATAGCGACATCCGTAAACATTGAGCTATAAACTGAGTTGGTTTATTGGTACTCGCGCTGCTCGGTAAGTATGGAGCTAGCTCCATACTTACGGCTAACCCTATAGTATCCACAAATATCCAACATAACTACAGTGACTATAGGCAAGATACAGCCTGTAGTTTTTTGTGCTGTTTCTATTGGAATAGCAGTTCTAGAATTGGTTCCCCCACACTGAGTGGGTCGATGTCTACTCCCCTAGGTCGCACGAGCAACTGCCTGTGGCGGTTACTCGTGGAAACGCTGTAAGCGGGAAGAGTATTGCATGACCAAGGTAAATATAATACTAAAGTGATGTTTTGATGTCGCTTTGCGGCATCAAAATCGCTCGTGTTTACGAAGTACAGCGCAGCTCGAGCGTACCCTTAGATGATTCAGACTATGACATTCAAGAATCAATTTAGTATAAACATTGCACTCACAACTTGAGAAAGGCTATAGCACGTTTTCTCGAGGTTGTTTTTTTAGTGAAATTAGCTTAATGATGTAATTTTAGTTGTTAATGATACGCCAATTATGGGTTGCTGCAGCTTTAGCAAGACCGGTGTCTGGATAGACCGCAACTGCCTCGGTGCTAAACGCCAACATGGCAATATCAGCTGCCGTATCTCCGTAAGCTGTGTGCAAGTTGCCAGCTAAGCTGGACAAAAACGCCTCGAGCCGCGTCCGTTTGACCTCACCTGTACTTATGGCTGTGGCTAGTTCTCCGGTGAGAACATCCTGGCCGTTTTTGTTGTCGTATACAAAAGGTGTGCCAACAGCATGTACTTGGTCAGCAGGACAGTCCAACTCGTTAGCGAGTTTACGCGCAAAGGCCTCGAGCACAGGTTGATATGTACCAGACGCTAGCACCACTTGACGGCCAGCTTGTAAATGTTGTGCTAACTCACCAATAACAGCTTCACGTTTATTCGGCCATAGATGATTATCAACGATCCAGTCAGCAATCTTGACAAAGTCATCTTTAGCTGTACCTGCAAAATGCGTTAGCAAATCCCGCATCCAGCGGTGTTGAAAGGGTAATGGGTTAAGAACACCCAGCTTGCCAACCACAATTACCGGATAACGCCAGCCAAAGTCCAACCAGTAGCGCACCCCTTGCCCGTGTTGTATAAGATAATCCGCTGCTGCTGACCAGGTGCGGCCCGTGGTGAGGGTGCCTTCTAGGTCGGTGGCAACAAAGTCAGTGGCAACAAAGGCTGTACCAGATGTTGAGGGTATCTCTGTCATAAATTCATTCGTCCATACCAGTTAGCTCATTTTTTACGTCGGTTCCGCAGGGCAGCTTCATAGCCGATGTGCGCCCATATGAGAAGCGCGTCGTCATCATCTAAAACACCTTCGGGTAAGCGCCAATAAGACATATTCATCGACTTGCCATTTTTGACGTAGACAAACGGTTCCCCATTAGCGTCTTCAAACTGGGCACGGTTGTCTTTATCCATTTTGAAATAGACCTCATCAAAGGCAACAAGTACAAACATCAGCTCATCTTTGAAGATGCCGTAGCCGCCAAACATGCTTTTAGCGTGCACGCTTCCCAAAGGCGTTAAGCGTGCTACTAAGGTCTCTACAAACTCAGTCATGAGGTATTTTAGCTAGGCGTGGGTGCGTCTTTGCGCATGAGGCCTTCGTCTTTAAGGGCTTGCCAAAACGCGGTTGGAATGGGCGCGCGGGTGTACTCGAGGTTTTGGCTAATCTCCTCGGCACTCACAGCCCCCGGAATGACACTAGCAACCAGCGGATGGGCTAGCGGAAATTGCAACGCAGCCGCTAGCGGCGACACATTAAACCCCTCGGCCACACGGTAGATGTTACGGACTTTGTCAAGGACGTCGGTAGGGGCATCTACATAGTCAAACTTAGCACCTTCACGTGCGCCGGTTGCCAAAATACCCGAATTAAACGCACCGCCCACAATCACGCCCACGCCCTCGCGCTCACACTGGGGAAAAGCTTCATCCAGCACGTTTTGTTCTAACAGCGTGTACCGACCTGCTACCAAGAAAAAATCCAGCGGTACATAGTCTAAAAAGTACGGCATCATCGGGATTTCGTTGACGCCTGCGCCAATAGCTAAAATATCGCCAGCGCGTTTAAGTTCATCAAACGCACGGTAGCCGCTCGCAACTAACATGCTAAAGTGGGCACGTAACCTAGCGTCGGTACGTTGATAGCCCATGTCTAAATCGTGAATGATGAGCATGTCAATTTGGTTGACGCCTAAACGCTGCAAACTGTCTTCGTATGACCGCATGATGCCGTCATAACTAAAGTCAAAATAAGCTTCAAAGGGTGAAGGATCCGCCCAAATGGGTGCGTAATTATCGCGTTTGTCTTTGGGTTTTTGGAGCAGCCGGCCCGCTTTGCTAGACAGTACAAACGACTCGCGGTCTTGGAGTTCTAAAAACTGCCCAATGCGGCGCTCACTTTTACCGTGCCCGTAAAGGGGTGCCGTGTCATAGTAGCGAATACCACCGTCCCAAGCGGCTTCAAAACAGCCCCTCGCTTGCGCTTGCGAAACGTTATCGTAAAGGCTGCCTAGCGGTGCTGTACCTAAGCCGTACTGGCTGATGACGGCCTTTGTATTGCCAAGTTGACGGGTTGGAATATCGCTCATACAGGACTCTCTTTCGTAGATGTTTGCTCATGATATTTACTCATGTAACACATTTAAGTACCTCCAAGTTGAAAAGTAATATTCACCAAACTCAGCAGCGCCCATCCTTAACCGCTAACCGCATGTCACGAAAACTGCGGGTTCCAGATAGGAGGTACTTATTTATACAACTACTACGCTGTTATACAACTACTACGCTGTTAACAAGGCTGCCGATGCTGTCGATGCTGATAGTAACAACATCACCTGCTTGTAGGCTAAACGAATCATCTGGAACAATACCAGTACCCGTTAATAAGATGGTACCGTGCGGAAAACGATTGGACCTGTAGAGGTAACTGGCCAGGGTCTCGAGCTTTCTGTGTAATTGTGCAGTTGAAATTTCACCGGTCACAACCGTCTGACCATCTCGACTGATGTCTAGCGTAATAGTCAGGTTGGTAGGGTCGTCAATGTCTTCAGCGGTGACAATCACCGGGCCAAGTCCAAGGCAGCGGTCATAGACTTTGGCTTGCGGCAAATAGAGCGGGTTTTCACCTTCAATATCCCTCGAGGACATGTCGTTACCAATGGTATAGCCAACAATCGTCCCTTTTAGATCTAGCACGAGGGCAAGTTCAGGTTCGGGTACGCTCCAAGTAGCATCTTCGCGAATGCCCACGGCACCCCCGTGACCCACAGCTCTGGTGCGGTTTGCTTTCAAAAACAACTCGGGTCGGTCTGCGTCATAAACGCGGTTGTAAACTTCTTGCCCTTGTGACTCACGGGTGCGGGCGTCGCGTGAGCGCGTATAGGTCACCCCAGACGCCCACGCTTCTTGGCTTTGTAGGGGCGGCAAATAAGTTGTCGCAGAAGCGTCTTGATTGTCATCAGCAATACTATCAGCAATACTATCGGCAACCTCTGCTACTGCCATGAGCGGCCGGCCAGTAGCTTGGCGTATGGAAAGCTCAAAGTGACCAGACGACAGTAGCCCGTCAAGCGATTGATGCAACTCGTGCCACATGCCATCTTGTTCTACAGCCCATTGGGGTTGCCCTTGGTAGTTGAGGCAAGCTATTTTCATACACAACCTTTCAGTTGCCCGTTTGTAGAGGCAACGAGCTATTTCCGTCAAACGAGCTATTTCCGTCAAACGGGTTTGCTGAGAGTTTTACGAGATGTGATTGATGGTCTTATACCGTTTCCATTGGGATTGCGCACTGCTTCTACACGTTCCAGGTAGGGTTCATACGTTCCAGGTAGGGTCTATTCCTCAAGGAACTAAACGGGAAAGGTATCAATATAAACAAAAATAATCAATAATCTCAATAAAACTGCTCTAGTTTTGAATCTCAATTTGAACTAACAGTTCCAGGATTGGTTCCCACATACTGAATGGGTCGATTTCTACTCCCCTGGGTCGCATGAGTAACTGCCTGTGGCAGTTACTCATGGAAACGCTAGAACGTGTGCACGTGAGCGCAATTGTACCGCACTTAAACCTTTTTGGAGGCCGGCTTTAGGGTCACTTAAAAGCTTTGAGATGCACACCTTCATGGGTGTACTAGGGCTGTGCCCAACACCCCCATTTGAACGTCAGAACGGGGCACTCCAAAGCACCTTAAATATGCTATAATAACTCGTTTAGGACGAGGCTAGCATGGGCTAGCTCGAGCATCACAAAAGGGAGGCCCCTTTGAACGAGGGACGTGTTATTCCGGTAACCATTACCGACGAAATTAAAACCAGCTTTTTGAACTATGCCATGACGGTTATTGTGGACCGGGCCCTGCCCGATGTCCGCGACGGCCTCAAACCTGTGCAGCGGCGCATTTTGTACGCGATGCATCAAGAAGGGTTGTTTAGCAACAACAAACACGCTAAATCAGCGTCTGTGGTGGGTGAGGTTATGAAAAAATACCACCCGCACGGCGATGCAGCCATTTACGACGCTATGGTGCGCATGGGGCAAAACTGGAACATGCGTTACATGCTGGTAGACGGCCAAGGTAACTTTGGCTCCATCGACGGCGACCCACCGGCAGCCCACCGTTATACCGAAGCCCGCATGAGCGCCCTCGCTGAAGCCATGCTTACCGATATTGACAAAGAAACTGTAGACTTCCGGGTTAACTACGACGACACCACCGAAGAACCCGAAGTCTTACCCTCTGGACTGCCCAATTTAATCATCAACGGTGCTTCTGGAATTGCCGTGGGCATGGCCACCAACTTAGCCCCGCACAATCTGTCTGAGGTCATTGACGGGCTACTTGCGCTCATTGACAACCCCGACATGACCACCGACGACATTATGAAGTACGTTAAAGGACCAGACTTTCCAACTGGTGGCGTGATGAGCCGCACGGGCATTCGTGAAGCGTTTGAAACCGGTCGCGGCAGCATTCGCGTGCGGGCTAGCGTGCGCATTGAAGAACGCAACAACCGCACGTCGGTTGTCATCAATGAAATCCCTTATCAGGTTAACAAAACCTCGCTCATTCAAAGTGTGGCCAACTTGGTGCGCAACAAACGCATTGAAGACATCGCCAAGTACCGCGATGAATCTGACCGCCAAGGTATGCGCATTGTGTTTGAACTCAAACGCAACGCTCACCCTGAACTGGTGCTTAACCAGCTTTACAAGTACACCCAATTGCAGTCCACGTTTAGCGTGAACAACGTCGCTATTGTTGACGGTTCACCGAAGGTGCTGTCACTTAAAGACATGATGCGCTTGTACCTCAAGCACCGCACCGATGTGGTGGTACGCCGCAGTAAGTTTGAACTGCGCAAAGCGCAAGAACGGGCCCACATTTTAGAGGGCTACCTCAAAGCGCTAGATGTGCTAGACGAAGTTATTACCTTAATTCGTAACTCGCCAGACGGGCCTACGGCGCGCGCTGGACTGGTTGCTACCTTTGAACTTAGTGAGATTCAAGCGCAAGCTGTGCTGGACATGCGCCTTCAGCGTTTAACCGGCTTAGAACGTGAAAAATTACAAACCGAATACGCTAGTGTACAAGCCGACATTGAACGCTTAACGGCTATTTTGGAAGACGAAGACGAACTGCGCAAAGTCATTAAAACCGAACTACGCGACATTAAAAAGCGCTTTGGCGACGCACGCCGCACCCAAATTAGCAGCGACCTCGAGAACGTCATCAGCAAAGAAGACTTAATTGCTGAAGAAGACATGGTTGTGACACTTACCCGTGGCGGTTACATTAAACGCACCGCGTTAAGTGCCTACCGGGCGCAAAGTCGTGGCGGGCGCGGCGTAAGCGCGCAAAAGCAAAAAGAAGACGACATCAACTCACTGATGATCGTGGGCAACACGCACGACTTTTTGCTATTTTTTACCGACCGAGGGCGCGTGTACCGCGAAAAGATCTACGACCTTCCCGAAGCTGAACGGGCCGCGCGTGGCAACCACTTGCGCAACATTTTGCCGCTCGAGGGCGACGAGCAAGTAGAGACTGTGTTGTCCATCCGCGACTTTGACATTAACGGCTCGTTTGTGTTTGCCAGCCGCCAAGGCATGATCAAAAAAACCGCCATTCGCGACTATAGCAACCTCAACGCATCTGGGCTTATTGCCATTAATTTAGTTGATGGCGACGAACTGGTGTCTGTGCAAATTTGTGCTAGCGACGCTGACATTGTGCTCGCAACCAGAGGCGGGCAAGCCATTCGTTTCCCTTGTAGTGCCATCCGCGATACCGGGCGGGCTACCCAAGGCGTGCGCGGCATTAAACTGCGCAAAGAAGACGTTGTGGTGAGCCTAGCCGTTATTGAAGGCGATCAGCGCGACACCACCGAGATGCTAGCTGTTAGCGAGCAAGGCTTTGGCAAGCGCACCCTACTTAGCGAATACCCAACCCAAGGACGCGGCGGTCAAGGGGTAGTCACGCTCAAAGTGACCCCCAAAACAGGCAACTTGGTGAGTTTGTCCAGCGTACTCGGTGAAGAAGAACTCTTGCTGTTATCTGAAGGCGGCGTGTTAATTCGCACGCGCGTGAAAGAAATTAGTTCTTATGGGCGTTCCTCCCAAGGGGTGACGGTCATGCGCCTTGGTGACGGTGATCAAGTTGTTGCCGCGATGGTCATGCTTGCCGAAGAAGACTTAGACAAAGTGCTAGAAGACAAACAAGACCCCAACGCAACCCGCAAAGACCTGAACTAACGGTTGCAGTAGTTATAGCTAATTCCAGGACTAGTTCCCCACACTGAGTGGGTCGATTCCTACTCCCCTGGGTCGCACGCGCAACTGCCTGTGGCAGTTACTTGTGGAAACGCTATTAGCAACACCTAAAACAAAAAGCCCCTCGTTTGAAGGGGCTTTTTTTGTTTTAGGTTAAACGTCTGTTAGAACTCCCCAACCACCAGCAACCAAAGTGGCAACTCAGGTTGTAAGGTTCGGGTTGGAAAGGTAAAACTGAGGTTCTGAATGTCATCACCTGAAAGGGTTGCTAACAAGATGTCATTCTGGTCACGCTGTCCACGCGTGCCACCATCAATGTAAAGTTTGAGAGTTTGTGCTTGGCTGATGCCCGCTAAGCTCGTTGACCCTAAGTTGAGGCTAGCTAAGTCAACATCTACAGACCCTTCTGGGACGGAGAGATAAAAACTTAGTAAAGCAACCTCACCTTGTCCTGGGGTGACAGCTACTTCACCTAGTTCAACACCTGCCAAGACATTGACGACGTTTGCAGGGTCATCACTTATTCTTACAATGACGTCAAAGACAAACGGTGTTTCATTAGCATCTGGGTCATTGCTAGCAAGCGTTACTTGACCTTCAAGTGTACCTGCTGCGGAGGTATCTACGGCAATTTCCAACAGCGCACTGTCAAAGCTATCCAGACTTTCTGGTAAGGCGTCACCAGCGACGCTCATGAAGCTAGGCAGACCAAGTTCACCAAGTTCTAGCACTTTGGCACCCTGATTCCTAACTAAATACTCAAGTACGACAGTTTCACCGCGTTTGAACGTTCCATACGAAAGGGGGACTAAGCCGTTGGAGGTAATGCTGTCTGCGGCTGTGCTGTTGCCGTTTCGTACTTGGATGTCTTGGTTGGGGTTGATGACTGGAGGACATTCACCTGTGGTAAAGGTCAAGCCAGTTTCTGGTGCACCGCCACTGAGCACTTCTGTGCCATTAACTTCGATATTCCAACTAACTTCACCTTGCCACGACCCGCCACCAACATCAACGCTGTAGTTGCCACAAGGAAGGGATAACAACTGGATACCTGAACTCCCAGTGGGCAATCCAACTGTAGCTACAACAGTACCGCCTTGACTAATTTCTAAAACATTTCCGTTCCAACCATCACCCCAAGAATCAAACATATTTACAACAACTGTGTTTGAGGCTAATGCCCAAGAACTAGCAACAATCAAGAGACAAGTAACACTTAACGCTTTTCTGACAGTATTCATGACGTTCCTTTGAGATTGGTATGTCAGGCGTGCTGCGATGCTTTGGTAAAGTGAAGAGCGTGATACTTTCATCGTTTCACCGTTACCATAGCGCCGTGTGCATTGGTAGCAATATTCATCTCAACCTCAACACCCTCAGCACTACTTATGCCAAGTCCTGTCACCATGAGTTGGAAGGTAGCTGGTCCTGTGCTTTGGACGGGTTTGGCAGCTTCCTCATTCACAAACGCAAACAGCGCGTTGAAGCTGTCTGGTGTGCCAGTTGGGGTGTTGGTGTAAGGGTATTCATAGGCAATGGTGACAGTACCTGTTTCCCCTATGTTGATCGTGCGGTTGCTTTGTCCTGTGCTGTTGCTAGCAACAAAGCCTTTTTCTAGAACCACAAAGTTATTGTTAGGGTAGGTAGCATCAAGCAGAGTTTTGGTGCTGTCTTGGTCAGCTTCACTGAAGGTGTAAGCATCTGCTTTATCTGGGTCAATGCTGCCATCTGCAAAGCGACCTTGGGTGGCTTGCATGGCTTGAACCTTAGCTGCATCAACTACATTGCCCTGGCTATCGCGCACGTTGGTGATGTTAGTACCTTCTACCGTACTATCTGTTTGCACGCTGTAAAGCGATAAGTTGCTGATGTCTTGCTCAGAGGTATTGACCACCTCAAAGGTGACTTGTTGTACGCGCGTCCCATCAACATCGACAAGTTCACGGTCAACTTCAGAAAACTGTAAGCCGGGAACTAAGCTTTGAATCTCTACGCTAGACCCGAGTTCAGCTACACCTAGTAAGGGACTAACCACTTCAGAGTCAGTAGGTGCTGGGTTACTTCCGCAGGCTGCTAGGGCAACCACCGTAAACACACTCATGATGCGTACTGCAAAAGAGGATGGGCAAGATGACGAAGAGGATGATAGAGAATGATGCATATAAAACCCCTTAATAGGTGTCAACGTCAACCGTGGATGACAGGGTCGGTTGGCACTGCAATAATTCGGTTGGCGCTGCAATAATAAGGTAGCAGAACAACTCTTACAAAACTCTTACTCGAGGTAGTTTGCGCCGTCTAGCACATCAAAAATAAACTTGTGTTTTAAAGGAAATGCTGCGCGTAAGATGACTGCTGTCAACAGTTCCAGAATTGGTTTTCCCCAAACTGAGTAGGTCGATTTCTACTTCCCTAGGTCGTCCGCGCAACTGCTTGTGGCAGTTACTCGTGAAAACGCTATATGTTACGCTTAAAGGACGCGCAAAATGTACGATAATTAAATGTACTTGGGGGCTTTTGAGGTGGGGTTGGCTCGAGCACGCTCACAAAACATCAGCCAATAAACGCGTATTTTGTGCTGTGTTGTATATGCTGTGTTAGGAGCGGTCACGGTGGTTTGGCAAGTTTGCGAGTAATCTGCTAAATGCACTCTGTAGTTCACGACTAGAACATAATTTGATGGCTTGATGAAGCCCAACCGTCACAAGTTTACGACTTGTGTCACACCATGCGAACGCTGGGCTGGGTAAAGTATGTAAAGCATGAAGAGTTAGTTAGAATAAGTTGATGCACTACTATTTTTGATTGTTTTGGCGACACAATAGCTCGAGTAGAACGAGTAAAAACGACAACTAAGTTTGACTGGAACAGCTTGGAACTCTCACGGAGTTTGTGGTGTGTTTTGTTTGACTTGGTACAACACGCAAATGAACTCAGCAAGATCACACGCAAGATCACACGCAAGATCGTACATTGGCTGTCACTGTGACTTATTTTGAAACGAACTTAACCATTAAACGTACTGTTAAACGTACTGTGGCAAGGCGCATAGGCTTTGTGCAGTATGAGCTGGCTCAGCTAGGCCTTGTAGTTAAACCCGTAGTTAAAGTTTGTAGATGGGGTAGCCTGTGACGAAGGTAATCCTGTGATTGGGCGCACCTTAGGGCACTACTACGTTGACCGTATATTGCACGACGGTAGCACCTGCACGCTTTACGTAGCCCAAGATCAAAACCTCGAGCGCGACGTTGTTATCAAAGTTTTAAATGACTCACAAGCTGTTGACGAAGAGGTTAAATTGCGCTTTTTGCGGGAAGCGCGTTCTGCAGCGGCGCTCGAGCACCCCAACATTTGCAGTGTGTTTGCCATGCAGCAAAGTAGCGACGGACTGCTGTATTTTGTGATGCCGTTTTACCGGGGTCAAACCTTGCGCGACAAAATAGACGGCGGGCACCTTACGCTCGAGCTTGCGCTTAGTGTGGCCGAGCAGATTGCGTTAGCCCTGGGCTACGCGCACAGCCGCGGCGTGGTTCACCGCGATCTAAAACCAGAAAACATTTTTATTACCTCAGAGTCTTTGGTAAAACTTTTAGACTTTGGCATTGCCAAACTGGAAAACTACAACATCACCCGCTCGGGTTCGGTTATGGGCACGGTTGCCTATATGGCACCCGAACAAATTGACGGTCAACCAGCTAGCATTCAAAGTGACGTTTGGGCGTGGGGCACAGTTTTTTATGAAATGTTAGCAGGTCATGTGCCGTTTGCGCATATTCAGGGCATCGACATGATGCTAGCCATTCGCGATAAAGCGGTACCGGCGCTACCCGAGGGTTTGCTCGAGGGGGCAGATGCCCTAACCTATCAACCGCTAGTAGACCGCTGTTTGGCCCGCGATCCGGCGGCTCGAGCGAGTAGTATGCGGGGTGTATTACGCTATTTGGCACCCCTAGCAAGCACCGTGCCCAGTCAAGCCGTTAAGCTTACACCTAGCACTATTCCTGTGTGGCACAAACCTTTTGTAGGCCGTGAAGATGTTCTCGACAGCTTGCAGCAAAAGCTTACAGCAGGTGCGCGGCTTATTACCTTAAGCGGTCAAACGGGTATAGGTAAAACGCACACTGCGCTGCAGTTTTTGTACGGTACAGATCTACATGTTCACTTTCCTGACGGGCTTTTGTATATTGCTGCCGACCCCAGTACGTCTACCGCAGTGCAACCGCAATCAGCTGCTGCGCAGTCCTCTGAACAAGCTGGTAAACCTGCATCTTTACCGGAAGCTAGCACGCCGGAAGCTACTACATCAAAAGCTACTACGCCCAAAGCTACTACGCCCAAAGCCACTACACCCAAAGCCACTACACCCAAAGCTATTACACCCAAAGTTGCGTTTTCACCAGTTGAACACCACCCAGAACAACAACTTCACAATGCTATTAGCACGCTAGACCGCCTCGCTGAGCGCATTGCCA
>CAZMCW010000090.1:0-3869 GCA_964564405.1 uncultured bacterium
GTCATACGCATAATTACCGGCTGGCGTGTAACCCGTTACCGTGGGGTTTAAGTAGACCGCGTTGGCCACTTCGCCACCCACACCCAAAAACACCGCTTGCAAAATACCTTCTTTGTCTACTGCATGGTTAATGGCACGGCGTACCAAGACATCATCCAAAGGTGGGTTGAGGTTGTTCATGGTGATGTAGTACTGCCGTGACCCTAGTTCACCGAGTACGTTAAACCGATCATCAAACCGCAACCGCTCGGTAACTGGCACAGGCAAACCAAGCGCCATATCCACATCGCCTGCCTCGAGCAAGGCTGCTCTGGTATTAGCATCAGGAATCACCTGAAAAATCACTTCATCTAAGTACGGCAACCCTTCTTGCCAATAGTTAGGGTTGCGCACCAAGTGCAAGACGTTGTTGGGTTCAAAGTTTTCTTGCATAAACGGACCCGTGCCCACGCCTTCACTCAACACACCATCAACACCGACAGCTTCCACGTGCGTAGGCGAATACATCGACCAGGTTTTAGCAGCTAACACGTTAAGAACATGCGGCGCGGGGTTGGTGAGCGTCACTTGAATGGTTAATGGATCAATGACGTCGATGCTGTCCCAGGGAATGGAATCCCAGTTGGGCAGTTGCAAGTTAATCTTGCGCTCAAAGTTGTACTGCACAGCTTCAGCGTCAAACGGGGTGCCGTCGTGAAAGAGCACATCGGGTTGCAGTTCAAAGGTATACACCAACCCGTCGTCACTGACGCTATAGTCACGCACCAACAGACCTTCAATTTCGCCTGCTGGATTGCGGTCAAACAGCGTTTCGTACATATAGTGAGCCGATTCTGACAGCGAGCCTTGGTTGGTGCCTTGAATGTCAATGTGCGGTGAAGTTGACGTATAAGCAATCGTTAGCGTTCCCCCATAAACGGGTTCATCCTGTGCTACGCCATAACTCGTCAACACAAGCAAGCTCATAGCCAAAGCAACCATAACCTTGAACAAAACTGGCATTTGTTTCACGATACACCCCTTTCAAGTGTGCGTTTTGAATATTTATGCAGAACTATTCTATCAGTAGCTTAGGACACAGTGTGTGGGCAGGGGCAACATTGTCAACAGTCAACTCTATATCGATACCTTACGTGCAGCATCTTTTCTTCTCTGACACGGCCAACATTGCGATGCTCCCTGATTCGATAACCGCCACTTTTGACTTTGCCGTTCTCACAAGTTGAACAGCACTTTTTCAGTGACCTCGCTTGCGGGTAGGTTTGTGTCTGCATAACGCATTCTTACCCCCATCTCTTGCTCAACCGACTTTTCATACGCCCTCACAAAACATGACCCGTTGACGGTTGGCCACAGCGATGGCTTACAATACCTCATGAAACTGTCAACAGTTGACTCAAGGGAGATGCTATGACGTTAGCGTCTGCCTTACCCGAAGGCCTTACTGCCAAGCCAAATAGCGTGTTGGCACAGGTGAAGACAAACCTCGAGCACCTTGTGCGCAGCGCTGTAACAGGCTTCGTCAGCCAGCCCAGTTTGCGGCGTCCAGGGTCAATTCCCGATATTGATGGGATGAGCAAAGTGCTACCGGGTATGTACGGCGTCCTTTACAACATTCGCGTGGGCGACCCTGCGTTTAGTTGGGCGGGCGATCACGTTGAACCGGGGGTGTCTATTGACCATCCTGACGCGGGCGGACACCACGCGCTGCACTACTTAAACTGCATCGGCAACCGCGCCAAGGTGATGAGCGGACTCGCCAAAGGGGCAACTGGGACGGTCATTGGGGAGCACGCCAGGATTTTGGTTGACATAGAGCCAAGCAGTGAGCCAGACACCCTTGCGCTACTTGCACCTGGTGACCAAGTGCAAGTCGAAAGTTACGGGCAAGGCTTGCAACTTACGGACTTTCCCGAGATTCACTTACGCAAATGCAGCCCGCAACTGCTCGCGGGGCTTCCCTGTCAGGTTGAAGATGGCACCTTACGCATTCCTGTCGCGATGACCTTACCTGTTGAAATTATGGGCTCAGGTGCAGAACTTAATTCAGAATACGTTGACCAAGATTTAATGTCGGGCGATAAAGCGCTCATGGCTGAAACGGGCGTTGACCAGTTGCGCTTAGGAGACTTAGTGGCCATTCCCAACGCCAATCACCGCTATGGGCGCGGGTATCATCCGGGTGCAATGACCATTGCCCTGTGCATTCACGGAGATTCAATTATGATCGGCCACGGCCCTGGCATTCTGACGCTGATGACCTGCGTAAGCGGACAACTCGAGTACAGCATCGACCCACATGCCAACATCGCCCATTATCTGGGATTGCGGGAGACACTATGACCATCACGAGCAGTGCCATCACAACTAACGAACACAAACTCGTGTCAGTCTCAGCACTTGGCTACATCGCCACGCCCAAACTGCCAGGCTTACCTGCCGAACCCTACCGTTTAGCGGCTGATGGCACGCCGTTTTTGTTGCCGACCTATGGCAGCATCGTCTACAACGTGTCTGTGGGTGATAGCGCGTTTGCTTGGGCGGGGGACTGCGTGCATCCGGGGGTGAGTTTGCACTATCCGGATGATAACGGCAACCGCGGATTAGGGATTTTGTCGTGCATCGGCAATATTGTGACCTGCGTAAGCGGTGACGCCAAAGGGCATACAGGCGTGGTCACGGGCAAGTCAGGGCGTTTTTCGGAGCATGTCATCGTACACTTTCCTAAAAAAACCCGCGAACACATGGCCATTGGCGATAAGTTTGTGGTCAAGACCTTGGGTATTGGCATGGAAATTGAAGGACACCCCAAGGTGAGGCTCAAGAGTTGTTCGCCAGCATTACTAGACGCTTTAGCACCAACGGTGAGCGCCAATAACCAACTTGAAATCCCCGTTCGCGCTGTTATTCCCGCCCATTTGATGGGAGCAGGTGCGGGTTTATCGAGCGACCAAGGGTCTATTCACGTGCAAACTGCCGACAAAAACGCCGTCCATGAAGCGGGTCTTGACACCTTGCGCTTGGGGGATGTGGTGGCCGTTGAACACTACGACAGCCGCTACAACCACGGCTATTTGCGCGGGGCAGTCAGTATCGCTGTTGTCGGTCAAGGAGACAGCCCCAGAGCAGGGTATGGGCCGGGTTTAACAGTGATTATGACGGGTACGGACGACGCCATTGCGCCAGCCATTAAAGATGACGTAAATTTGCAGGAACTGCTGAAGCTCGAGCCATAAGCTCATCGAGGGTAAACGCCCGACGACTTTGCAGTTGCTCTGACTATGTAATCTCTCATCAGATTTATTGTAAAAGCTACGGCTTTGCCGTATAGTCTTATGTGTTTGAGTTTGTTGAAACGTCCTTGTTCTCAAAGATTGCAGGACGTTATTTGTCTGATGATGAACTCGCTGATTTGCAAGCTTATCTTGGAGAATACCCTGAATCGGGCGATGTTATTCGTGGATCAGGTGGCATTCGTAAACTCCGCTGGCAAGCTCGAGGACGCGGCAAACGCGGTGGGGTCAGAATCATTTATTATCTCAAATTAGCTCGAGGACAAATATGGTTACTAACTCTCTATGCAAAAAACGTTTAGCACAACATTCCGCCCCAGGTTCTTCAGCGTATTAAGGAGTTTGTTGACGATGAATGACAAGACGATGAGTGACGAAGAGTTAGCCGCTTGGGAAGCAAGTCGTGACCTTGGACAGGAAATTTTGCAAGGTATTCAAGAGATTAAAGCTGGCAAAACAGGGCGAACATACACTGTTAAGTCTTTTTCTATCATCCGCACACGCGAAACATTGAACCTCAGTCAACAGCAATTTGCCGAGCTTTTAGGCGTTTCTGTGCGTACCTTGCAAGATTGG
>CAZMCW010000090.1:3879-5187 GCA_964564405.1 uncultured bacterium
ACAGGGTCGGCGAGAACCTTCTGGCGCTGCTCGTACGTTACTCAAGGTTGCTAGCCGCCACCCTGAAGTTTTACGCGAGCTAGTTATGTAAATACGTTATCCTAATTAATAAAAGTTTACTATTAACCAAAACTGTATCATAAAGTTGTGTAAAGGAGCACCTATGGCACTTACTGACGATTTTCCCTGCACTGGACTGGTCATGTTTTTACCCACCGACGACCTAGACGCCGTGAGTAACTTTTATGAAACCCTACTCGGCTTGCCGCTCGTGCGCGACCAAGGCCTCTGCCGCATCTTTCAAACAGCACCAGGCGCGTACCTTGGCTTTTGCAACCGCGAATACACAATCCCTACTGATTACCGCGTGGTTATTACGCTTTTAATTGATGATGTTGACGGCGCATATAAAGTACTCAAAGCTCAAGGTATTGAAACCGAAAATAGCCCCGAACTCAGCGAGCAGTTTAATGTCTATCAGTTTTTTGTACGCGATCCCAATGGCTATTTGGTGGAAGTGCAGCGGTTTAACGAGCCTTTGCCAAGTTGATATTCTTTAACTCACGCTTCTGATTGGATGATGGCGTAAGCCACATCTTCCAAACTTGTCACCGTTGTCAGTAACTTGCCTGTAAGTTTTTCATAAGCTACGCCGACAACTTCTTTTAACGTTCCAGTTACAGCTAGGTGAGGCAGTAGCTCGAGCCCCTCCTCCCTCACCCCACCCAACACAGCCAAGCGCTGCAAGCCAGCAAATAGCGGATGTTCCTGTGGCACGTCCACCGTCCAAGCAAGCGGCACGCCAGCAGCCACTAACTGAGCCTGCAAGCGTTGCGTAAGAACGTTACTTGCCCACACTTGGGTCGGTTTGTGACCCGTTTGACAACTAAACGCGGCCAGATGCCCGGCTGCCTCACCTATTGCCCATTCACACGGATGTACTCGGTAGGCACCACTGGTGAGGTGGGTTGTGCCGATGTTTTTGCAGACTGCTAGCAGGTTGTGAGTGTGTTGCGGGATGAGCGCACCCAGCGGAAGTTGGAATGGCAACGTCGGTGCATACATATTCGCTTTGGGATTGCCCACGGAAGGATGCAAGTCGATAGCGTACCAGCCAATGCCGACACTGTTGGTGTAATGTTTGGCACGAACGGTTTGGTTGGGTGATGGGGTGATGTGTTGCTCGAGCACCCGCTCTCTCGCCACAATCCGCCGCGATTCCCGAATGTAGGGCGCTTTGCTGAGGCCGTCGTCACTACCCATCACATCGAGTCGTAATTTTAACTCAGGATAGCCAACATCATCATC
>CAZMCW010000090.1:5197-14147 GCA_964564405.1 uncultured bacterium
CTGTTATCTCTGGGGGCCTCCGTTTGTAACCAATACAAAAACCCTAGCGATAAATCTCTCGCATCTTGCAAAATGCGCGCTTGCTCGTACTTGGGTTGGTCGATGAGGTTTTCAGCATAGTAGTCGTTACTCGCCCAGTTGATGAGTGCCAAGTCATTGGGATAATCACGATGCCTCAGTAATTTGGCATCAATCAACCGTCGATAACGCCAAAACGATAAATGCCCAGCAAACATGGGGAAGGTTTTGGGATTGCCGGAGTGCGCTTCTAAGGTAAAACTGTACTGCTGCTTAAACCGTTCGTAGCTGGCAGGTTTAGGGATGGTGTGGGTTTCACTGCGTGTTGCACCATGGCGATGCTCGAGCACAAACCCATACGTAAACCCCTGCACTTCGTCTGGCACTGCGTCCTCAGCTTTGGCATGAGGTTCTCCCGTATCTGCTTGCGCTTCTGCGCCAGTCACATAAGCAGTTTTCGTAAGCGGCAACAGGTCACCAAGGTCGGTTGCATCCAGTACATAGCGCGCCCGCACGTCGTAGATGTGCCCATCAGCCGCCTTTAAGGTGATGCTCTGAATATAACCATCTTGCTGAGTGGCACTCACAGGTTCGCAATGGTAAAGCACCTGCAACTTACCTGATTCAATAAATGGTGTAAGCATCGTATCAATAACATCCACTGCAACCTTGGGCTCAAAACATAAACGGCTCACCCAACCATCGCCCGGATTGAGCGGCGTAACGCCATCTGGCATGGTCGCATTTAGTCCATAAGTAATTTGATAGTGCTTGCGAATGCCTGCCCGTAGCGCATTGTAGGTGCGGGTACCGCCAAAGGTTTCAATATATTTGTGCTCATCTAATGCAGACACGCCTTGGCTAGTGAGTTGCCCGCCAAGCCAATCGGTGGCTTCGCTGAGGATGACACGGCAACCTTGCTCGAGCGCCGCCAATGCTGCTGCCACTCCACCCGTGCTGCCGCCGATGATGGCGATGTCTGCGTTCAATGTGGTTACTTTTTGAGTTGATGGCACTGTCGTTGATGGCACTGTCGTTGATGGCATTGTCAAGATTCCATATCTACAGTGTTGCTATGAAGTGGTGTCGACGGTTTACGAACCTCAAACGGGAATACACCTGTAAATAACCGTGGCCACGCGAGCTTAGCGGGCTGCCAGTGAAGCTCGAGCCCATCCTCACTAAAATACTGCTCCCAAAAATCTAATGCCAAGGGTTTTAGTAGCGCGTCGATGCGAGCCTCAGCTTCTGAATGTCGATCACCTAAATCGAACACACTCGGCTTCCCTAAATCTTCCCAAACCTGCGCACGCACAATACTTTGATACAAATAATCATCCACAAAACGGTTGAATAAAATTTCTGTCCAGAGCGTTTTATCCTCTACTAAAGGCGCTAACACCGCCATCGCAATGGCACTTCCAAGCGTGTTACCCGCCGTATTCCACGCACTAAAACCAGCTAAACATGAGAAAGGTAGATGCTTACAACAGGTCATGAGCCGCGTTTCAGCACCGTTAGCGTAAGCAACATCTGCTAACACAACAGGCGTTGAGGTGTTCAGATACTCGCGCAAGGCATCAACAAACACAGGCAAGTAACGCTCGGGCGTGTCTACCGTGGCATAATCCGGTTGCTGTTCACCTTGTTTGCGCGCGGGTGTGTTAACGGCTAAAACAACATCTGCCTCCGACGGATGCGTCACCCACGAACACCCTGCAGCCCGCAGATGGGCATTGAGCAATTCTCCAACGGGGCGGTCTTCATAGAGGAGTTCGGCAGCCTCACCTAAACGAGCTGACAGGTGAACATACACACGTATTGGTTGAGACGCTAACACTCGAGCAATGAGTATGGCCGGGACTTCGTCGGCACCGGGGTAGATGTTGACTTTGTGCCACAAACCAAGCACGTCTATTTGGCGTTCTAAGTTACGGCGGTCAAGGGCGGCAAGTCCGTAGGTACTGGTGTCGTCTAAGGTGATATGAAGGTGGTCAAGTATACCTGTTGAGGTTAGCTCGAGTGCTTCTACATGCATCTCGTAGTTGCGCGCGCGCGTTGCTAGCCAATCTTGCAACACAACGTCTGGCAAGGTATTAACAACTTCGTCTAAACGCATTGCATGTACAGGGTCATGGTAACGCTCAACTTTATCTTTGATCTCGCTGTAGGCCCGCAACTGCTTACCGTGAACGCCGTAATAAGGTTTTTCCTCGAGCGGGTCGTCATCATGCGCGACTCGGACAATCACCCCAAACGCCAAAATCTGTAACTGCGGATGAGCTTGTTTAATCTGTTTGAGGATATTTAAACGTTCTAAGACCTCATCAAGAGAATCTGTGACGCGTCTTGCTGGAATAAGCCCGCCCAAGCAAAGGGTCTCGAGCGAAACGATTAAACTGTCCGCTGTAGCTGCTTCAGCCTCGAGCCACATATGCAAAAGCTCTAAATTCCCTGGTTGATTGAGGTTATTGAGAGAAGCTAGTGGCGGCGTAGACACCGTATGCCCTGTTGCCTTTACAAGCTTAACTGGGAATGCCAAGGTTGGCGGGCGGATATCTGGGGGAATTAAAAGTAAGTTCATGGCTGCGCTCGAGCAGTTATATCAAACTTAGCAAGCACACCACAACCATTCTTAGACCACTCAACAACAATCAGTATCATCACCATATTCATTAAGCGTAGCTTTAGCTACAGTTTTCAGATGCTTTTGAAGGTGCTAGGAGTGAGATGATGGGCTCGAGCACGCCTTTTTGAACGATTAACCTAACGCACCTTTCAGATGAAGCTTCCTTCTCGCACCAGAGAAACCACATCCAGAACAGGATATTATGAATATGCGATCTTACTATTACCCGAGGATCACTGACACACACCCCATCTACCCACCTTTGCACAAGCGCCCTTGACAACGCCCTTACAATTGGCTTAGAGTTGGTCTATAACTGGTACAGCCTAACATCAACGCATCATCGTGATCGCTGCAGTTAGATAGCGACATCAATCCTTTATATGTGTACAACAAGGGTGTGCACAACGCGGTTGCTGCTTGCCTATCGACATGTGCCGTCATTAGGCTGTACGCACGGTTATAAAAGTCTCAGTGTTTCAGGAGGTCGTTGAAGTATGAAACAGGTACGTATTTGGGTTGTTTTAGTGCTAAGCCTTGGGCTCGTGAGTAGTGCGCTTGCCCAGTCTGGCTCAGAAGAATTAGCAGCACGCCAAGCAGATGCTAGCAATCCTTTTTGGAATCCTAGCGAAGATAACTTAGCCTCATGGCAAGTCATTGACGGCGTGGAAGAAGGTGCTGAAATCACCTTTTGGACCATGTCCCTTAGCCCCACGTTTGACGAATACATTCAACAAATTGTGGCTAACTTTGAAGCCACCTACCCCGGTGTAACCGTGAACTGGGAAGACGTTCCTTTTGACGGCCTGCAAGCCCGCGTGCGCAACAGTTTCACCGCAGGTAACCCACCCGATGTGGCCAATATTAGCCCGGCCTGGATTGCTGAATTTGCTGACGCCGGCTTGCTGATGGACATGGACGCAGCCATAGCGGATTATCCTGAATTACGCGAGCAATATGTAGATACTGCCTGGAATACGGGCGCGTTTGCAGGCACCAGTTACCAAGTGCCGTGGTATTTGGCGCTATCTAACTTCTTGGGCTACAACGCAGCATTGCTCGAGGAATGCGGGTTGAGTGCCGATGACCTGCCCACCACTTGGATGGAACTAGAAAGCTTTGCTAGTACCACCCTAGACACCTGCGGTTACTATGCCACCAGCCTCAACTTTGGCCCTGCTACCGAGCAGTACCTCATGGACTACCTCATCTATAACGACGCTGTCATGGTGAATGACGATGGCACTGTGGAGTTTATTGAACCGCAAGCGTCTGAAGCGCTACAAGTTTGGGTGAACTTGATTGAAAATGATTTAATTCCGCGCTCGAGCCTCACCGATGACCACCGCAACATGATTGACCGTTTTAGCGAAGGTGAAACCCTACTGGTGATGATTGCCCCGCATTTGTTGCGCCTGGTTGATGAAAACAACCCAGATGTTTACGAACAACTCGAAGTTGCGTCTGGCATTACCGGCTCGAGCGGCGCTAGCCGGGTGGACGTACAAGCCCTCGTTTTGGCAGAAGAAACTGAGTTCCCCAACGCAGCTATGGCGCTCGCACTATTTGTCACCAACCCTGAAACCCAGGCTGAGTTCAGCAAGTGGGCAGGTATTTTCCCGTCTAACTTTGGTGCGTATAGCGACCCTTACTTCACAAGTACTGAAGGCGGACAACTCCCGCAAATTCGCCCGCTCGCGTTTGACTACGTACAAAACGCCGACAACCGTTCGATTACCTTCCCGAATGATGCTGAAGTCCAGCAAGCCGTGACCGAAGCCACCCAACTGGCCCTACTGGGTCAAGCGAGTCCGCAAGAAGCGCTCGAGCAACTCGAGACCCGCATCAACGACATCGTCCAGCAGTAAAGTTCAGATTTAGGCTGAGGGTGTCATGCCCTCGGCCTTTGAATTTGCCAGCCTGTAGATTCTTTAAGTGAACTTGTGCGCGTGAGGTAAGGCTCGAGCAAGCACATCTGATAACACCTTAGCTAACACCACAATATCTCGATACATACCTTGCATCTGATGCAGTCTCCCTTTCTCCCCCTCTCCCTTTCTCCCTTTCTCCCTTTCTCCCCCTCTCCCTTTCCACACAGCCTTACACAACAACACGCTAACAACGCCACATCAACTCGATGCTCCCACCCTCCCCGAAAGGACACTGCTATGTCTGTCACACGCAAGGTTAGTAGACCTGCCAGCACAGCCAAACGCTTGAGTGAAACGCAACGCCGCACGCTCACCGCGTATCTATTTTTAGCACCGGCGCTGGCGTTTTTAGCAGTTTTCTTTTTTACACCGCTCGTACGGGTGATCTACTACAGTTTTACCGACTTTGACCTTTATAACGCCAGTTGGATCGGCACGAATAACTACACAGAGCTATTTCGTGACCCACTCTTTTGGCTATCGGTTCGCAAGTCGTTTATCTATCTTATTGCCACACCTATTTTGATTGTTTTATCGCTCACGCTGGCGATTGTTGTCAACCGCAAACTGCCCGGCGTAGCCTTTTTTCGGGCGATGTATTTTATGCCTGCTGTGATTTCTGCTGTGGCTATCGGCATGATTTTTGAGCTAGTTTTTGCCGATCAAGGACTTTTGAACGGAATTTTGCGGCAACTTGGTGCCATTCGCAGACCCGTTGCATTTTTGCAAGACCCCAACTTGGTACTCCCCACCATCATGAGCGTGACCGTCTGGCGCGGCGTGGGTTACTACATGGTGATGTTTTTAGCAGGGTTACAGTCTATTCCCCAAGAACGCTACGAAGCTGCTGCCATTGATGGGGCCAACGTCCTCCAGCGTCATTGGTACATCACTGTGCCGGGCGTGCGCCCCATTATTGTGCTGGTGGGCGTCTTGTCGTCGATTGCTGCCCTGCGCGCGTTTGATGAGATTTTTATTATGACGGATGGCACCGGCGGCATTCTCAATAGTGGGCTTACCGCAATGTTTTACCTGTACCGTCAAGCCTTTGTGTTCAACAACGTGGGCTATGCGTCTGCCATTGCGGTGGTGTTTTCGCTCATTATCATTATTTTTACCGCCATCAACCTCAAACTTGGCGGCGAGCAGTGAACACACGCAAACATCCTCTCAACGTTACAACTTGGTACTTGACGCTCATTGCGGTCATGCTGGTGACGATTGTGCCGTTTGGCTGGGCTTTACTCATGAGTGTGCGCGAAACTTCAGCAAGTCCCTTTCCACGTAACGGTCCTGCCCAACTTGTGCCGTATCTTGGGCTCATTGGCTGGGGTGAAGGGTTACGTGAGGCGAAGCAAGACGGCCTCTACAACGGCGCAGGCGGTTGGTGGCGAGATTATGCAGCATCACCTGAAGAAACATCACCTGAAGAAGCTGATGCACCCCGTGAACGACCTGCCTACATGTTCCCACTCACCACCGAAAACTATTACAAAGTCACGCAAGATATTCCCATTGGCCGCTATTTTGTTAATAGCTTGGTCGTCTCCGTTGGGACAGTTTTACTGACCTTGCTACTGTGTTCACTCGCCGCCTATCCCCTTGCCAAGATGCGCTTTGCTGGGCGTGATGTGCTCTTTGTGGTGATTTTAAGTACGCTGGTTTTTCCCGAACAACTTATCTTGATTCCGCTGTATGTGATGGCCGTTAACGTGTTGGGCTTTCAAGATAGTTTTCATGGGCTCATTTTGCCGTTTGCGGCGAGCGGACTGGGCATCTTTTTGTTGCGACAGGTTTACTATGCCATCCCCGATGATATTTTAGAAGCCGCCCGTATGGATGGTGCCAGCGAGTTTGGCGTCTGGTGGCGCATTTTGCTACCCCTTATTCGCCCGGGACTGGCAACGCTGGCCATCATCACCTTTGTGGCGTCTTGGAATAACTTTTTGTGGCCGCTACTCATGCTAACCGATAATCAGCTTTTTACGTTGCCAGTGGGTTTAGCGTTTTTGCGCGGCTTTTTTAGTGGCAACTTGCGCACGATTGCAGCCGGCATTGTCATTGCTACGGTGCCTGTGATTGTTGTGTTTATGATCTTCCAGCGGCAGTTTATTCAAGGGCTTGCGGGTGCTGTGAAAGGTTGATGATGGCGCACAGTCAAGTCCACCCCATCCCCCTTCAGGTTGACCCTTTGCACATTGACATTGACAAATCGTTGCCAACGCCAGCCTATTTGCAACTTACTGAGCAACTCAAACAAGCTATTCAAACGCGGGTGCTGCGCGCGGGTAGCGCTTTACCCTCCGAACGGGAACTCGCTACCCGCTTGGGCCTTTCACGCATGACGGTTCGCAAAGCCCTCGAGGAACTGGTTGCCACCCACTACATTGAACAGCGCCACGGCTCGGGAACCTACGTATTGGGCAAGCGGCTCGAGCAACCCGTGGAGCAAGTCCAAGGCTTCACCGACGAAGCTCGCGCCCTCGGGTTTAAACCAGGCAGTGTGTTGTTAGATGTGTCTAAGGTGCAAGCCAGCAGTGAGGTTGCCACAGCGCTCGCCTTAAACGAAGGTGATACCGTCTTACGCATTAGCCGTTTACGAACAGCCGACGATGAACCGTTAGCCTTACAACTGTCTCACTTAATACCGGACTATGCGGAACTCTCAATTGACCTACTTAAAACTGAAGGAAGTTTGTACCAGACGCTCGAGGCGCAATTTGGCGTCGTCCCCAGTGGTGCCAAGCAAGCTGTAAGTGCACGCCTACCCACGGCTCACGAGCAAACCATCTTAGCCATCGGTGAGCACTTGCCTATCTTGGCACTCACCCGCACCACTTTTTTGCAACAAGGCGTACCATTTGAATACGTGCAAAGTGCCTACCGCAGTGACCGCTACCGGATGCTTTTAGAGTTAACCAGCTAGGTTAAGCCTCATGCAAGTTAAAACTTAATGACCCGTAAGCTTGCCCATTCACTTGTAGCGTGATGCTGTGCTCGCCCTCGTACAAGCGCCGCGTCGTCATCAGCCGCATAGGATGGCGCTTACTTAGCTTGACAACCTTACCCTTAGCAAGCTCGAGCTGCTTAATCTTAAACACTTTCTGACTGCGTTTTTTGCTGTCACTCGCGAACACCATCAGATAATCCACAACTAAGTTTTGCTGCTTGTGAGACGTGAGCGTAAACGCAAATTCAAATGCGTCTCCTACAATGACATCTGGCGTGGTTGTCGTTAAGTCACTGATGCTAATGTCTGGCGCTTCGCCAAAGCCGATGAGCCCTAAAGCTTCCTGATGACCTTGTTTGATAAGCGTGCGCAGCGCATGTTTGCAGATGAACGCCATCTCTTTGACGTCTTGCTTGTCCTCAGCTTGCCAGCGTTTTAGGGTTGCCAGCACCAGTTCCGGGTCAAGTTTGCTAATATCGTTGAGGTGATTAGCTACCGAGCGGGTCACGTAGCGGGTGCTGTCTGCATAGAGTAGGTCAAGCAGCTCGAGCGGCCACACATACTCCGTAACTAATTTCTGCGCCCACGGCAACTTAGGACGGCTGCCTTCACTTGCTAACCGCCGCACGTGATAGTTGGCATCTAGCGCACAGGTTTTCAAAAAGGCAAAGGTTTCATCTGGAAAAGCGTTGATAAAATAGCGAATGGCATCCTCAGCAGAAAACCGCTTGGTGATAGCTTTTAGCGCGTTTAGCGACATCTCTAAATACTCAGCTTCACACCCGTACAAGGCCACATAGTTCGACAGCGGCGCAATAATAAACTCGCCAAAGTCGTCGTCTTTTTTGCTGGGGTCAAGTTCTGGAGGCAGGGCTTGCAAGATGATTTCGAGCGCGTCTGAGTAATCATCTGGTAAATACACGTTTAACTGTTCGGTGATGTGGGTAATGCGCTGTTTTAGCTCGAGCTCTGGAAACGCGTCCACCACAGCTTTTACAAAATCATCTGCCGGAAACTGCGGATATACTGCATGGAATAGTTCTGCCAGGTAGGTGACTTTAACTTCATTAAACAGTTGGTCTTTAAGGGAGAAAGTCGTGGTAGCTTTCACGAGGTTATGTTACCTTAAAAAATCAGTCATTGAGCTTTATAGTCCTTTTGAGTCTCTACACGCTCAGCCACTTGAGCTTGACTTAAGCCAGCTTGTTGACACGCTTTGAGCATGTCTCGCAGTAACGAAAATTTAAGTGCTAGCGCGTCATAGTGAGCTTTGACCTCAGCATTGTTGAGTGCGCGCTGTTTTAACGCTGCGTGGGTCACGACTCAATCGTCAACTAACTCGAGTTCATAAAATGCTTCGTGAAAAACTGTTTTATGACCCATATGTACAATAGAGTAACCGTATGCATTTTTATTACGCTT
>CAZMCW010000091.1:0-2030 GCA_964564405.1 uncultured bacterium
TAACTAAAAAGCGGCTGCGGTCAACTTGTGCAAACGCACACCCGCTGCTAGCTATACCCAAACTCGTCATGCATCTACGAACAAAGCGGGGGGGCGCGTAGGTTGGTGTCATTTGTGTCCCTCTTCTTTAAGTGCGCCGGTAACTTGAAAGTTGAGCAAACTAATCGCAATGGTAATAAAAAAGATGAGCAGCGAAATAGCTGACCCGAGCCCGTAAGCGTAGCCACCTTGGGCTTGAAATGCTTCGTTGTACGCCCATGAGATGAGGATGTCTGTAGCGCGTGCTGTTGAGGTACCGCCCTCATAACCAGGACCGCCACCCGTTAGCAAAAAGATGAGCGTAAAGTTGTTAAACGCAAACGCAAAGCCAGTAAGTGTGATGGGCACTAGCGCTGTGCGCAATAGCGGTAAGGTGACGCCGGTGATGCGTTTCCACACGCCGGCACCATCAATTTTGGCGGCTTCATACAGGTCGTTGGGAATAGCAGATAGTGCGCCCAAGGTGGCCGTCATCATAAACGGCAAGCCCAACCACAAGTTCACCAGCAAAATAGCTGCCCGCGCCGGCCAAACTTCACCTAACCAGTTGAGTACAGGTAAGTCTAGCAGAGCTAGCATCCTGTTGATGGCACCAAAGTTGGTGTTTAAGAACCCGCGCCAGACTTGCACGGTAATGACACTTGGTAGCGCCCACGGCACAATAAGCAAAGTGCGGTAAAGATTTCTAAAGCGCAAGTTGGGATTGTTGAGAAAGATAGCAATAAATACACCGCAAACAGTGTTAAGAAATACTGTTGAAAACGCAAACAACACGTTCCATACAAACACCGGTCCTAGCGAGCGACCAGCCTCAGCAAAAATAACTCGAAAATTTCTGAGCCCAATTAAACCAAACTCGTTGTAGCGGGTGACATCTGTGTAGGTTGTGCCTTCAGGTAGTGAATCACTTAGGGTGAGGGTGTTGCCGTCGATACTGCGAATGGTGCGGCGAATGGTTTCGGAAGGTAGCTCGAGCCCCACGCTTTCTAAGTCCACCGTGCCCGGTGGAGGGCGCTCGAGCGTGAGCGTATTACCTTGCCCGGCTACCACATTGAACTTAGCGCTAAAACCAATATCTACCAGATCAAGTTCGACTATCGAAGGAACGATCCCGTCTGCTAAGGGTTCAGCTAGCGTTAACAGGGTGTCTTCTAAAGATACTGCTGCCACGCTCGAGGTACTTGCAGCGGCAACTTCTACGGCGACGTTGCTACATCCGTTACGCAGATCATTACAGCGCAACGTGCCAACATCGGCAAGTTCAACCCTAGTACCGTCTACGCTGACAATGTCAGTTCTCGAGCTGATATTAAGTTCACCGTTGCGCACGCCAGCGTAATCGGTGAACGCTAAAACAATCGTTAAAACCACCGGAAACAGCGCAAACGTGAGCAAAAAGATAATAGCTGGCAGCAAGTAGTACCACGGCATAATCCAGTCGTAGCGTTCAGCAATCACTCGCAGACTAATTACCAGGGCAACAAGCCCAACAAGTAAGCCAACGTAAACAGGTACTGCTGGGGCAACCAGTTGAATTAACCACACGCTAGCGGTGCCAGCGGCTACTGCAATAGCAAGCGCCAGTGCTAGTAACGTGAGCGCTTTCCAGAGCCGTGCGCCCGTGCTTTTACCCTCCACCTTGGGCAAAAAGTCGGATGTGGGACGGGAAATATCCACGCAACCCCCTTTCGGTTCTACCAACCTAGATAGAACATCTTGATTAAAACGACACCTCATAAACTTGCTGTTAAGGGCAAACTTTAACACTGATGCTATGAGTTTGTAAGATCCAAAAGCATCTGTACATTTGTTGATTGCACATTTGTTGATTGCACATTTGTTGACTGCACATCTGTTAATTGTGCGTTAAAAACAAATTTGCAGATACAACAACGCTGCACGCTATGACATGTAGACACATTTGGGGTCAACAAAGTTCACAGGTGCAGCGTGTGTAAGGCTAAAAATGAAGGTGACTAGTTAAGAAACAG
>CAZMCW010000091.1:2040-14127 GCA_964564405.1 uncultured bacterium
CAGACTTATTCACCTGAAATTTGGGCCACAGCAGCCTCGAGCAAGGCCTCGGGGTCAGAGTCAGCATCTTTGAGGAGAATCTCGAGGGCGTCTGCCATGGGTTGCCAAACGTTACCCATTTCGGGAATATTTGGCATAGGTTCTGCGTTTTCAAACGCACTAATAAACCCAGTGAGTACAGGGTCGTCGGCAACTTGTTCAGCTGCTGCAGCTGAGGTGGGAATGCGCCCGCTAAGCTCAGCCAGTTTAACTTGAGCGTCTGGACGGGTAATCCAACGGGCAAAGTTGGCGGCATCTGCTTTGTTTTCTGAAAATTCGTTTAGAAGTACGCCTTGTACGCCAATGAACCCAGCAAATTCGGTACCATCTGCCATTGGTGGAATAGGGGCGACGCGCAAGTTGATGCCAGCGGCTCGAGCGTTGGCAATGGACCACGGTCCGTTGTAGACCATCGCAGCAGCACCCTCGTTGAACAGACCTTCTGCCACAGAGGTGTCTGTGCCAGCTGGAATAAGCCCGTGGTCGTACTGCAAGGCTTTGAGTTGCCGCGCGCCAGCAATGGCACCCTCGTTAGCAAGTCCAACGTCAGCTGGATCAAGTGACCCGTCGTCCATTAGATTGAACACATAGCCGCCGTTAGAGCGGAGCCAGTTATAGGCAAAATAAAAGTTTTTGTTGTCAAATAAAAAGCCGTAGCTATCTTCGCTGGTCAGTTCTTGTGCTTTGGCAATAAAGTCTTCATAGGTTGCTGGCATATCTGACTCAGGAATGATGTCTGCGTTGACGATAAGCGCGGGTCCTTCTGAGTAAAGCGGCAACCCAAACGGCCGCCCATTAAAGGTAAATGCCAGCTCAGCTTGATCAGAAAGATCAGCTAGGTAATCTTCAGTAGCAAACGACGACATGTCAGCAATGACGCCGCCTGCTGCTAGTTCGCCAATTTGATCGTGGGGAATGGTGACAATTAGGTCAGCTGCTTCACCTTCGGGGGCAGATAAAAGCATTTTTTGCTTGAGTTCGCTGAGTTCAATACGAGTGATGGTCACGGGAACGCCAAACGCAGCTTCAAACGCAGCGGCTTCAGCTTGTAACCACTCGAGGTCCGTGTCACCAAAGTGACTCCAAACGCTCACGCCTTGGGCCAGCCCCATTGCACCTGCGAGCAGCAGGGTCAGTGTAATGAGAACTTTTCTCATAACTTAATGTCCTTTCTTTGTTGACGAATCTTTGTTGACGAACAGTCGCGCGGTGGCAACACGCATCAACCACGCATCAACCACGCATCAACATGGTCTAAATAGATTGTGGTGTGTAACCATATTCAACTTACCACGACTCAATCGCACAAAGTGTGATAGTTCACTACCTAACATAGTTTTGGCAAATGGTTGCCGTCAACATGGTTGCAGCTAACACGGCAACTAACATGAGGTCAAACACAAAATCTATCCTAATTCGGAAAAGAAAAAGCCAGCTAAACAGCTCTAAATGTATACACATTAGGTCTCAATATGTTCGTAATCAAGACATTTTTAACTCTATCCTTGGATAAATCAGCCTCACTAATACCTTTGGATATGTCCATTCAATCTTTTCCGAATTGAGGTACAAAATCTAACTTGGTTTACACGAGTTTAGGTTGCACGCAAGCTCGAATATAGATGCTAACGTACTAGCACCGTGTTGAGCAGCGGGGTCAAATAGCTAGCACCAGCTTGCAAACCCGCTTTAGCGTCGTCCAAACTGGTGACGCTACCATCGTGATGGCCGCCAAAAAGTGGATCTTCGTGCTCGAGGCTAATCCCTCCGCTAAAGCCAACTTCATGTAACCGCGTAAGCACTTGTGGCCAGTCCACCTGTCCCCAACCAGGCACCCGGTAGCGCCACCAACCGTCATCCAAAAAACCTCTGCGGGCAAGCCGAACGTGATTGACCTCAGCGTCTTTAGCATGAACGTGAACAATGTGCTCAGCAAAATCGTAAAGACTTTCGTAAGGCTCAATCAACAAACGGATGAAGTGAGACGGGTCGTAGGTAAGCTTAAAGTTAGGACGGTCAACCTTGTCTACAAGGGCTTGCCAAATCTCTGGATTGACTGCGATATTACCTGTATCTGGGCAGTTTTCAACCGCAACTGTGACAGCTTCGCCAGCTAGGTCGCAGTATTCCTGCAAAATGGTTGCACACGTGTCGATGTTAGCGCGTAGCAACTTACTTGGGTCGATGCCCGTTGAGATGTTGACGATGCTCACACCGTAGTCACGAGCTAGCTCGAGCCGTGCCTTCGTTCCAGCAACAAACTCGTTTCTTTTATCTGCATCAGGATGCAAGGTATTACGACAGTACAAGAGTGCCTTAACTGCTAGCGGCCGCTCACCTGCTAAGTAGTCCCGCAATTCATCCAAAGGTGCATGAGGCCCAATTTCCATAAAATCATAGCCTTGGGTTTGCCCCCAGTTGGCAATGGTATCTAGTGACTCGCCAGCCAGGGCGTTGGTAATAAATCCGAGTTGCATGATGGCTCCTTGATAACTGTAGGTAGTTGAGATGTAATTATTGTGGTGACGTTTTTGCGTCACTCTCAAGTGTTGATAGCTTCCAAGCTAACCACATATATGACCTGGCTTTGTGTAATCTCGAGTTCAACTTTGAGAGTCTTAGACCATCAGGTATACTGCGAAAATACGGTCTTGAAATATGCCCTTGGGTGGACATCGTATCTCAAGACGATAAAGTATCTCAAGACGATAAAGGCTATAGACATGAGGCTCGAGGACATCTTCAACCAACATCTAAAACCCCTTTAAATTCATTGGCACGTCAACGCTTTTTGAAAATGATATAGATGCTTAACGCGCGTTTGTGTCAGATATATTCATCAGGACTTTGCCATAAGCGTTAATGTATAAATCTAACTGCATATCGTGATTTTATGAGGCTATCTGAAAATCCTACTTCAACCTAAAGGAGGCTACGTGTGATTTCCGAACTATCTAAAACATCCGAGGTATTAGAACGTCACAAGCGTGTCATGTTCCCTGCTGTAACACCACTCTTTGGTGACAACGCAATTGTCGTTGAGCGCGCTAAAGATCAGTACATCTGGGATGTTGAAGGCAAGCGTTACCTGGACTTTTTTGGTGGTGTATTAACGGTCTCGGTCGGTCACTGTAATGACGAGGTAACCGCCAAAACTAGTGAGCAACTTTACAAAGCGCAACACACCTCTACGCTCTACGTCAATGAAATCATGGTGCAATTTGCTGAAAAACTTGCCGCCATCACCCCTGGGCGTTTGCAGAAGAGCTTTTTTACGAATAGCGGTTCAGAAGCTAACGAAACCGCCATTATGGCAGCGCGTTTGTACACAGGAAACCGCGATGTGCTTGCGTTGCGCCACGCTTATTCGGGTCGCACCATGCTCACCATGAGCTTAGCTGGTCAAGGCACTTGGCGCATGGGTCACGTTTTTGATGGCAACATTAAACACGTCCGCAACCCTTATGTTTACCGCGCGCCCTTTGGCTTAGACGAAGACAAAGTCATTGAACTGTGCGTGCAAGACCTCATTGAAACCATCGAAACCAGTACTGATGGTCGGATTGCTGCGTTTATTGCTGAGCCTATTCAAGGCGCAGGCGGGTTTATTGTGGCACCGCACAAGTACTTTGAACGGGTGCTACCGATTGTGAAAGAAGCGGGTGGCGTGTTTATTTGTGATGAAGTGCAAACCGGTTGGGGACGCACCGGTCACAAAATGTTTGGCATTGAGCACTGGGGGGTTGAACCCGACATCATGACCTTTGCTAAGGGCATCGCCAACGGGTCGCCGCTCGGTGCAACCATTGCCACGCCCGAAGTTGCCGATGCTGCCGTGGGTAAAATTACCTTCTCAACCTTTGGCGGCAACCCCGTTACTATGGCCACCGCACTTGCTACAGTTGATGTGATTGAGCGTCACAACCTAGCAGATAACGCCGCTGAGCGTGGGGACGAGTTACGCACGCGGCTCGAGTCTTTCAAAGATAAATTTGACTTCATTGGCGACGTGCGCGGCATGGGCCTCATGCAAGCTTTAGAGATTGTTCACCCACACGACCAATCCCCTGACCCAGCTAAAACAAGCGCACTGGTGAGTGCCTGCCGTGATCACGGACTCCTGATTGGTAAAGGTGGCTTGTGGAACAACGTCACCCGTATTGCACCACCTCTCAATATTAGTCAGGCAGACGTGGAGACAGCAGGGAATCTGCTCGAGCGATCCCTCGCTGCCATCGCTTAACTTAATCCAATCACAGATTGGTACAGGTGAGGTTGTCAATAAACGCAACCTCGCCTGCTTACGTTGCTGCGTGTGGATGCTAGACTAGGGTATTACCCGAGGAGGTTATCAAATTATGCGTTTAGGTCCACTAGGTATTTGGGAAATGTTGATTATTTTGGTTGTGGTACTTTTGGTCTTTGGGCCACGCCGTTTACCAGAAATGGCGAAAGGCATGGGACAAGCTGTGCGCGAGTTTCGCAAAGGCATTCGCGATATGAAAGATGAAATTGAAAAAGAAGTCTCTGACGATGACAGCAAAAAACCCGTGAGCCCAAGTACAACAAGCCAAAGCAGTGACACAACTGAGGTAAAGTCGGTCTAAAACCTACGTTCAACTAACTACAAACTCACTCAGCTTAGGTGATTTGGCATATTCAAACGTTAATAATGTGCTTCAACGTGACGCACGTCAAAATGGTGTTGTAATGTGTTTTGAATACTAAGGGTAAAACTACTTAGTTAACATTAACAAGGCTTTGATATGCCTAGTGGGTTTGTGGGGTGTCAACTTAGGTAACTATGCAAACTATGCAATGTTAATGGTTAATGTAGAGCAAAGTGATATGAACGAATGACATTAATTGAACATCTTGCTGAACTTAGAACGCGCTTATTTGTCAGCATTGTTGCGTGGATTGTGGCTGCTGGAGTGGCGTTTGCGTTTCGTTTTAACTTATTAGAGTGGTTGCGCGCGCCGCTACCGGATGGGTTCACCTTGAACGCGTTTGGGGTGCTCGAGCCTTTCCTTGTCAGCATGAATATTTCTGCGTTTTTTGGGGTGGTGCTAGCTGCGCCCGTAATAGGCATGCAGGTTTGGTTATTTATTGCGCCTGCACTCTACGCTGAAGAAAAACGCTGGTCAGTGCCTTTTGTGTTTTTTACGGCTGGGGCGTTTGCTGCTGGGGTCATGTTTGCGCGCTATGTGGTACTGCCCCTAGCGCTACCTATTTTGCTGGGCTTTTTAGGGAATGAAGCCAATGTGCTTTTGTCCATTGGCGACTATATCTCTAAGCTTATTTTGTACATGGCCGTGTTTGGTATCTTATTTGAGATGCCCGTGTTGGCGTTTTTGCTAGCTCGTTTGGGCTTTCTTTATGCACCTATGATGCGTCACTATCGGCGCTACGCCATTGTTGGCGGCTGTGTGGCCGCAGCCGTGGTAACGCCAACTGGCGACCCGTTTAATTTTGCGCTTGTAGCGGGGCCACTTGTGGTACTCTACGAACTCAGTATTCTAATTGTGCGGTTTTCCCAAAAGCGCCCCTTAGAACGCGCAGCAGACCCGCTGCCTCTGGAGGAATAATGAACGAGCGTATTGACGAGTTGCGCAGCCAAATTGACAGCCTCAACGTTGAGCTGTTAAAGCTTTTGTCACAGCGTGCCCATGTTGCTGAAGAAATTGGCGGCTTGCAAACCAGCAATGGTGAATCCCCGTATGATCCACTGCGTGAAGCGCAGATGTTAGAAGCGCTCACCAACCTCAACCAAGGTCCTTTTAGTGATAGCACCATCAAGAGCTTGTTCAAGTCTATTTTTCAAGCCAGTATGCAGGTAGGCATTAAAGCAGATAAAGTCAAGTTTTTGACCTCCCGCCAGACCAGGGCTGAAGACACTATCGTCAACGTCGGCGATATTGCCATTGGTCAAGGTCACTCACCTGTGCTTATTGCTGGACCCTGTGCCATTGAATCTAAAAATCAAGTTGAGATGGTGGCTGAGCGGGTGGCGAGTAGGGGTGTATCCCTTATGCGTGGGGGCGCTTACAAACCGCGCAGCAATCCTTACTCGTTCCAAGGTTTAGGTGAAAAAGGGTTGCGTATCGGGCGGGAAGCTTGCGACAAACACAACCTCAAATTTGTCGCTGAAATTATGGATGCCGGCGACCTCGAGATGTTCCTCGAGCACGTTGACGTCCTGCAAATTGGCGCGCGCAACTCGCAAAACTTTACCTTGCTAAAAGCTATCGGTAAAACGACTAAACCTGTGCTGCTTAAACGCGGGCTTAGTGGCACCATTGAAGAATGGGTCATGTCTGCTGAGTACCTTATGAGTGAAGGCAATCACAATATCATTTTATGTGAGCGCGGCATTCGTACCTATGAACAGTACACCCGCAACACCTTAGACGTGTCGGCAGTGGCGCTGGCTAAGCTGGAAACGCACTTGCCAGTTATTGTGGATGTGACCCACTCTGGCGGACGACGTGACCTGTTAGTACCACTTACCAAAGCGAGTTTAGCTGTTGGTGCAGATGGCATTATGATGGAAGTTCACCCCAACCCAGACGTGGCACTTTCTGACAGCAAGCAGCAAATTGATTTTGATATGTTTGATGATTACTTAGAAGCTACTGGCTATAGCAAAAAACTTTCACCCCAGCGGCATGAGGTGTACGGGTTTTAGGTTGTTATTTGTAGTTTGGGGATTTACATTGAGATACAGGCTCGAGCTCATTAGGCTCGAGCTTTTTAAATGTCATCACGTTTTCTACTCTTGGGTAACGAATACGTTCTTAGGGTATCGTTAAGGTACTCGTTCGAGAAAATGGCATCTGAGTAAAAAGGATATTAAGAAGTTGCTCGAGAAACTGTTTAGCTTCATCATCAAAGCGTCTAACTTGCAACCCGACTACACCGAACGGCGTTGTCTGGCGGTGACGCGGCAAGTGGGCGGTTGCGACCTGTGCGAAAAAGCTTGCCCGCATACAGCGATTACCATTAAACGCAACGTGGAAATTGATGAGATAGACTGCACGGGCTGCGGTTTGTGTGTACAAGTTTGCCCGTCTCAAGCACTCGAGGCCAAAGTAGCCTATCAAGCGGGTGCGCCCATTAAATGCTCGCAGGTCAAAGGCTCGGCGCAAAGTGTACAGTGTTTAACGCGGCTCGAGGCAAGTGACCTGGTACGTCTCGCCAGCGGCCGTAAAACCCTCACCTTGGTACGCAATGATTGCAGTGATTGTTTAGTGGGCTGTGCTGATGTGCCAAGTAGCCTAGACAAACTTGTTGACAAAGCACATGTACTTGCGAGGCAACTGGGGCGCGATTTTGAAACTCAGGTTATCCAAACGGATCACTACGACAGTACCGATAATCCAGATGCCATCAGCCGCCGCGATTTGTTGAGGGGTGGTGTTAAAAGCCTTCAGCGTGGTGCTGCGGACGCGCTTATGCCGCTAGATTTACTCAACCCAGAAGAAGACGAGACCCCACTGCCTAGCGAGCACAACAAGCATTACCAGATTATTCAAATGTCTAAACCGGAACCAGAGGATGTTGTGCCGTGGGTGCTGCCCCGTGTTGCCGAGGGGTGTATTGTCTGTCCTATTTGCACCAAAGTGTGTCCAACGGACGCGTTCTCGAGGGTATTTGAACCAGCAGATGAAGGTGGCGGTAAGCGGTTGTTGCTCGAGCCAGATCGCTGCAACGGTTGTGACGCCTGCGTGAAATCTTGTCCGGTGAAAGTTATTAGCATGGACGACCAAGTTACCTGGGCAGAGCTTTCAGGTGGGTCGCAAGAGGTGTACCAAAAAAATGATCGAGATAACGCCCTCTCTGCAGCTGTATCGCGCAAGCCGGGACGTTTAACGCCCAGTCAACCCTCGAGCCAGACGTCGTCCACAAAAGTCAGCATGACCCCGAACCCAGCTGCACCGACCTCAAATGAATCATCTAACGAAGCTTCATCACACGCGTCTGACGATAATATTGATGACGATATCATCACTGGCGACACGAGCAGCGCGCCATCAGAACAATCAGATGAGGCTCGAGGCTAACTTTTAGAATCTCGTTTGAGATTTAGAGCTCGAGGTTTTTGAGGGTCTATGCTCGAGGTTAGTGTGTTGACGTCACTTAATCAGCGGGTTGTCTTAGAAAACGTTTTTTGAGCTGCTGGACTTCAGAAAGATTGAGCAGCAATGCGAATACCCCATAACTGCCAAGTCCAATGCAGCCACCTAAACCGACCCGCAATACAATCTGCAGCCACGTTCTGGCATCAGGTAGGCTCGTGATAACTCCCCAAGTGATGAGCGCGGCACCGCTAGCTGCCAACCAAACACGGGCAGCGTGACGGGTGAAACTGCGTAGCTCGAGCCCCTCCGTACGTTTAAGCCATAGCAGTAAGGTCATAAGTTGTAGCCAATTGATGAGCGCAGTGGTGACAGATAACCCCGAAATGCCTAAATTGGGTACTAACAGCGCGTAAAGTACCGCACTTAACGTCATAAACCCTACACTGATGCTGATAACGGTACGCACTTGCTTGCGAATGTAAAACGGACGCAACAACAAGTTGTTTAAGCCTAATGGAAAAATAGCCAGTCCAAGTGGAACAACCGCTAAAATAGTGTACTGAACGGTTTGACTCTGCCCGCTAGCAAGTCGAATATCCCAAATAGTGCGCACGGCGGGTTCAGCTAGAACTAACATCAACAACCCCACAGGTGCCGTTAAAAAGCTGATGAGCTTGCAGCCGTCTAGCAGGGTGCTGGCAAAGTTGTCTGGGGCGTGGGTGGCCTGCTGACTAAGCCTCGAGTAAAACGCTAGCGCGGGCGACACACTAAACAGACCTAGCGCTAAGCTCACCAGCAAGTTGGCGTTTTCGTAGGCAGTCACGCTACCAGCAGGTAACAAACTCAGTTGATAATTGGCCACCACGTTGAGCACTTGGCGTGCGCCAGTGGTAAGTGCAAAGGGAGCCATCAGCAGCAGCACATCTAAAAGTTGCGGGTGCCAAAGCTGCCAACGTGTTGGGATGAGTCTGTGACGCCACAAACTAGGCAGCTGAACGAGAAGTTGCAACAGCCCCCCGGCAACCACGCTTAGCGCTAAGGCTTGAACGTTGGCGGGAAACGCAAGCATTCCCAAAATAACTGCAATGTTAAGTGCAACTGGTGCCCAAGCAGGGGCAAAAAAACGTTCTTCAGCATTGAGCACGCCCATCGCTAGGGCTGCCAGCGAGATAGCAAACAACACCGGAAAGGTGAGGCGGGTGAGTTGAACGGCTAAGCTTACGTCGACACTCGAGCCCTCTGCCAACATTACATCTACTAGCCACGGTGCCGCGTAGAGAGCAAGCACTAAAAGCAAACTGTTGATAACTGCCAGTGAGGTCGTTAACGCTGCGGTCAGCTTTTTGGCGTCATTCCCTTTAAGCGACGCATAAACCGGCACAAACGAGTTGGTAAGCGCGCCTTCAGCCAAAAGTTCGCGGAACAAGTTGGGGATTTTCCAGGCCACCAAAAATGCATCTGTCATGGTGACTGGGAAAAGTTGTAAAAGCAGTGAAGTACGCACTAAACCTGACACACGGCTAGCGAGTGTGCCGATCATCAAGGTGATGGCGTTACGGGTGACAGCTGGGCGTGTGGTAGTAGGAAGGGTGCTCGAGCCGTCTAAAGGTTCAACTGTTGCATCAGGAGAATCTGTAAACTGTGAAGGTTGTGATGTTGCCTGTCTAGTATTTGTTGACGACTGTTCAGACGGCATGGTTAGCTGTTGTCGTCAGCAAGAGTGTCGCTAGAAACCTTGGCAAGATGCTGACTTTCTGACTTTTGGGTTGCTCGAGATGATACTTTAACTGGGTGTTGGGGTGATGAAGTTGCATTTGGACGAGGTAGATTTGGATGACGTAAGTCACGTCCGTTATAGTCTCCCATGGCTTGGTCAACGCCTTGATCTAAAGCAAGTAACACGGCGTCTTTAGCTGCCGCAACAACATCTTCTAAAAGAGACTGCTCGCTGTCTTGAAAAGGACTAAGCACCCAACGCTGCACTTCCCAGCCTGCTGGCGGCCGGTCAATACCTACCTTAAGGCGGTAAAAGTCTTTGCCAATACGCGAAATAGTATCTTGCACGCCGCGCTGCCCGCCAGAACTGCCGCCAAACTTAAAACGCAAGCGCCCCAACGGTAAATCGAGGTCGTCGTGAATGACCAAAATGCGCTCAGGCTTGGTTTTGGTTGCATAGCGCTGCACAACTCTACCAGACGCATTCATAAAGGTTAATGGTTTGACTAGGGTAACACCATCTATTTTGGCTTCCTCAGCTTCACGCTGTTGACGGAAAGATACACCCAAGTGGTTAGCCAGAGCGTCCACGACAAAAAAGCCAGCGTTGTGGCGCGTGTGCGTGTAACGCCGGCCAGGATTGCCAAGGCCAACGATAGTTGTAAATGGGGTCAAAATTGTTCCTAGAAGCCTCGAGGATGCACTCGAGCTAACTTCTTCTAGCTACTAATTTTTTAGCTGCTAAAAAGTGATGGCTAAGCTAAAGTGATGGCTAAGCCAAAGTGATGGCTAAGCCAAAGTGATGGGTAGGCTTATTGGCTTAGCCATCACAATGAACAGTTGTTGACGACACAAAAAAAGCTAGCGTTAGTCGTCGCTACTACCTTCGTTTTCACCTTCGCCTTCATCATCACTTTCACCGATAACTTCAGGCTCGACCATTTCGCCGTCAGCTTCGTCTTCAGTCTCTTCAGCAACGCGTGGGGCGACAATGGCTACAAGCGTAAGTTCGACATCATCCATAATTTCGGCTTCTTCAGGAAGCAAGCCAACAATGTCACTAACGTGCATGGAGTCGCCAAAGCCTAAGTGGCTAATGTCAACCTCGAGCTTATTGGGAATGAGACGTGGCACAATTTTAATAGTGACATCGCGGCGCTGAATATCAATTTGAGCGCCTTCTTTAACAGCTGGTGGGTTACCAACAAAGTCAATGGTGACACCAACCTCAACCTGTTCACCTGCCGTGACCTCGTAAAAATCAATATGTAAAGGTAAGCGGCGACGCTTGTCCATTTGAACTTGTTTAACCAGCACGTCGTGCGGTTTACCGTCGAGGTCAAGCTCGATAACATGTGACGTACCCTGAGTACGAAAAACTTTATCAAACGCGCGCAATTCAACGCTTACAGGAATATTAAGCTGCTTGTTATAGATAATGCCCGGAAGTTGCCCAGTTTGTCTGAGTTGATTGGCTTTCCCGGCGTTACGCTGGGTTGCTGCAAGTTTCATAGGTGTTCCTCCCTGCAAAATGCAATCATTTAACTTGCCTGTAAGACGCTATTAGACCAGTGAAACGCTGTTAGCCAGGGTTGAACTGCTATGCGTGTGGCAAGGCTGCTATAAAGGTAAGTGATAAAGGTGACATGTACTTACAACAAATGAAGCTATTACATGTCAAACGCTAAATTGTAGCGGATTTGCAGCCTACGGGTCATCTTTGAGCCTACATTTGCAAGTTTTTATAAGAGGGTCATGACGCGTTAAGTTTAAGGCGTTTATACTTTAAGGTATGAGACAAGCGCCTGTTAAGACAGATGTTGACTTTGAAGACTACCTCGAGTTTGAACAAACGAGCACGCACAAACACGAATTTGTAGGTGGCGAGTTGTTTATGATGGCCGGAGCAAGTGAGCGCCATAACCGCATCTCTGGCAAGCTCTACGCGCGGTTACTAGCTGCTGAGGTAGCGCCATGTCGTAGCTATTTTGCTGACATGAAACTAAAAATTGATGAGCAGACCTCATATTATCCTGATGTCATGGTTATCTGCGATGACGGTGACGACCACGCTTATTACAAGAAAAACCCTTGCCTCATTATCGAAGTACTTTCGGACAGTACCGAAGCCATCGACCGGGGCGAAAAGTTTTACGCGTACCGGAAGATTAGTAGCTTGCAAGCTTACGTGCTAGTTAATAGACCTCTTGCAAAAGTAGAGATACCTGTTTCAAAGTAAGGCATGAGATAT
>CAZMCW010000092.1:0-5288 GCA_964564405.1 uncultured bacterium
AGTGATGTTTTGATGTCGCTTTTCGGCATCAAAATCGCTCGTGAGAGCATACCCTTAGATGATTCAGACTATGACATTCAAGAGTCAATTTGGTATAATCCTGGAATTGCTAGAAGATATTCATTGAGCTACTAAATTAAGGCATAAGTAAAGCCCCGAGCAACGAACTCGAGGCTTTTTCATCATTTAAACGTTTGAAACCTGTCTATTGAGCATTAAATTGCTGCCCAATCAAAAGCTTAAAATGCATCAATCAATAACATCAATAACAATCTGGCTAGCAACTTCGTCATCTTCTTCTGCAATAACGTAGTTGTTATTGTCGTCGTCGTCAAGAAGCTCGAGTACGAGCGTTTCATCTCCCTCGGCAGGGTCATCAAGAAGTTCTAAGTCCAATAACACTGACACTTGACCTGGGGCAAACACCACTTCGTATTGGTCTCCGGGTAAGGCAGTTGCACCTATAAAATTGATATCTGCAGCGTCACTGTCTGAAGACCGAGCAAACCCAATGTTAACCGTAATAGGAGTAGCGAGGTTTGTACTGTCTCGCTCGAGGGTAATCGGTGTTACCTCACCTTCTTCTAACGTGAGGTCGTCACCTACACTGACAAAGTTCACTAGGTTGTCAGCAACGCGAACTTCAACCCGCTCAGAAATTTCAGCTAGACCGTCTGAAGCTGTAAGTTGGAAAACGTAGGTGCCTTCTCGAGTAGGTGTAAAGGTAATTGTGTCCTCAGTATCATTTTCAATAAAAACTGTGCTCAAGGGCGGTTCGGACAGGACTTCCCAACGCAAGGTAAATACGTCACCATCAGGGTCTGTAACGGTAGCAGTTAGTTCGACATCTTCCCCATCTAACAAGACAGCTTGATCATCTACATTGTTGATAGCGGGTGGACTGTTGAGGAAGTCATCGTCAAAAGGAATCGACAAACTGATGTTTTCTTCAATAACAAGGCCGCGGCGCACTTCGTAACGGTTGCCGTTAATGGTGTTGCCTACTAAGCCAAAAAATTCATCGTTTTGATCTTCACCATAAAAGATATAGTCGTCGTCTTCGTCAGCGGGGATAAAAAGCTCATAAAACCCGTCATCACCAGCTATTGCAATGTTAAACGATGCTTGTTCATCATCTAACGCCATAATGACTGTTGAATTGCCACTTTCAGCTCCTGAACGTGCAAATGTACGTCCAGAGATGTAGGCCATCCTGCCGGTTAAGCGCCCTAAATCAATTTGTTCGGAACTATCTTGTTGCAAAGATAGTTCGCTTACCGACATAGCACTTGCTGTGGCACTACCTTCAAACTGATAACTTGGCGTTAACGGGAAACGCCGTTTGTCATTGTCATAGTAGCCAACATCGGTAAAAAACAAGCTCGCGTTGAGGTTTTCTAGGGCGTTGCGTACCACCCGCAACTGCACGTTACCTTGGGCGTCAATAGGGGCGCTACCCACTAAGCGGTTGCGCTCGATCATATTGCCATCGTCATCTTCTTCGGTGATGGTTTCAAGCAGTAACGCGATGCCAAAATCGTACAGGGCAGCTTCACCCAGGGCAAGGTCGGGGCTGGCGTTGGCTGGCGTGGTAAACGGATTAAACGCTTCACTCAACCAGTTGATGGTGGCGTTTACGTTGGTTTCAACCACGTTGGGGTTCCCGCAAAACGCATAGCTGCCGTCCATAAACTCAGGGACCTCGTCCATCGCTAAAATGGCATCTCGGACGGCATCATCCGGTAAGTCTTCAGCCATAACATTGGTGGAGGTGACAGCCGTTCGGGACGCTAAGTTAGCGGTGAGTTCGTTAAACTGAAAACGCCCAGTGTTAAGAGGCGTCTCGTTACCGGCTAGGTCGGCTGAGAAACGATAGAGGGTCTGGTCACTGGCAACGGTGCGTTGGCGATCAAGCGTTTGGTACTCGAGCGACCCTTTACACACCCAACCACCCTGCCCATCCGGTTCAGCAAGAAGTAAAGCTACATCTTCCTCAACAGGCACGTTTAAGTCAAAGCGCAACTGGCTGTTGTCGTCATCTCCGTCTGTAAGGCGGGTTAAAGGACTTGCTGCGACTACGTTACCATCGCTGGTAACCGCCACTACAAACTCACTGGCAAAGTTGAACAAACGAGTTGCCCCGGGGGCGTCTTCATCTTCTGGTTGGGCAGCTTGCAGTAACCCCAACACAGCTTTGTTAAATCCGCGAATAGCAGGCAGCTCAGCAGCAACGCCAAGACTTGCGTCCCCCTTAGTAATGGCTGCATTTAAGCGGTTTAGGCTAGCTTTTTTAGGTTTTGGACCGTCGTCCGTCATAATCACAATGACATTGCGCGACTGCTCGTCTACAAACCCGCCCACCAGCACGGTGTCTGTCGCGGTAGGATCAGCTGAGGCCGTCACGGTCACAGTTTGACTTGCGCCACTTGCAAGGGTGAGGCGTGCAGTAAACGTGCCGGGTTGGCTGTAGGTGTGGTTAGCCTGCTGACTAGTTGTGCAATCCTCAAAGCTTTGTAGGGCGCTACCGTCGCCAACGTCTAGAGTGCATGCAACCGCTTCTGCAGCGGCGATGTTCCAAGTCAGTGTGGTTTCTAAAGGAATAGTTCCGGCGTCTGGTGCCACACTAAACCTGCTAATGGCGGGTGGGCCGGTGACTGTCACAGTAGCTCGAGCAGTTTGACCATTTGCTAGCTCGAGCACGGCTGTATAGTTACCTGCTTGGCTGTAGGTATAACTCGCTTGCTGACTGCTTGTACAATCATCAAAACTTTGTACCTCGCTACCGTCACCCGGGTTGAGGCTACACGCTACAGATCCGTCACCAGCCAGTTGCCACGAAAATGCAACTATAAGTGGCGCGGGACCGGTTGTTGGAGTGGCAGTAAAACTTTCTATAGTTACTGTAGGTGCGTCTGTCACGGTAATAGTAACCGTGTCGCTCGAGCTACCCTCAGCATTGGTAGCTGTCAAGGTGTACGTTGTCGTCTCTGTTGGTGATACCGTAAGCGGACTGACCAGGTCAGCCTCAATTTCTGGTGATAGTGACAAGGTGATGGGTTCAGCGCCACTTACTTGCCACGTTAGCGTGCTTGACTCACCAAAGCGAATCGTTTCAGGTTCAGCAGATAAGGTAATGGTTGGGCCGTCACCGCCACTTTCTGTACACGCTAATAATGCAGTTAAAATAATTAGGGCCGTCAAACGCAATTTACGGGTAGATACCACAAAAACTCCTTTCAGGTGATGTGGTGCTAGGGCTTAAATTTCTGTTTTTAAATTTATATTTGTAGTCTTACAACGTCACCAAACGCCTACATCACCTCCACAAATACAGTTTTCTACTGCACAGTGTTATCACTACATACTATAGTGTTATCACTACATACTATTACGCAATCGTCTGCACATCGTCGTCGTATTACTACGTCATCACTACGTCGTTACTGAGCCGTCTAGACACCCATAAGGTCTATTTAGGTCACAACTCAATACATGTAGCAATTCTAAGATTAGTTTCCCCACCTAAGTGGGTCGATGTCTACTCCCCTAGGTCGCATGTGCAACTGCCTGTGGCTGTTACTCGTGGAAACGCTACTTCGTAACAGCTTTACTCTACTTGTAGCGTTGCGATGAGCCTCAATAGGAATGTTCGACTCGTGGCGAATAACTCGCTAAACTGAGCTTGCAGCTTTCATGGTCGTCTCACGTAAAATTATACGAGTTTGTAGATTTGGATTACTAATCTTTTTAGGGGAACTTTGAACGCTGTAAAGACATCCAAGCAAAAGTATTGAGAGTTTAAGAAAGAAGGTCCATGTGAAGCGTACAGTCAACTCCGTTTGCGTGTTGGTGACGGCAGTTTTAATGGTGGCTTGCTCGAGCACCCCCACAACATCCACAAACCGCCCACCCACAGCTTCGTTTGCGGTGTCTTTAGGAGCAAGTACAACAGCGCTCGAGGTTACGGTCAACGCCAGTCCATCTACCGATAGCGACGGCATTATTGCAAGTTATGTTTGGGACTTTGGCGACGGCACTACGGCGAGCGGCGTGACAGCTACCCACACCTACAGTGAAGCAGGCGCTTACACCATCACACTGACCGTGACCGACAATGACGGTAGCACTAATCAACTGCGCCAAACGTTTAATTTGGTTGTACCCACAGCCCCGGCTGCTGGCGTACCTACAGCATCGTTTACACTTGCGTTGAGCACAGGGGAGGATGCGCTCGAGGTTGACGTAAACGCAAGCGCCTCTACCGACAGTGACGGCACCATCGCAAGTTACGTTTGGGATTTTGGCGACGGCAGCACAGCAAGTGGCATTACCGCTAGCCACACTTACAGTGACGCTGGTCGCTACACCATCACCTTAACCGTGACAGATGATGACGGTAACGCTAGCCAAGCAAGCCGCACCCTAAATTTAGTCATGCCACCAGAACCTGCTAACCGGCCGCCGCTAGCCCTCATTGTGGCCACCCCAACCGTCATCGGTATTCCTTTAACGGTTACGTTTAACGCTAGCAGTTCATTGGATTTAGACGGCAATATTACCAGTTACGCGTGGGACTTTGGTGACGGGCAGACCGCCACCGGGGCAATTGTGGAACATACGTTTGCCAGCGAAGGTAGTTATCTCATTCAATTGCAAGTCACCGATGATGATGGCGCTATGGGTAGCTCGAGCTTACGCCTTAACCTCACTGAAATAGACCCACCTGACCTACCTGACCCACCCACTACACCTGCTAACGAAGCACCAACAGCGTCGTTTACAGCGTCTCCAGCAAACGGTACACGTCCTTTAGAAGTCACCTTTGACGCCACAGCATCTACCGACAGCGACGGCAACATTGTGAGCTATGCATGGGATTTTGGCGACGCCAGTGGCAGTGCCATCGCCGCAGGTGCAACTACGAGTTACACGTTTGACACGGCTGGCACCTACGCAGTTACCCTAACGGTTACCGATGACGACGGCGCTACCAACAGCAACAGTCAAACCGTTGTTGTAAGTGACCCAGTAGCAGACAACCAAGCGCCCGAAGCACTATTTAGTAGCAACCTAAGCACAGGTCAAGCGCCACTAACAGTTATGTTCGATGCCGGTGCATCTAGCGATGAAGACGGCAGCATTACACGCTATGAATGGCTTTTTGGAGACGGCATCAGCCGCACGGGAAGGACGATTGAACACACCTACGACACCCCCGGAAGTTACACTGTTACCCTTACCGTTACCGATGATGACAACGCCAGCAGCCAAGCTGCAGCTGTCATTAC
>CAZMCW010000092.1:5389-13244 GCA_964564405.1 uncultured bacterium
GTAAGTTTTGATGCTAGTACGTCCACCGACAGCGACGGCAATATCATCGCGTATGTGTGGGCGTTCGGCGATGGCGCAACAGGTGCAGGTGAAACTATCGAGCACAGCTACGACGACCCCGGTACCTACACCGCGCGCTTAACGGTGGCAGATGATGACGGCGCAACCAGCACAAGCACGCTCACCATCACTGTGCTAGGCGCAGTGAATCAACCGCCCCAAGCCGAGTTTACGGCCTCTGCTACAAGCGGTTCAGCGCCCCTTGTCATTAATTTTGATGCCAGTGCCTCCCAAGATAGCGATGGCAGCATTACAAGCTACGCGTGGGACTTTGGCGACGGCACCATGGGTACAGGTGTTACAACAAGTCATACCTATGACGCGGCAGGCACGTATACCGTGCAGTTAACCGTCACAGATGATGATGGCGCAAGTGTTGAAGTGACGCTCGAGCTTACTGCCAACCCACCCGCGACTCCCATCAACCAAGCACCAACCGTCAGCATAGAAGCAACCCCAGTGAGTGGCGACGCACCTCTAAGCATCACCTTTACCGCTAGTGCCCAAGACCCAGACGGTGACAGCCTCAGCTATCAGTGGGATTTTGGGGATGGCACGACGCTCGAGGACGCACCCCCGACCCAAACCCACACCTACACGGCTGCTGGCACCTACACAGCCACCGTTACTGCCGACGACGGTCAAGGTAACAGCGTAGACGTTAGCATTGCCATCACCGTAAGTAACCCAACAAGCACCTTGCAATACGAAGGCCGCTGGCGCTGGGTTGCCGACGCTATTTTGACAGATGATTTTTTTACGGGTTACGTAGACATCAATCAAACAGATACTGACAACCCCGACGCCCGTAATATTGAATTGGGTCCGTGGTTTTGGTGTGGTGAAACGCTAGATAACTGTCCAAGTACACCTACGGGTACAGGGATTATTGCTGATTTTTTTGCCCTCGGCGAGTTCCAACTAGGTGTGTCGTTTGTGATTGGTACCAGTGACGTGCGCCTTTCTGTACTCGACACCGACAACGCCATTGGCAACGAGTTCGGCGGCCCTAGTATTCAAGGAACGGGCCTCTGGATCGATGAAAACGGCCAGCAAATCTTGGTGGCGCTTGGTATGCGGCGCTTGGATGAAGGTGAAAGCTTATTTGAGGTTCAGCCTTAGTTTGGACGCTACAACACAGTCAACAGCGTTACCTGTTGAGCGGTCAACGATAAACGGCAACCTTGGGCTACGACAGTCGAGGTTGTCGTTGTCTATGACGGTGACACGAGAGCTATCGTCGTAGTTTTGAATGTTTTGTAGTCCCCTAAGGCTTGTGAACTGGGGATCATCGTTATTGGCAATGTAGATGTTCCGGCCTACAAACGTAACCCCAGCCAAATCTGCTACTGATTCAAGCACAGGATTATCGTTAATGAAAACGTTCCTACCAATAACTGCAAGTTGGTTCAAACCTGCCAAACTTTTTAAAGCAGGATTCTCATAAATGTTAAGAGTACCAGCAATGGCGACCAAGTTATCTAGCCCTTCTAAATTAGCTAAGTTGGTGTTATCAGTAATACTTAAGTATCCCCCTAAGGTAGTGACATTGTTGAGTCCTTGCAAGCTTTCAAGACGTGGGTTGTAACCAACGCCCAAATGCTGAGCAATAGTTTGTAAGTTCTCTAAGCCTTCAAAGTTTTCCAAACTGTCGTTGTAGCCGACAATAAGACTTTCGCCGATGGTTTCAAGTTGCTCCAGTCCTCTAAAGTTACGAACACTAGGGTGATAATTAAGTCCTAGTCCTTGACCGACAGTCGTGAGGTTATCTAGCCCTTCAAAGTTCACAAGAGAATTGTTTCGCTCGAGTAGTAACCCACCTTCAATCTGGCTAAGTTGCCCGAGTCCTACAAAATTCTCAAGGGCATCATTAAAAACAACATAAACGTAGCCACCAATCTCTATTAAGCTACCCAAGCCCGCAAAGTTGCGAATGTTAGCGTTTTCAACAAGTGATAGGTCACCATCTACACGTTGAAGGTTATTGAGACCCTCGAGGCTCTCGAGCCGTGGATTAAATGCAATCTCGAGTATGTCGCCAATAGACACTAAGCCAGAAAGACCTTTAAGTGAGGTCATTACAGCATTGTCTTCAATTTGTAAGTCGTCGCCAATAGTTGTTAGGCTTTCCAAACCAACTAGATTTTCCATGACTGCGTTAACGCTTATGAGTGCGTAACCGTCAATAGTCGTTAAGCTATCTAAACCCACCATGTTTGGAAGCGAGTTGTTAATGAAAACAAAAAGGTTACCTCCAACCCGAGTGAGTGCGCCAATACCTTCCAAACTGCGCAAACCTGCGTTAATGACAATAAACAAATCACCCTCTACTTCACGCAACTTGCCGAGGCCGTCCAAAGACGGTAGTAATGTCGTAGCATTAACGGTTAAGTCACCTTCTATGTATTGCAGGTTCGCAAGCCCCCGCAAATGCAACAAACTATCGCTTTCCACATTGGGATCGCGGACGTTGATGAGCCCCTGAATCACTTCACAAGGTTGGAACATGTCAAGGGCACGTTGCCCAACCACCATAAACGTGCCACTGCAAACGGTTAACGGCGGGCGGGAGTTGGCGTCTGGCGCGCGTACTTGAATGGTGAGCGTGTCTAAGTCGGTGGTGATGGCATCTGTAACGCTAAGTTGTACGGTGTATTCACCAAGTACGTCTGGCATAAAAAAGCTAGTTATATCCTCGGGTGTTGTCAAGGTTGCCGTGCTACCCGCTGGACGGTCCAGCACTTGCCAGGTCAACGTAACATCACCAGTTGTGCGGGCTGTTTTAGCTTGCAAGTACACGCGGTCACCCAAGAGCGCGTCCACGTTGCGCCCGGCGTCGGTCATAATAGGCGCGTCAGTAACAACATCTCCCACAAAATCCGTGAGGATAATGTCTTGGTCGATGATGCTAGCGTCGGGGACTTCGTAGCGTATGTTGGTGTCTTCGTTGGACGCCACGCCAGCAAAGGTCACGGTGGCGTCTTGGGCAAAAAGCACGTACTGCCCTGTGCGGCTGGCAGGAATAAAGAGTTCATAAAAGCCATCATCGTCAGTTAGAGCGGTGTTAAACGCTAAGCGGTCATCGGTTGCAACCATCACCACGGTGGCTTGGGGTGAGGGCGAGCCGTCTTCAGTTAAAACCTGCCCGCTGATGTAAGCGAGGTCATTATCAAGCTCGCCGAGATCAATGATATCTGGCTCGATAATGTCAGGGTTATCGTCTGGAGCTTGTTGAACGTCAACACTGGCATCACCTGTAATGTCTAGCCCCGCTTGCACGTTAACATCAAATTCAAACGAGGGCGTGAGCGGAAAACGGCGTTTGCGAGCGTCAAAGTAGCCGATGTCCACAAAGACCAAACGCGCGTCCAAAGGCGTTAGTCCGTCCCGCACAAGGTTGACGGTGAGGTTGCCGGTTGCGTCCAGCGTGCCACTTCCCACCAAGCGGTTGGTGCTCACGACGTTCCCTGCCTCGTCTTGGGTGGTGAGTGGCTCGAGCACCAACGCCACTGCAAAGTCGTAAAGGGCAGCTTCCCCTTGCGCCAAATCAGGACTTGCACCCTCTGGCAACTGCCCCACCTCAAAAATATCCCCTTGCCAGTTGAGATCAGCTTGTACGTTAGTGCGCAGGGCGTTGGAGTTGTTGCAAAGTTCATAACTGCCACCAGCAAAGTCAGGTGCGTTTGCTAGCGGCACAATGGCATCTTGTACGGCTACTTCAGGCAAGTCGCCCTGCATAGTAGTGCTATCTCCAGATAGCCTCGAGGCAACATTGGCAGTGCGTTCGTTGAGTTGAAAACGCCCGCTTGCTAGGACATCATCAGCTTGCTCACCACTAAGCTGTTCACTGCGAAAACGATAGAGGGCTTGTTCACTGGTTACAGTACGTTGTCCCTCGAGCGTTTGATACTCGAGCCGCGTCTTACAAATCCAGCCACCGCGCCTATCAGGTTCTGCCACGAGCAACGCTAAAGTTTCATCTACGGGAATATCCAACGAAAATTTCACGCTGCGCCCGTCATCAACCTCAACTAGTGGGCTATCAGCAACCACCTCACCAGTACTGGTCACCGCCACTACCGACTCGCGGGCAAATTCAAACAGTTGCGGGGTGGTACCGCCAGCATCAGTCAGTTGTTGGGTTGTAAATTGTTGCGTCACAAGGCTGTTAAGCAAACTAGCGTTATCACCACGAATCAAAGGACCGTCTAAGTTAATGCCGCGTCGCGCTGCTATTTGTTCAAGCGTTGTGTTGATGGATGCCGCTATGTTGGTAGCTAAATGACTTTGCTCATCTGTCATGATGATGATGACGTTACGCGATTGTTCGTCAATAAATCCGCCGAGGGTTACTTGCTCTGGAGGTGATTCGGGTGAGTGTGAGGGGGACCTCGAGCAACTCACCAGCACTCCCAGTAACACAAACATCATTATTCCAACGCGATAATTCAACATGACGGTAACTCCTCTGCGTCTCTGCGTCCCAGTAACTCAGCGTCTCAGCAAGTTCACATCATTATGACTTACGTATGCCAATTAAACGACCACCAGATGATTTGTAATTTTCAGACGCGATAGATTCACCGTCACATGTTTGTCATCAGTGATACACCGAAGCATAAATCCACCTAAGAGTGTATCTTTCCATGACTCAGTGATACTCACAAGATGCGTCCATCACGCAAGGCAAGATATCAACTGCACAAGCCTTGTTCAATACAATCATAGAAAAGCCCCGCAGGATGCGGAGCTATAGTTGAGTTCGGATTGAGGTAGGCAGGTTAGGCGTTTGCTACCTTTTGGGCGGGTGCTTTAGCTGACTCCGTTTTTGGCCGCTGCCAACGGTGACGCAAGTAGGTAAGTAGTTCCTGCGGCAGTTTAGGCAACGTTTCAAACACAAACGCGTCAGCTGCTTTTTTGATGCCTTCGGACAAGGTTGGATAAGGGAACACCAGTTGGGATAGCTTGTAGAGGGAGATGTTGTTGTAAATCGCAGCCGTCATAAGTGAGATCATCTCGGATGCTTTGGGGGCAACAATGGTCGCACCTACAACGCGACCCGTTAAGCGCAGCGCGTGAATGATGACGAAGCCATGCTCGAGGCTCTCGGTATAGCCTTTATCCGTTTTAGTGAGATCAAAGCGCACCGTTTTAATCAGCTCTGCGGGAAAGCGCTTGTGCAAATCAGTCAGCGTGCCGCCCACCATCGCTACCTCAGGCTCACTAAAAGTTGCACTAGGGTAAATTGGCTCGCTGCCAAAGCGTGGTAACCACGGAAACGCAAGTCGTTGCACCAACCTGCGCCCTTGAGCGTTAGCAGAGTGGGTAAACGCTGAAGCCGTGTTCACATCTCCAATGGCATAGACGTTCTTAATATTCGTACCGCCGTAAGCATCAGTAGGAATACCACGTTTATCGTGGGTGACGCCGACCTCGGCTAGGCCGAGGTTGTTCACGGCAGGTGCACGCCCAATGGCGAGGAGGACTTTGTCAACACCTTCGAGCGTGATGGTGTTGCCGTGTTGCTCGAGCATTAACGTCTCACTTGCGTCGTCGTAGCGTTGAATGTTGGCGCTACCATACACCTTGGCGTCCAGCGCTTCTAAACGTTCTGTCAAAACCTCAGATACAGCTAGTTCCATACGCGACGCAATACGCGCGCCCCGTTCCACAACACTTACCTGAGACCCAAGCTTGCGAAATGCAAACGCCATCTCGAGGCTGATGACGCCGCCGCCCACAATTACCAAGTGCTTGGGTACCGTTTCTTGCTCAAACATGGTTTCGTTGGTGAGCACACGCGACTCGGGCAAGCCTTCAACGGGGATCACAAACGGTTTGGCACCCGTTGCTAACACAATGTTATCTGCTTGCAGGGTCGTGTCGCCCCCTGCGTTGAGGTCAACGTGAACGCGACTTGCACTGGTGAGCCTGGCCCGACCTTCAATCAGGGTAACGTTAGCTAGGTCTCGAACGTACTCAGTTTCTTCATCCCGCAAGTGATTGCGCTTAGCACGGACGTGCTCGAGCACAGCTTCACCTTCCAAGTTCATGTGATCTACTGCATGAATAAGTGTTTTAGATGGCACACAGCCTACGTTTGTGCAGTCCCCGCCCACGTGAGCAGCTTCCACAATCGCCACTTTTTTGCCCAGTCCAGCTAAGCCCACCGCCACCGTAATACCACCTGATCCCGAGCCAATAATAATAGTGTGATAGTTACTCATGATGTCCTCCTAAGGGTTGTGGCTGAGCTGGTGTACTAGCTTGCTGACCTGCGTTTTGACGAGCACGGCGCATTTTGAGAAACCTCGAGAACGCCAGACTCGCAACAAAAATAACAACTGAGGCTACCAGCACACGTGGATTTAAGCTAGGCACACCACCTGTAAAATCACCCTCAATCGACGCACCTGCCAACGTAAACGCCAAAGTTCCCGGCAGGGAGCCTAAGATAGTCGCAAGTAGAAATGCCACATAGTTAATTTTTAAAAAGCCTGCTAGATAGTTCACTAGGTCATACGGCAAAAACAAAAACCGCATAATGAGTACAGTCTCAAAGCTATTGTCACGCAAAGGTTGCAACCAACGCGCCACAAACCCTTGCTCGGCGTTGTCTTTATCTTTTGAGTCTTCAGGTTGCTTGAGTAGATCGTCCCCACCAAAAAAGCGCCCAATAATATATGCAAGGCTAGCTCCAGCGTTACTGCCCAAAATCACAAATACAATACCCAACACAGGTCCAAACAAGTAACCACCTGCTAAGGTCAAAATCAACGCTGAAAACAACACCAATGGGCGCAGCGCATAGACCAAAATGTAAATGAGCGGTCCGTAGGCGCTTTGCTGCATAAACTGCACTAAGCGCACCAAGGTTTCGCGCGGTCCAACGTTGTTGGTAACGCTGTACCACGCATAAATACCAATCAAGATAAGCCAAAAAACGCCTGCGCCGACCTTTTGCCCGTGAGCTTGCCAAAAAGATGGTTGTGATGTTTGAGTAGGTTGTTCTGCTAGCTTAGCCATTGCTTTCCTCCTGGGTGCCGCAATGTTGCTGATATATATTTGCTGACATGTATGTTGAATGACATGTATGTTGAATGCTGTGTCTGTTTGATGACGTAGTTGTCGACAATGTACTTAGTGTCCTTAATATACTTAGGTACTCAATATACTTAGGTACTCAATGTATTTAGTGTCCTCGGCACCCGTCTGCAGCTACAGTGACGCTTAAAGCTGGTTAATGCTTAAAGTGCATCAACCTCAAGTAATCACTAATCACTAAGGCACGTCAACGCACGCGCTATATAGCAGTCTAAAAAGATAACCTCATCTGAGTACGTCAAGTGATTGACCCTCATAAGGTTACTTGTCTCACATTAACAAACCATTGATGTTGCCGTGTTTACCTTTTGCTCATTTGGCTAATCTCACTTGGCTGATCAGGGTGTATACACGTTTGTCTGTATGAAGAGCCTATAGATATCCTAAAAAGATTGCGTAGAAAGCTACCTAGTGATTACTAAGTTTAATTGTTACAATGACATTACAACTTTTGAGGTTTGCTACTCATTCTGACTGACTATCACGCTTGAACACCAGCCTAAGTTTTAAGTGGTGGTGTCCCCGACAGGATTTGTAGCTTTTTTGCTTACACCAACTCGAGCAAAGACATCACAAAACTACGCTAAACATATTTAGGAGTAAATTACTATGGACAGCTATGCATCACATCAAAATACTAATCAGCAAAACCCAACTTGGATGAAAGTTCTAGCACGCTTAGGCTATGGTG
>CAZMCW010000092.1:13338-14094 GCA_964564405.1 uncultured bacterium
ACAACCTTTTGGGCGCATTTTGCTCATCTTGGTTGGTATTGGGTTACTTGCCTATGCTGCTTGGCGGTTTGTCCAAGCTAGCATTGACCCCGAAGACGAAGGCGAAGATACCTCGGCTGTTGCCAAGCGTGTAAGTTATGTTGCGAGTGGACTCGTATATGTAGGTTTGGCAATTTCTGCTGTACAGATTGTGCTTGGTCAAAATAGCAGTGGCGGTGGCGCGCAAGATTGGACGGCCCGCGTGCTCGAGCTTAGTTTTGGGCGTTGGTTGGTTGGTCTCTTGGGATTTGCCATTATTGTTGCTGGCATCTACCAATTAAAAGAGGCTATCACTGCTGGTTTCAAAGACAAATTTGCGCTTAGCAACATGGACAGCAGCCAAACAACTTGGGCAGTTAGAGCTGGGCGCGTTGGTCACGGTGCTCGCAGCGTTGTTTACGGCATTATTGGTTGGTTTTTAATTCGTGCAGCAATTACCCACAGTGCGAGCCAAACCGGAGGATTAGGCGAAGCGCTAAGCACTTTGGAACAGCAACCTTACGGACGCTGGTTGTTGGGATTTGCTGGGTTAGGCTTATTTTGTTACGGCATCTATTGTTTGGTACTGGGACGTTATCACAAAGCTGCCAGCTGAACATGTTGCCGACTGAACGTGGCTGATAATTACAGCAGATTGGTTCCTATACACTGAGTGGGTCGACTTCTACTCCCCTAGGTCGCACGAGTAACTGCCACAGGCAGTTACTCGTGGAAACG
>CAZMCW010000093.1:0-5913 GCA_964564405.1 uncultured bacterium
CTTTGTACCTCCAAAATAAGCTTTGACCAAGCGAATATGGGCAGCGTCGTCACTTGAGCGCCACACCAAAATAGCCTTGGTCGGAAACATGCGGTTTGAGAATGCAATTGCAAACGGGGCACCTGGAGCTAGACAACGGCCCACCTCAGCAAAGGTGTCTGACGGACGTGTCATGTACTGAACGCTGGCTGTACACACAGCACCATCAAAACAACCTGTCTCAAACGGTAATGCCTTGTTTAAGTTGAGGTCAAACACAACAAAGTCAGAGAGGGTTTTGTTGGCAGAAAGTTCTTGGTAGTTAAGCCCTAGACCGGTTACCTCAGCAAATTTGTCGGGAAGATGGGAATAGTACGCAGACATTAAATCAAGAACACGCCCACCTTGGGGCAACAGTTTGTCATAAACTTGCTGTGCATAGTGAGACGCACCTTCATCTATGTGCGTCACAAAGCGCGGCTGCGTGTAAAAGTTTTGATCCAGACCCTCGTCAATACGACGAAAAAATTCTGGGTAAAATTGCGTCATGTCCCTAGTTTGACAATTTGCTTGTATATTTGCAGCAGTCTACACCACGTTTCCTTAATGTTTTGTGAACTTTGTGATCTGGCGTACTTTAAGAAACTATAGGGTAAGGTATTTCAACTCACAAAGTGCTTAATGTGTTGGCTCGAGCCCAAAAGTTCATCGTTTCAAACGAGGTATGCTAAGTGATGACCAATTTGCGTGCCCTCAGCCTCAGCCAACTTGCCCACGCGTATCGGTACAAAGGACTTTCACCCATAAAAGTTTGCAAAAGCTACCTCGAGGTACTTGCAGAAGGTGATGTTTACCGCATCATCATGCCTGAGCGAGCCCTTGCCCAAGCTCAACAAGCTGAAGACAATTTTAACAGGGGTCTAGACATCAGCCCTTTACAGGGTATACCGATTGCTCTAAAAGACTTGCTTGATACCCAAGGACAGGTCACCGCTGCTGGCTCAAATGCACGCTTGGCTTATCCAGCGGCAACCCAAGACTGTCCAGCCGTGCAACACTTAGACGCCGCTGGTGCAGTATTTTTGGGTAAAACCAACATGACCGAGCTTGCGTTTTCAGGGGTGGGCATCAATCCACACTTTGGCACACCTGGTTGCGTGCAAGATGCTACGCGCATCCCCGGCGGGTCATCCTCTGGTTCGGGAGTCGCTGTTGCCAGCCAACTTGCGTGTGCGGCTATTGGCTCAGACACAGGCGGATCAGTGCGCATTCCAGCTTCGTTTAACGGGATTGTTGGGCTCAAACCGACAGACGGTACTATCTCAAATGAGGGTGTTGTGGCGCTTTCTACAACGCTTGACACGCTTGGACCTATGGCCCGTACAGTGACCGACACGTGGCATGTATGGCGCGCACTAGCTGGATATTCGCCGCAAGGATTTTTAGCAACTAATCCCAAGGGCTTGCGTTTACTTGCGATCACCAACCCTTTTCAAGAAGGTTTAGACGAGGCTGTCAAACTAGGGTTCGAGCAAGGTTGTAACGCATTTGAAATGTTGGGAGTAGGGCTCACCCAGCAGTCTCTTGACGTCACGGCCGACATTGAACGCTTGTTTACAGACTACGGTAACTTCGCTGGTTACGAAGCACTTGTCTGGCATGAAGACATCCTCAAAAACCAGCTAGACAACATCGACCCGCGCGTGTCCACCCGCATTCTCAAAGCGGAAGGTCTAGCTGCTAGCCGCTACATTAAACTAGGCTACGAGCGCCCTAAGGTGTGTGCTGCGTTTTGGGAAGCGTGTGACGGGTTTGATGCCATTATTGCGCCTACCGTGCCCATCTTGCCGCCCAAAATTGATAGCCTCGGCGAAGATGATGACTATTTTCGGGTTAATAGTTTGTGTTTGCGCAACACGCGCGTGTTTAACATGCTAGGTGTTCCTGCTGTAAGCGTGCCTTGTGCTATGACCGAAGACGGCTTGCCAGTAGGTATGATGATTGCCACACGCCCCCACCAAGAAGCGTTGGCACTGTCGCTTGCGTACGCACTCGAGCAACAGGTCAACCTTCAACTTCATCAATAAAGATATTGATAGTGAATCCGGCTAAAAGATAATTGGCTAGCACAAGATACTGCCGTCAAGTATTGTGGGTTTTACGGGAACACAGTGTTATTGTCTAATTGATCAGTTTGGCTAAAACATGTGTCATCGAGCAAGTATCGACAAGCTCACTGGCGTTACAGCTCAATGCTTGTGTGTGGTCTTGTACAGGTGCCAGAGACCTTTGAACAATGCCTAGTAGACGATATCTGGCAACTAAGGTCTAGCCGTTGAACATCAACCGAAAAACGGCACTTGCGCTAGCCAGCTTGACGTTTTCCAAGGTGCCAATTCCAGGCAATGTGTAGCGTTTACCGTCGGCGGCTTTACCTAAGATGATAAGCGGTCCTTTGGAATCAGCAATCTCGAGCGTTAAGCCAATTTGGCTGAGCAACATAGGAATAAGTGAAAATGAGGGTTGGCTTGACGCGTTGGCTGCTGGCGTAACGCCAAACACGCTGACATCTGGTAAAGCAATGTCAAAAAATTTGCGCAGCATGTGGGGTTTGGAAAGTTTAAGGCGCAAGGTACTGCCGGAACCTTCAACTTGCGCGCGTTGCCCGTCAACCTCAATGGCAATGTTGGCAGCGATGTGTAGAGGAACCTCGAGCGCTGGTGCTGTATTAGCTGGTGTTGCACTATTAGGTTTGTTAGCTGAAACGCGCGTGCTACCGTTAATGACCCACGTTGTCCTTGGTGCGTTGCCAGTGCCTTTGGGTACTTCAACTGTCATAGCGTCAAATTGATAGTTAATGGCTACGCCGCGCTGGGCAAGGCGGCTATAGAGGGTTTTGCCAAGGTCAGCAAATGTTGTGGGTGTTTTGGCAGCATCACTTTTAGCTGAATCGCTCATAAAAATACCTTGTCACTCATACCTTTCAAATTTATACGTTAAACGCAGGGTCAGTGCAAGTAGGTTCAAGATGTATTGGTTAGCTTGTGTTTGTTAATTTAAATTAGTTGGCTTAATGTTTACGGGCTAATGCAAACGCCTAATACACAAACGTCTAATACAAATGTAGACGATGATGACGCAGCATAACAAGAGTTAGCTGTCATACGCTGCTCTGGTTAGCTCTAGCGTTTCCACGAGTAAAACTGCCATAGGCAGTTGCGCGTGCGACCTAGGGGAGTAGACATCGACCCACTCAGTGTGAGGGAACTAATCCTGGAGCTACTACTTGATACATGTGTCTGTCCCTGATACACCTGTTTTAGTACGCGTATCGCCCGTTAACCCGCAATCTGAGTATGTTAAACTTTGTTGGTGTTGATCTTGGGTGCTGCTCCCAGTTACTGTTCTTAGGTATCAACTTTGAGCACCACCATTAAATGTTGATGTTTAGCATTGATGTAAGCTTGCGTCAGCCAACTTAAACACAACATTCAGATGAGCTCAGTACATACAAACTTATACTTGTATATTTATTTTTAGCTCAACCGCAGGAGGACAGCATGACCGATCACGTCAGTGTGGACTACACCGTTAACGACGCAACCATTTTTGGTCCGTGGGTAACACTACTTCTTATTATCATTACAGTTGCTTTGGTAGCTATAAGCATGCGCGGCCTAGTTGCCACCACTGGTGACGACAGTGTAGAAGTAAGCGCACAACCATCTCAGCCAAAAAACAATAGTGCTCTGGAAGATGCCGAGTTGCGCTTTGCCAAAGGCGAAATTAGCCGCACGGAATTTGACGAGATTCGTAAAAACGCCTAACTTCTTTCAACATTTAACCCCGTGCCCAATTAAGGATACTTAAGCGCGGGGTTTTTGATGTCTAGATACTTTGGGCTAAGGCAAATTTCATTTGCCGTCACGTAGGTAGCATCGGTAATGGCCTGTTTTGTGGGGTATTCATTGATTTCTCTTTGAGTTGAATGTGCTACGGCTTGAGGTTAGTTTTGTATTTGGTAACAGCGGGAAACTCACCCTTAAAAAATGCTGAGTGGAACGTGATGTAAGGCTCAAAAAACTTCTCGTAGAGGGCTTTAGCGTTGTCATTACCATGAAGCACCATAATGCCTGCTGAACTAGCCCCACGCGCTTTAGCTTCTTGCAACGCTGCCTGAATAAGCGTTTTTCCTAAGCCCTGCCCTCGAAATTCAGGCAGCACAGCAACCGTTTCGATAATGGCATCTGCTTGTGATTTCAAAAAGTCTGTCAGGCCATCTGACAGCGCTTGATATGTAGTTTCAAATTTGTGCATTGCTTCTTGTGACCAACCAAGGTGTTGAGCAATGTCAGGCAACTTATCCAAACGAAGCGGATGTGCGTCGTTAGCTGTGCCTGTAGGGTTGTAAATGGCGCAGCCAGCAACAATATTGCCAGCTTGCTCGAGCAAGATAAAGTCACTAACATTGCCCCAGTTGGACGCACCTAGCTTGAACATAGTTTCCAGAAATTCCAAAACAGGTGTACCTGTAGGTACTAGCAGGTCTTCCCAAAAGCAATGGTTATGTGGCGGTAACGACGCTTCGTACTCAATGCGGGCTAATACAGGAACATCTTGAGGTGTTGCCTTACGAACGGTTATCTGAGTTGCAACAGTGGTCATAAGCTATCACTTCTTTCACACGTAGTTTTTACATACGCTTCGTATGTTGAGTTAAGCTTATTCTACATACGCGACGTATGTCTGTAGCATACGCGACGTATGTTAAACTTACTTGTGATGACAAAACCCAAGAAAACTCGAGCCGCGTCCAAAGCAGAAACGTCTGCCCAACTTATTAAGACAGCTCGTAAACACTTTTTTGAACACGGCTACGCAGGCACCTCAATGGACGCCCTAGCTGAAGAAGCCGGCCTCACACGAGGTGCGATTTACCATAATTTTGGGGGTAAAGAGGGGTTATTTGAAGCTGTTATTCAGCAAATTGATGATGAAATGAGCGAAAAATTACTAACCACTGAGGTTGGTAACACAATGCTACTCGAGACACTTATAACAGCATCTTGTTTATACCTAGACCTTACGTTAGACCCAGAAGTCCAAAAGCTCGTCTTTCAAGACGCACCTGCTGTACTTGGGCAACGACTGCGTGATATGGATGAGGGGACTATTGCCCAGCTTGCAGACGCGCTCAGGGAGCTTATTGCCCAGGGTACGTTTGTAGCAGCAGATGCAGAAAGTCTGGCGGTCATGCTCAACGGCGCCATAACTGATGCAGCTTTGTGGATTGCGCGACAAGCCGATAAACAAGCCGCGCTGCAAACAGCTAAAGCAAGTTTAGAGACGCTTATTCTAGGGCTTTCACCAAGGTAACGCGTTAATCGCTACCAATTGGGACGGTCTCGAGCTGTTGTTTATTGTGGGCTCGAGGTTGTGCTACCTGCTCATTCTTGTCTCGAGAGCTTGTCTGCTCACCACCCTGCTCATGACGGCGCTCACCACGACGCTCAAACTGGTAAAACGCCGCTGGCACAATAAAAAGCGTCAGTAAGGTTGAGCTCATCACCCCAGAAAAAATAACCAAGCCCAAGGGCCGTCTAAACTCGCTGCCCTCACCAAACCCAAGCAGCATGGGCACGGTGATGATGATAACGGTTCCTGCCGTCATAAAAATGGGCCGCAAACGGCTGCGCCCAGCTTCAACCAGCGCGTCTCTTAGCGGCATACCTTCAGCGCGCTTGGCAACAGCAACATCCAGCAGCAAAATGGCGTTTTTGGTGACCAGTCCCGTTAATAGCACAATCCCCAAGACGCTGATGACATCAAACGACGTGTCTGTAAAGTAGAACGTCCAAAATGCACCCACAAGCGCGAGTGGCACGGTAAGTAACAGGTAAAGCGGATACACAAAGGTATTAAACTGACTGGCAA
>CAZMCW010000093.1:6012-10868 GCA_964564405.1 uncultured bacterium
AAGCAGTACAGCAAGACCTAGGGCGATGGGTCCATAACGCAACAAGTCATCTAGGTCATCCGAACTGCCGCGCGTGTTTTGACTCACAGTGAGGTCGCGGTCTAGTAGCCCGGCCTCCTGCAAACTTCCCTCAATGTCGCTGCTGATGCGTTGCAGACCGGGGTTGTCTTGGGTCAGGGTAGCCGAGTAGCTGATGGAATAAGCTTGGTCGCTGCGGGCCAGGGTCGTGGGCGCTTGCTGCAACACAAACTCACCTACGCTGCGAAGCGGCAAACTGCGCTGTAAACCCGGTGCAAAAATGGACAAACTCAGCAGGGCTTCTTCGTCTGGAATATAGCGTGGGTCAACCCGTACCATAATGGGCACTTCGTCACCAGCACCACGCATAATGGCCGCTTGCCGACCTACGTTATAGGAACGAATGGTTTGGTAGACGGTGTCTGGCGTGAGCCCTGTGAACGCAAGTTGGTCTGGGTTTAGGGTAAACACGCGTTCAAACGCGCCATCACCTAAGCCAGATTCGGCACCGAATAAGTTGGGGTGTTGCTCGAGCACCTCAACAATGGCGTCATTGCGTTCTTGCAGCGTGGTCAGTGAATCGGCTACCAAGGTAACTTCGTAACGGCTCGAGCCACTCCTTGCACCCCGTCCGCCAACGCGCACCCCAACCTCAGGTTGGTCTACTAACGCGTTTTGCACAACCTCTAACAAGCGCTCGTTCATTTCAAGGGTAGTGACATCTCGCTGACCCGCTGGCACCAAATCTACTGACAAACTTGCACTGCCACCCCGCACGTTGGTTAAGATCGTGTCGATTTCGGGGATGCCCTCGAGGCTGTCTTCTACCTGCATAGCCACCGCGTTCGTGCTGTCTAGGTCACTACCTACCGGCATGGTTAAACGCACGCTTACCTGACCGTCATCAATCGGGGGTTCAAACACCAAACCCACCCTTGGCACTACGTAAATGAGCGACAAAAACAAGCCAAAGGCAATGACCAAAAGAACTGTTGCGTGATTAAGCGCAGCTTTGAGACTGCGCGCATAAAGTTCCCGCAAGCGGTCAATGAACCAGTTCCCAGCGTTGTACAAACCTAGTAAGATGGCACCAATCACGCTGAAGACAAGTCGTAAAACGTAACGCAAAATAGCCATTACAAGGGGTAAAACAGCTAGCCCACCCACTAACATGGCGATGTTGGCAACGTTCATGTCCAGTTGGGTACGCAAACCCGCATAAGCACCCAAACCAAGTACGACAAGAATGGCATAGCTCCAAATGCGTCGGTATAGGCTTAGCCCCCAACGTATGTCTCGAGGAAATCTTGTAGCGGACTTGCGAGCATCCTGCCAGCTTGCCGGTAAGGGGTTAGGCAAATAGGCAAGGCGCACCGTCAAGAAAAAAGACGCTTCAATGTAAGAAAAGAAAATAATCGTCGCGAGGGTTAGCCCAAATTGCGAAAAGAGCTGCCCCACAACACCCGGAATAAATGAAATGGGTAAAAACACTGCTAGTAGCGACAAGGTGGAAGCGAGCACAGCGGTACTTACCTCAGCAGCACCTTTGAACACGGCTTCTCTAGGGTTGTAGCCGCGTTCGCGGTAACGGTCGATGTTTTCGGCAATCACGATGGAATCGTCCACAACCAAACCTACTGCTACTGTAATTGCTAGCAACGTCATCACGTTGAAGGTGTAGCCGGCTAGCGCAAACAAAATAAACGTCGCCGTGATGGAGATGGGAATTGCCAGCACAACTGAGGCAACCGTGCCAAGCTTACCAATAAATAACAGCACCACAAATGCCACCGCCGCAATGGACGCTAGCGACTCGCGCCAGGTGTCAGCAACCACCATCGACACAAATTCAGTGTCATCACCAGAGGTTTCAATGCGGTAGCCCTCGGGAAAATCAAAGTCGGCAATCATTTGCCGCACGCCGTCAGCGGCAGCCACCGAGTTACTACCTGCCACCTTGCGAATATCTATGAGAGTGACGGGTTCGCCGTCTAAACGCACGTAGCCAGTTTGTTCTTCGATGCTGTCACGCACCACCGCAACGTCACCCACTTTAAGTTGCCGCGTGGGGTCAATCAAAACTTGCTCGATGTCGCTCACGTTGCGCAGTTCGCTGCGCCCAGTCAGCAAGGTGCGTTCACCGTAAGCGTCTAGCGCGCCCATGCCAACGCTCGAGGAATACCCAGAAATACTGGACGCCAATTGATCCGTACTCACCCCGTAACTCTCCAACAAGTTGGGGTCAGCTAACACCTGCACTTCACGTTTGACGGTGTTGTCAATACTCGCGTCTGCCACGCCCTCAATTTTCAAAATTTCTGGAATAAGGTCATCGTCTATAAACTCTTGAACCACTTGCAACGACTCACCTGGTGCCGAAATCGCCAAACTCAAAATAGGGTCTTCAGATGGGTCGTATTTAAGTACGGTGGGTGTTGAAGCACCTTCAGGTAGTGCGCCACCCAAACTACTTACCCGCTGATTCACGTCAATGGCGGCTTGATCCACATTGACGCTATTTTGAAATTCTGCTAAGACAAAACTGCTGCCTTCACTACTCCACGAGCGCACGTTGCGAATGCGCGGCATAGTAGCCACCACGCCTTCAATAGGTTCACTGACCTGTTCAGCAACCTCTTCTGCACCTGCGCCGCTGTAACTGGTCTGAACGGCCACGAATGGAAAGGTGAGTTCGGGTAGTAGGTTAATGCCAATGCTACTGTAGCTCACCAGCCCAAACAAGACCAGCGCTGCAAACAAACTGATTGACATCACAAATCGTTTAACAAAAAATTGGATTAAAAACCCCATGCGAACTCCCTCAGCAGTGATTGTGTACTTGTAGCTATACGGCCGTTACATCTAAATATCGAATACGTTTAAATATCGAATACGTTTAAATATCGAATACGTTGAGATGTTATCTGTCCCCAAAATCGCGTATATTCAAGACTGCTCTTTTACAAAATTAAGTCATCTAGTCATTTGCCAACAACATTTTCTTTGACGCTTGTAAGCTTATGACAGGGGTGGGTGAATATACATCACCCTTGCAGCTCACCCTTTTGTGTGAGTGTGATGGTGGTTACGCTTACGCGCCTTGCATCCTTACCTACTATCCTAGCGTATAGGTAAACCTATTAGCTAAGTCATGCCGTACGGAGGTTAACCGAACCTGAAGACGGCCTCAACTAGGTCTTAAACGGGTCTAAAGTCGTGTGCATTTAGATGAGGCCGTGCTTTAATCTCCTTCAAACAACGGTTCACAGCGCCTTCATCTTGTTCAGCTTGTCTTGCTTGGATAGACCTGTGCGCCTTACGATGATTTCATGAAGACAGCTCAGCATCACCTTAAGCAAATAGTGCTTACTCATCTTTAGTGAATTATTATAGTGTCCGGAAAATAGCCCTACTGATTATTGGCTTATCAACGAGTACGTGCTGAGGTGAATGTTGGACTCGAGGCAACCGCATCTTCTAATCAAAATGCCATCCAAATAGATCGTCTGCAAAGGAGTTTAGCCTGTGAATTTATCCCAAGCTTTGCGCAAGGTACAACGCGCTGGCGTGTCCAGTCTTACATCTGTATTTCTTCTGATAATGCTGCTAGCAGCAAGTTTTGGCTCAGCCCAAGAGCTACAAGAGCAAGTCACTAGCATCACGCTCGAGAACGGCCTCAGGGTCATTATGGTGGCGCAAGACAGCGCCCCGGTTATCTATTTTAATTTGATGTTTGACGTTGGCGGCATCGACGAACCAGAGGGACTCGGCGGGCTTGCCCACATGGTGGAGCACATGGCCTTTAAAGGCACCCAGACCATTGGCGATGAAGATTTGGTGCGCGAACTCGAAGTGCTTGAAGATATTGAGGTACTTGTGGCAGCCATCGACCAAGCACAGTCAGCGGGCTTTGCTGAGGCAGAAATTGCCAAGCTCGAGACTGACCTAGAAACTTTGCGTGCTGAAGCTGAAACTCTCGCCTCCCCCAACGCCCTTGATACCTTGTTTGACGCCAACGGTGCCGTGGGACTAAACGCCAGCACCGGCTACGACTTTACGTCTTACGTAGTAGCCCTACCTTCCAACCGCTTGGAACTGTATGCGCGGGTCTATGCTGATATTTTGCTCGAGCCCGTTTTCCGCAGTTTTTACGAAGAGCGCGATGTGGTTATGGAAGAACGCCGCCAGCGCAGTGAAGACGATCCACGTGGGGTATTGGTGGAGGCATTTCTAGATGCTGCTTTTGAGGCGCACCCCTACGGCCGGCCGCTCATTGGCAGCCCTGAAGAAATTGATGGCTACCGCGCTACTGAAGCTGAGGCTTTTTTTGAACTTTACTACCACCCGAACCGGGCTGTGCTAGTCATGGTGGGCGATGTTGACCCCGAGCGCGATTTAGAGATTATTGAGCAGTATTTTGGCGCTGTACCCACTGGGCCAGACTTCCGGCGCGAGCTACCTGCTGAACCCACCCAAACCGAAGAATTGCGGGTAGATGTTCCTTTTGACGCGGAACCACAACTTTATATTGGCTATCACAAACCCACTTACCCTGACCGTGAAGCTTACGTGTTGGACGTCATTAGCGGCGTACTCAGTAGCGGGCGCACCTCACGGTTGTATAGGCGCATGGTGCTCGAGGACCAAATTGCGGTGAGCGCAGGCGCAGGCTCGAGCTTCCCCGGCAGCCGCGAACCCAACTTGTTTGTGTTAGTGGGTAATCCCCGTTTTCCAGCCACACCTGCTGATTTAGAAACGGCCTTTTACGAGGAGCTCGAGCGCCTCAAAACTGAACCCGTTAGCGAGCGTGAACTTACCAAAGTTAAAAACCAAGTGCG
>CAZMCW010000093.1:10899-11126 GCA_964564405.1 uncultured bacterium
TTGTTTCTAGGAGGTTGGGAAAACCTCGAGGGCTACGCTGAGACCATCGAAAGCATCACGCCAGAAGAAATTATGGCGGTTGCCAGCGAGATTTTTGTACCCACCAACCGCACGGTTGGCACGCTCATCACCACCTCACCTGAAGAAGCTAGTGAAGATGCCTCTGACGACATGTCTGAGGATGAAACGTCTGATGAAGGAGCAGGTCAATGAATACAGCACGTAAG
>CAZMCW010000093.1:11179-11469 GCA_964564405.1 uncultured bacterium
TGATAGCTTTAATCTTAGGAACGACCTCACAGGCAAATCCTAGCGAATGGCTTGATCCTGAGATGATGACATTTGACCAACTTGTACCCGAACCGCAAGTGCCAGAGCGTGTCGAACTGAGTAACGGCTTGGTGGTGTATTTGCTAGCAGATGATACCTTACCGCTGGTACAAGGCACGCTCTACCTGCGGGCAGGCGGGCTGTTTGACCCAGACGAGCAAACGGGACTTGCGAGCCTCACTGCCACCATGTAGCGCGAAGGCGGTACAACCACGCGCACACCGGATGAG
>CAZMCW010000093.1:11479-13373 GCA_964564405.1 uncultured bacterium
CGTTGGAGTTTTTGGCGGCTTCGGTTGAAAGCAGTGCAGGCACCAGTTTTGCCAGCATATCGTTTTCGGCGCTGTCTGAAAATACGGATGAGGTGCTCGAAATTTTCCACGACGTAGTGCTCAACCCAGCGTTTGATGAAGCGCGTTTAGAAGTCCGCAAAGGGGCGTTGCTCGAGGGCATCCGCCGGCAAAACGACGACCCCGTTCGCATTGCTCAACGTGAATTTACAAAGATAGTTGCTGCCAATCACCCACAAGGACGCTTTGAAACTGAAACAAGTATTAACAGTATCGATGTGGCTGCCATGCGTGATTTCCACGAAATCTACTATGTTCCTAACAGCAGTTACTTGGCCGTCAGTGGGGATATCGACCCTGAAGAAATAGTAGCGAGCCTCGAAGCAGCGTTTGCAGATTGGCCAGCCCAAGAAGTTAGCTATCCCGAGGTTCCTCCCTTCCCGCTGCGCCCCGAAGGTCAGGTTTACTTTATTCCCAGGGAAACTGCTCAAAGCGTTATCTTTTTGGGACACCCAAGCGTCTACGCGTACACGCCTGCCTACAACGAGCTAGATGTCGCCAATGGCATCCTCGGTGGGGAGGGATTCAGTAGTCGCATCACCACTGAGGTGCGTACCCGCCGCGGCCTGGCCTACAGCACGGGGAGCGGCATCACCCAAGGTTATGACGCACCGGGTATCTTTTTTGCTTATTCACTGTCACGCGGGGACGCGACGCTCGAGGTCATTGACGCCCTACTTGGCGAAATCCGCAATTTTCAAGAAGGTGGCGTGAGTGTAAGTGAGTTAGAACGCCAGCAAGCCACCACACTCAACCGCGCGGTATTCCGCTTTGTATCACCTGCTGCGGTCGCTGAACGCACGGCTCGAGCGGAGATGCTTGGTCTCGCTGCTGACTACTACGAAACCTACATCAATAATTTACAAACCGTAACCCCAGAAGATATTCAAACCATCAGCCAAGCTGAATTACGCCCAGACGAGGCAATTATTGTCGTCGTCGGCGACCCTGAGCAGTTTGGCGGGGCAGACGCCCTAGAAACGTTTGGGGATGTCACTATTATTGATGTTGACGCGGATGATACTGACGGCGCAACTTTGCCACCATCACAGTTAACGGCATCATTGTCCCTTCAGTTTGCTGACTAAACGCGTTACCGTTATCTGTGACTTTGGACCCTGTGACTTTGGACCCTGTGACTTTAGAGCCAACTCAGCCATCACGCAACGCAACTATCAACCTAGCCAATATACCAGCAGATTCTCTCTTAGAAACAGTTGAACAACCCCTCAATGTAAACGCAACATTTCCTATTGTCATCGTCGGCGCTGGCCCTGCGGGGCTGGCGCTGGGCTATCAGCTCAAACGGCGCGGGCTTCCCTTTGTCATCTTTGATAAATATGGACCCGGCGCAACCTGGGCGCGGCACTACGCGCATTTGTCGTTACACAGCCTCAAGCCACTCTCCAAATTGCCCGGGTTGCCCATGCCAGCTCATTACCCGGACTTTCCAACAGGCGAGCAAGTTCATACTTACCTAACGGGCTACGCGGCTCACTTTGAGTTGCCCATCCAAACAGGTGTTGAGGTTGTAAGCGCACATCACGATGGCGCAAAGTGGCAGCTTAAAACAACTCAGGGTGTGTTTCAAAGTCATCTTTTAATTGCTGCAACAGGCATTTGGAACGGCCCAGTTCTTCCCAAGCTTCCCGGACAAGACAGCTTTAACGGCACTATTTTACATAGCCAAGACTATAAACGCCCACAAGATTTTGTAGGTAAGCGTGTGCTGGTGGTGGGTGCAGGCAACAGCGGGACCGAGATTGCCTGTGCTGTGGCTGAGGTTGCCGAAAGCACGGGACTGGCTGTAGGTAAG
>CAZMCW010000093.1:13419-14094 GCA_964564405.1 uncultured bacterium
ACATCAGTGGCTTGTTATTAAGGTATCTACACCATGACTTTGCTGATCTAGGTTTACCGCTCCCTCAGCACAATTTGCGCTATGCCTACCCGGTTGTTGGTTTTGACATTGTCGAGGCAGTCAAACAAGGAAAAGTTAAAACGCACACTGCCCTCGCCCAGTTTGAGGGTGATGAAGTTGTCTTCAGTGACGGTCAACGCGCTCATTACGATACAGTGATTATGGCAACTGGCTACCGACCCACGCTTGGATTTTTGGAAGATGTCCTCAAAAACACCTATCCAGAAACCTTTGCAACACTTGTGCCATCGGGTCTTAACAACTATCAACTTGCCAAGGTTCCCAACGCGCTATTTTTTGGCTACGACTACCCTGAAAGTGAAGCGTGGCTCCACCGCTTGCCTGAAAAAAGTCAGCGAGCTGCCAATGTTATCAGCGACCTTTATTGACAAGATGGTGAAGACATCATCTTTTATCCTCTTATGTTATGCGCATCTTTGACAAACAGAATTCGCTACTGCAAAGATGCGTGTTGAGGAGTCTTTATGAACCCTGTAGAATTGCACCCATCGTTCATTGAGCGCGAAGGTAAAAAAGAATACGCAGTAATCCCTATTGAGGAATTTGAACGCCTTCAGGATTTCCTCGAGGATGCCCAAGACCTGTTTGCACTAA
>CAZMCW010000094.1:0-1681 GCA_964564405.1 uncultured bacterium
CCCGGCAAGATGATGACCGAAGTGCCTTACCAAAGCTTTGGCATTGCCGTGTTTGAAAACAAATTCCCCTCGCTAGCGCCCACAGACGTTCTGCCAGACATTGCCAACCCACCTAGCCAAGTGGCACCTGGCGACGGCATCTGTGAAGTGGTTGTTTATGACGCAGATGCGAACACACTTTTGCGAGAATTTAGCTTGGCGAAGCTCGAGCACCTCATGTGGGTGTGGCGTGACCGCGTGAACGACTTGGGCTCGAGGGCATCCGTTGATTACGTACTCATCTTTGAAAATCGTGGTGAGGACGTCGGCGTTACCCTCCACCATCCTCACGGGCAAATTTATGCTTACCCGTTTATTCCGCCGTATCTTGTGCAAGAGCTCGAGCAAGTTCAACAGCACGGCGATATTTTGGGCAAACTTGTCGCGCATGATCTCGCAGACAAAACGCGCTTGGTCTATGAAAACGACAACTGGGCAGTGCTGGTGCCATTTTGGGCACGCTATCCGTTTGAAACTTACACCATTCCCAAAGCGTTGCACACCAACTTGACCAGTTTGAGCCACGCTGAAATGGCCTCATTGGCAGCTGCCCTCAACCAACTTACAGGTGCTTATGATCGCGTGTTTGACAAACTTATGCCTTACGTCATGGCCATTCAGCAAGCGCCTAAGCCCACACCACTGTGGGACAACTACCGTATGCGCATTGAAATTTTGCCGCGTTTACGCACCGAAACCAAACTCAAGTTTTTAGCGGGGACCGAAGTCGCCGCTGGTGCTTTTGCTGTAGACGCCCTCGCTGAAGACTACGCACAAACGCTACGAGACGCCCTAAGTTAATTCTGAATTTTAGCCTCACAGCAACTTGATGCCATCTACCAAAGCCTTTGCTCAAGTGATAGCCTTTGCTCAAGTTGATGCATACTTCATAAACGTCACCGTCTCATTTTGAGTGTTGCGTTCATACAGTTGAAAGCCAGCACGCTGCAGTACGTTTGCTGAGGCTGGATTGATGACATCAACATATGCAACAACCGCATCAAGCTGCATGGTGCCTAGACCAAACTCGCTAATGCAGGTCACAGCTTCTGTCATGATCCCTTGACCGCGCTGCTGTGGTGCTAGCACGTAGCCAATTTCGCCAATATTGTTGGCATAGCCTCGGTGGTAGCTACACAAACCTATCACTGGGCTCGTGTCGTGTTGTGTGGTGTCATATTCTGTTGTATCTGGACTGCGCAGGCAAATCCCCCACAAGATGCCAGTACCTTAGCTGTAATTGGTGTCAATTTTTTGGAGAATAGTGACTACCTCTGTTTCATTTGTTGCCGTAAAGCCGTCGTAGGTAGCAAGTCCAATGAGGGTAGGCGCGTCACTTATGACAACCTTGCGCAGGATGAGTCTGGGGGTCTCGAGCACCGGAAACACCTCAAACATATGTCTTACGTTTTGGGTTGACATGTAGCCTCTCCTAGACCGTCAGACAAACGTCGCATGAGTTACGCAACATAGCGCAGTCCACACATTCACACCTTGCTAAGTCATTCACGTTATAGTAACGTCACAGCAATATAAACTCATCGCAGAACATTGTAGAAACGTGAGGCGAGCCATGCATATTCTCATTACCGGCGCTGCCGGATTTTTAGGGCAGTATCTTGCAAAAGCGCTACTTCAAGAT
>CAZMCW010000094.1:1691-7417 GCA_964564405.1 uncultured bacterium
TTAGTCCTATTCCGTTGCCAGATGACCCTAAAGTCCAGCAGCTCGAGCTAGACATCACCAATGCCGACGCTGTCATGAATACGCTTCCCAAAAACCTTGATGCAACTTACCACCTAGCTGCCGTGGTGAGTGCGGGCGCAGAAGCTGATTTTGAGCTAGGGATGCGCGTCAATTTAGAGGGTACTCGCAATATACTCGAGGCCCTCCGACACACCTCCCCAGGTAGCCGCATTATCTTTGCGAGTTCGCTGGCTATTTACGGCGGGAACTTGCCAGACGTCATTACCGACATGACCGCGTTTACGCCCCAAGGTTCCTACGGCACCCAAAAAGCCATCAGTGAGTTACTCGTGAATGACTACAGTCGCAAAGGCTATTTAGACGGCCTCAGTTTGCGCTTGCCCACCGTGAGTGTGCGCCCGGGCAAACCCAACAAAGCTGCGTCGTCGTTTGCCAGTGACATCATTCGCGAACCGCTTTTTGGGCGGGAGGCAGTGTGTCCGGTTGACCCTAGTTTGGAAGTATGGCTCACCAGCCCAGAGGCGGTAGTCGCCAGTTTGCAGTATGCCCTGTCGCTAGATACAGGGTCAGTAGATACCGGTGGCCTCAGTTATCGGGGGATTAACATTCCGGGGATTACGGTGACTGTGCAGGAAATGATAAATGCACTCGAGACCGTTGCTGGACCCGAGACACGTGAGCACATTCGTTTTGAGCGTGTGCCTAAGCTCGAGACCCTCATCAATAGCTGGCCCACTCGCTTTGATACTACCCTTGCTAACCAGCTCGGCTTTCCAGCGAGCAACCCATTTGAGGAGACAGTTCGCACGTTTGTGCAGAATTATGTTCAATTGAGTTAAGTGGTGGTGTGCTCGAGCCGCCATTTGTCAGACACTTGTTGCCCCTTGACCATATCGTCCACAACTAAAATAAGCTGGTTGGCGTGATCGCTGTACATCACCTCAATGTTCACGCCAGCCTCTGCCATGCGCCGGGTAAGCTGGCCAAGTTGCCCCGGCTTATCTTGACGTAAGCGCTGAACAAGCACCGGCGTGTATCCAATCACGTTGATACCAGCCGCCTGTAAAGCTGCAACTGCCGCAGCACCATCCTCCACTAAAAAGTGCGCTACACCTACACCTTCGTGGACAAACACGCCACCACCTTCAAGGCTAATGCCCGCGTTACCCAAAACCTCACCTAAGCTCGCTAATGTGCCGGGCGTATGCGCAAGGTGAATGCTGATGTCATCCATAATTGACCTCCTGCTTCTAGCCTAGAGACACTTAAACACCAACGTTTCAAGCAATATCGAAGCATGGATGTAACATATGTAGCAACCCCACGATGCCGTGATAAATGTGTTGGTGTGAGCATAAGGTACGTCTGATGAAATCTCCCCGTCCCCCTTTCACCCCTTCTCCCTTGTTAAGCACATCATTCAATATCAGTCGTCCGTAACAGCAGCTCATATGACTGCTGTTGGATGTAGCTCATGACGACAGTTCATAGCACTAACTCGTCAAACCACCGACGGTGATATGCTTGCCACCATGTCTGCTGAAGCTTCTATCAACACGCTCATTAACCAAGCACGTCAGCTTTTTGAAGACACCTACTATCAACAGCCGGATGGCGTTATCACTGCACCAGGACGGGTCAATCTGATTGGTGATCACACCGACTATGTAGGTGGTTGGGTGATGCCTGCCGCTCTCACCCGCGTGACAGCAGTTGCTTACAAACGCGCCCCAGACAGCACATTAGATGCTGTTTCTGCCAACGCCAGTGGGCGCATCAGCTTTGATGTTAACACCGTGACGCCCAATAATCCCGTACAGGGGTGGGGTGGCTATTTAGCAGGTGTCGCTTGGGCACTTAGCGAGGAACTTGCTGAGGCTAACGTCGAACCTGCAGGTTTAACTGTCGCTATTGCTAGCGACGTTCCGACGGCGGCTGGTTTATCTAGCTCGGCATCTTTAGAAGTGGCAATGGCGCGAGTTTGGCGTGAGGCGCAGGGCTTGGCTTTGGATGACGTGCACCTTGCCCAACTCTGCAAACGCGCTGAGAATCTCTATGTAGGTGTGCCTTCTGGCATTATGGATCAATTTGCGTGCAGCGTGCCAGCACCAGGCCAAGCCATTCAACTTGACTGCCACGAGCTTAGCTATCAGGTCATCAACATTCCACAGGAATGGGCGTTTGTGATTCTGGATTCTGGCGCTAGCCGCAGCTTAGCGAGTTCTGCCTATGCACAACGGGTTGGTGAGTGTAAGCAACTTGCAAAGATGTTGTTTGACAGTGCTGACATTCAGTCTTTAAGAGAAATGACGCGTGCCCAGGTTGATGGTTTAGACGGTGTATTGCAGCAACGCGCACGCCATTTAGTCACTGAAAATGCACGCGTCAAGCAAGCTGCTGAGGCTCTGGATGGTGACGACACAACTACTTTTGGGTCGTTGATGACAGCCTCGCACACCTCTTTAAGAGATGATTATGCGGTCTCGAGCAGCACCCTTGACAGCCTCGTTGAAACCAGCTTAAACGCACCCGGCTGCTACGGTTCACGGCTTACTGGCGCAGGTTTTGGCGGCTGCACGGTGAGTTTGGTTGACCGCGCGCAGGTGGCTGCGTTTAGTAACCACCTAGCTACCCATGCGCCAGCAGCAAAACTTGTAACTGTGCTTTAAGCAAACTGCAGCAACAACAAACTTGCCAACTGTTGCGTAAACCTAAATGTCTCCATAATAACTTTGCGACATGGAACGTGAGTGAATCACGTTCCATAACCGCTACTGCTATCTGCAAGATACAGATAGCGGTGGAAGATACTTAAACCTACACGTGGTATTGTGCCTGTGTGCGGGTTCTTTTTATTGGTGACATTGTTGCCAAACACGGGGTTAAAACGGTTCAGCAGTACTTGGCGCGTCACCGTAGTGATTATGATTTTGTAATTGCCAACGGTGAAAACTGTGCCGGCGGCAACGGCATCACCCGAAAATACTTCAAGCAACTGCGAGATGCTGGCGTAGACGTGATTACCTTGGGCAATCACACCTGGGACAATAAAGATGTGGTGGAACTTATTGGTGAAACCACTCACTTGCTGCGCCCGGTGAACTATTTGCGGGGTACGCCGGGATTAGGGCACGCTAGTTTTAGCACACCAGAAGGCCGGATTACGGTTGTGTCCCTGATTGGGCGCATTTTTATGGAACCGTACAGCAACCCGTTTCACGCGATTGATGATGTGCTCGAGCCACTCCCCGCCACAGACACGATCATTGTCGATTTTCATGCTGAAGCCACGTCCGAAAAAAAGGTCATGGGCTACCACTTACGCGGTCGCGTGGCAGCGGTACTTGGCACCCACACCCACGTGCAAACTGCCGACGAAATGATTGCAGACGGCACCGCGTATTTAACCGATGTCGGCATGACCGGCGTGCAAGATTCTGCCATTGGCATGTCTTTTGAGGACGTTCACTACCGCTTTACCAAGCAAATGCCCAAGCGTCTAAGCCCAGCTGAGGGGCCCCGTACCCTGTGTGGGGTAGCGCTCGAGCTACAAAACGGCCGCTGCCAAACCATCACACGAATTCAATGGCGGGCAGACGAAGACGGTATATCCTCAGCTTAAGTTGCTTCCTATTAAGTTGCTTCCTAGTTGAGACAACAGCTCGTGCATCCTATTCAGACAAGACAATCCACCAAGATGCTATCTCTGCCTTCGCCAGTCATCAACTAGATGCATAATACCAAGTCCGAAAAAAACACATCATAAATCCCTGCGGGATTCCCATCTGTCTGACACGGACTTGGTATCTGTTTCTGCTCGCGAGTTGTCTCGCGAAACGCTCGGAGCCGCTCGGGTTACTTTGTTACCAAAATAACCGGAAAGGGTATAAGGTACGATGCAATCAGTGTCTTGGGCTAAGTTGAACAAGGATTTCACAACCTCGACCATGTGGGAATGCTTAGCCAGTTGATATGTATAAGTTTTCACCTCATATGCAATGTAGCGCTATCACGCGAAGGTACATCAAAACAACAGCCTCAATAAAACAACAGCCTCAACAAAACAGCGGCCTCAATCTTAAAGTTTATGTACATCTTACGGAGGGTCATGTAGATGGAAGTTAGTTCTGAACGCCTGTTGCCACAGACAATTAGCAGTAGCGACGACGCGTTTGCGCAGTTGCGCGCAGATGTTGACTATTTAGGGCGGGTGTTGGGCAGTGTACTCATTCAGCTCGAGGGCAAGGCTTTTTTTGAGCGGGTTGAGCAAGTTCGCACCCTCACCAAATCTCTGCGGGCAAGTCCAGATGACAGCAGCTTACGTGATGACCTCACGAACTTACTGGCTAGCCTCAGCATTGACGACGCAGAGCGCTTGCTGCGGGCGTTTACGGTTTATTTTCAACTGGTTAACACCGCTGAAAGCATTCAACGCGTGCGGGTCAACCGCTGGCGCGAAAGCCAAGCCACACCCGAAAATCCGCGCAAAGAATCAGTCGCAGATGCCGTTAAAACACTTAAAGACGAAGGCTGGTCACGCGACGAGGTACGCCACTTTTTAGAGGGGCTAGATATTCAACTCACCTTGACGGCTCACCCAACTGAAGTTAAGCGGTACACCATTCGGCTTAAGCTCGAGCGCATTGGCAACGCTCTACGCCAACTTTCTGAACGCGATTTAGCACCGGGGGCACGCCGCAACCTCGAGCAACTTATTTACGCCGAAGTAACTACCTTGTGGCAAACCCGCGAGATTTTAAGCGAAAAACCCACTGTGCTAGACGAGGTTAAGTCTGCCTTGTATTACTTTCGCAGTTCGCTGCTCGAGAGCGTCCCCCGGCTCATGTTGGGCATGGAAGAAGCCCTCGCCAGCTATTTTGGGGAGGATGATGGCGCTACACTCACGCGCCCACTCCCACCCGTCGTTAAGTTTCGCTCGTGGATTGGCGGCGACCGCGACGGCAACCCCTTTGTCTCACCTGAGGTAACGCAAGAAGCCTATCAGTTACAGCAAAATGTCGCCACCGAGCAGCACATCAAAGACGTGGACCTGCTAGTGCAGCGGTTGTCGCAGTGGCAAGAGCGCATCAACCTAAGTGGCGCGTTTATTCACGACCTCGCCGAGCTAGACGCCAAAGCTGGCAAACCCACTCGCTTTGACGAGCAGCCTTACCGCCAAAAGTTGTTTCACATGCACCGCGTATTACGCGAAGTTGTCGAGGGTCACCCAGCGACAGACAATGAGGTTACTAGCTCGCACGCAACCCAATACCTAGACGGCCTCAGCAGTATTGAAACAAGCTTAGAACGCAACCAAGAAGGGCATGTAGCAAAAGCGTTTGTGCGCCCAGCTTTTTACCGGGCGTCGGCCTTTGGCTTGCACTTGGCGGCGCTAGACATTCGTGAGCACTCGAGCAAACACGAACACGCCGTTACCGATTTGCTGCGCTACGCAGGTGTCTGTGAGGATTACAGCGCACTCGATGAAGACGCCCGCATCATCCTGCTAGCCGAAGAAATAAGCTCCAAACGCCCGCTTGCGCCAGCTTATGCCCAGTTAGATGACAATACAACACGCGCACTGTCTTTTTTAGAGGTTTTTGGCGAGATGCAGACGCGCTTTGGCAAACATGCCACCGGTAGCTACATTGTGTCGATGACAGATGGTGCATCCGATGTGCTCGAGGTGCTCCTGCTTGCCAAAC
>CAZMCW010000094.1:7448-13551 GCA_964564405.1 uncultured bacterium
AGCCGGCTTACGCGAGCTTGACCCAGTGCCGCTGTTTGAAACCGTGGACGACCTCAACCGCGCGGCCAGCGTTTTAACCCGCTTGTTTGAGATTCCTGCGTACTTAGCGCACGTGCGTTACCGGGGCATTCAAGAAGTGATGATTGGCTATTCTGACTCTAACAAAGACGCCGGCTTTGTGGCTGCAAATTGGGCGCTCTACCAAGCGCAAGAGCAAATTGCCGCTGTCTGCCACGACTATAATGTAAAATTGCGCCTTTTTCATGGGCGCGGCACCAGCATTGGGCGCGGTGGCGGCCCCGCCGGGCGGGCTATTTTGGCCCAACCCCCCGGCTCACTGGGCGGGCGTATGCGCATTACCGAGCAAGGTGAAGCACTCAGTGAACGCTACACCGACCCAGATTTGGCACACCGTCACTTAGAGCAAGTGACCCACGCGTTTATTTTGTCCTCTGCGAGAGATGCCAAAGGTGCCGCCACCCCAGTACCTAACACATATAGAGAGGTCATCACCGAAGCTGCCCACAAAGCCCGCGACCACTACCGTGCGTTGCTAACGGCAGATGGCTTTTTAGACCTCTACCACACGGTAACCCCCATTGAAGAAATTAGCCGCTTGCACATTGGCTCGAGGCCAACTAGACGTAAAGGGGAGCGCTCGTTAGGCAACTTGCGGGCTATTCCTTGGGTCTTTTCGTGGACCCAGTGCCGCGCCAACTTACCCGGTTGGTACGGGCTTGGCAGCGGCTTTGCGGGGTTGGACATGACCCTTTTACAAGAGATGTATCAAAATTGGCCGTTTTTTAACACCGTGATTGACTTTGCCCAAATGAGCCTTGCCAAAGCCGACATGGGCGTGTTTAAGAGTTATTTTAGCTTGGTGCCAGACCATCTTTACGACCAGTTTTGGCCGCAGATTTCAGCAGAGTTTGCCCTTAGCATCAAGACGGTTCAAGACATCACCGGCAGTGAGTTGCTCGAGAAAGACATTACCCTACGGCGCGGCATCGAATTACGCAACCCCTACGTTGATCCGCTGTCCTACTTGCAAGTTGAACTTTTGCAGCGCTTGCGGGCTGGGCAGGTTGAGGCAGACAAGCTCGAGTACGCTGTGCTGGTTAGCCTTTTGGGCATTTCTGCCGGGATGCGCAACACGGGCTAGACACAACCATCAGTCCACCGTTTCCTCATCAAATAACCATCAACTTAATGTGGGGTAGAAATCACTACACCAATTTTCATACACGCGGTATAGGATAGCGGCAACATCATCGTTTTAACATTGAGGATATTGAGTTAGATGCCCCTTGCAACGTTAAAGACACTCAACCTCAATCTTTAAAACACATCATGAGACAGTAGATGCTGCTAGCGTCATGGTTAGCACACCTTTTTGTAAGCTTGAACACTTGAGGAGACGAACGACTACAACTATGGACTTGTTACTAAGTGGCGGTATTGTGCTGCTGGCGATTTTGCTGGTGTCGGTCTTTGCACTGTACCGCTTTATTGAACATATTATTCGACTGTCACGTGAGCGTCTTGATTCAGACGCACTTATGAATCAAGTGAATACTGCCGTGCGCGACCGCGACTTGGACACGGCACTAGAAGCTTGTGACTATTATGGTGGGCCGGTAGCACGCGTGCTGGGCGCTGCGCTGACCCGCTTACCTTACGGCCGGGCAGCGGTGGAAGCTGCCTTTCAAGAAGCCACACTCGAGGAAGAACAGTACCTCGCCAAGGGTCTACGCGCCCTCGCTACCGTCGCCCAAATTGCGCCGCTCATGGGGCTCCTTGGCACGGTCACAGGGATGATTGTCGCCTTTCAGGAAATCTCAATTCAAGGTACCGGTAACCCTGCCGCCCTAGCTGATGGCATCGGACAAGCCCTTGTCACAACTGCCGCTGGGCTCATTGTCGCCATTCCTACGCTCATTGGTCACAACTACTTAGCTGGCCGAGTGGATAACATCTTGCTAGACATTGACCGCCGCCGCGAAGAGCTTATGGGCAACGTCGTTGAGGTTGTGGCTGCCCGCCGCGATAACCGCGAGCGTAAACCTACGCCGCAACCGGTGAGCCGTTAAAGGTCGTTAGATGAGAAGTTCATCTCGCCGTAGTAGCCGTGCCGGTGGCCGCCGCAGTCGGGCCAGTTTGGCCCTTGACCTCACGCCGATGGTGGACGTGGTGTTTTTGCTGATTATCTTTTTTATGGTGTCGACCACGTTTATTACGCTCGAGTCCGGCCTGCCCATCGACCTCCCCCAAGCCCAAACCGCCCAAGTACAAAGTTCTGAACTCCCAACCGTGTCTATTACAGGGGATGAAGGCATTTTTGTGCAGGGCAACGCGGTGAGTCTGGAGCAGCTGCAAACGGCATTACAACCCTTAATTGCCAGCGGGCAAACCGTAGTAGTACTTCGCGCTGACCAGTCCGTGCGGCACGGCTTAAGTGTGCAGGTGATGGATGAAATCCGCCAAGCTGGCGCGCAACGTATTGCGATTGCCACGGGTGGACAGTAGGTAGATCGTGGTGGCTCGAGCACCTAAGTTTTGTGAAAGGATAGTCGCGTGCTAGCACTTTGGCAACACCCAGACCGCAGACGGGCAGCGTTGTTATCGTTTATTCTTCATGCGCTAATGTTATGGGGGTTTATTGCCCTCTACAGGTCACCTGAGCGCCCAGTTCAAGAAAGTTTTATTGTGATTGATGTTGGCACGCCGCAGCAAGCAGCCGTCACCACACAAGCGCCCAGTGCCACAGCTGACGCACCCCAAGCTGCTGTCCCGGAAGTTGCCGATACCGAAACCGGCTTACCTAGCGAAACACCTGCCCTCGCAGACACGCAACCGCTCGAGTCCACACCAGCTGCCGAACCTGTTACCGAACCTCAACCTGTAGCTGAACCTCAACCCACACCATCCACAGAACCTGTGGCTGAACCTCCTGTGGCTGAACCTCCTGTGGCTGAAACTCCTGTGGCTGAAACTCCTGTGGCTGAAACTCCTGACCCAGTTGCAGACCTCACACCCCCAGAACCTGTAGCTGCTACCCCACCCCAAGCTGCCCCCGCACCTACCAGCATTCCCGAAGTCACCGAAACTGCCGAGGTAAATAGCACCGCACTACCTGAGCTTAATACACCTGTCGTTGCAAGTGATGAACCGCTCACCCGCACCTTACCCGTACCCGAAGTCACCAGTGAGGTTACTGACGCACAAACCGTGAGCCTTACGCCAACGGTGAACGTGGCAGCAGAAACGGCTATTCCTAACCCGCAACCGCAAGTGACAACTACGCCAGAGCGCACCGTGCCAACGCCGCAAACTGCTGTTGCGGTGCAACCTGCCGTGGCTGTACCTGTGCCGAGCACGAGCGTGACTGTCAACCCACAGTTACTCACCCCGCAACCCGTGACAACATCTGAAGTTGTGCCTGAGACACCTGATACATCTTCAGCAACAGCAGCACCTTCTGCACCTACATCTACAACAGCAGCAACTTCTACAGCAGCAACTTCTACAGCAGCAACTTCTACAGCAATATCAACACCTGCAAATGCTGATGCCGGCAGTGTGGCTGCTGTACCTAGCCGGGTGACGCCTTCCAATGTGGACAGCAACTTGCCTCAAGGGGGTAGTAGCGACGCCAGCGGGCAAACCACGAGTCAACCAGATGCCAGCCTCTAGAATACTGGTCTAGCTACCAGTCCAGACGGTGGCGAAGGTACCGGCAGCCCAGCACCTGCCAGCTTTGAACCCTTCCGCGACACCCGCCAGCGCCCGCTCATGGTCATTTTGGACAACGTGTTTGGCTATCCGCAATCGGGGCTTTTAGAGGCGTCTGCCATCTACGAACTCCCCGTCGAGGGCGGCGTGACCCGGCTCATGGCTAGCTTTGACCGTATTGATCCCTCGCGTGTGGGTCCCGTTCGCAGCGCGCGGGATTACTTTGTAGATTTAGCTCAAGCAGGTAACGGCATTTTGGTGCACGCAGGCGGCTCACCGGGTGCACTACAAGCTATTGAAACACGCAACGCCAGCACGCTAGACGCGTTGCAAGAAAGCGCAGCCACGCTCTTTTCCCGCAGCTCAGGTAGCGCGCCGTACAACCTCTACTCGCAGGGGAACGCTTTACGCAGCGCCATCAACCGCCTCAATTTGGGGGGTCAGCGCGACCTCAACACGAACCTATATATTCCAGCTGAAGATGCCAATGAGGTTAATGGCATGTCGGCCAGCTATGGGGCTATTTATGGTACAGGCTTTCGCTACATTGCGGAAGTCAACCAGTACCGTTGGCAGCGCGATGGCAGTGACGCAACCGATGCCTCTGGTCAAGCCGTACTTGTTGATGCTGTTTTGCTTGCCCGCATTAGCGCCACGCCTTATCCAGACGACCCTGAAGGGCGCTTGTATATTCCTATGTCCTCAGGTGAGGCAACCTTGTTCTTGCGCGGTCGGCAAATTTCTGGGCGTTGGCAGTTAAGCTCTGGTGTCAGCTTTCAAAGTGATGCTGGTGAGGTCATCGACTTAGCGCCGTTTAAACATTGGGTTGTCTTTGCACCCAGCTATTCTCAAGTGGAGGTTTTTTAGATGCGTTCCATTCAAGCACAAACAGATATTGACACCTTGCTCGAGCACTCCGAGCGCGAACCCGTTATCCTGTTTAAGCACAGTGCAACCTGTCCAATTAGTGCGGGCGCACATAAGCGGCTCGAGCAACTTGAAAGTAATGTGCCCATTTACAAACTTACCGTGCAACAAGCGCGCGCGTTGTCGGGTAGTGTCGCAGAAGATTTTGAGGTTCAACATCAGACACCTCAAGCTATTGTCATCTCTAAACGTGAAGTACAGTTTGATACGTCTCATGGAGACATTAACGAAGATACCCTCACACCCGTTTTAGACACCCTCAACAACTCAGTTGACGCTACTTAGCACAGGTAGTTAAGACTAGCGCCCTAATTCACGCCGTATGTCTGGCACATGTTTTGTAATGATAATGCTGCTGATGAGCGCCACTGCTACGGCCGTTAGCGTTCGTTCAGGTGTAGGTACTGCCGCTTGAAATTGCACTGCGTAAACAACGCCGGCAAACAAGCAGACGGCTAAACTTGTTCCTAAGTTGGCTTTGCGTGTTAGCAAGATAAGCGCGACGAGTAGCAACAAACTGTAAATTCCACCTCGTGGAAACAGCGGCAAACTTACTCCAAATGCTGTTGCTAACGCTTTACCACCACGAAAAGCAACAAACACAGACGCCGCATGACCTAATACGGCAGCAACCCCTGCAGCCAACGGGATGATGACAGCAGTTGTGGCGTCGGGTTGGCTCACCTTGACCATCAGCAGACCTAGCCCACTAGCTAGTACCCCTTTGCCAAGGTCACTGGCTAGTACAGCTACACCCGCCCACCAACCTAGGTTGCGGGCAACGTTCATCGCCCCCATATTGCCAGAGCCAACCTCAAAAATGTTTTTACCTTGTGCGCGCGCAATCAACGCCGCACTTGGCATACTGCCCAGCAAGTAGCCGATGCCCAGCGCTGCCAATATACCTAGCATTCCAATACACCTAGTATCGCTGTTGTTTTATGTATTGATGAGGTTAGGTTTTGACGCGTCTTATCGCAATCCCATGCTGTCAAGATATAGGCGTTGCTGTAAACATGGGTTGTATCCGATGAAATCTCCCCATCCCCTTTCTCCGCTTCTCCACTTCTTAAGAAGAATATTCAATATCAATCATCTGTAACAAAACCTCGTACAAATGCTACTAAAGCACATTATTATTGTTTAGCAACCATCTGTTTATCGGAAGCAAGATCGTCTTCAAGAGTTGACGTGTCAAGTAACGCATGTTTACCTTTGGCCACATTTACAGGCAATAGTGAGGCGTCCTCTTTTTGGTCTATCTTGACACTTTTGTGCGTGCGTAAAATACCCGTTAGGCTCTCGAGCGGTTGCACGTGATACGCCAAATAACGTGCTAGTAGCACCCATTGGAAGGGCGTTACCATAAACGGCGTGGCTAAGGTTGCTTTGGCGGTTTGCTGCAAGATCGACAGACCGACGGGCAAGCGGTGCATGCTCGGGT
>CAZMCW010000094.1:13561-14091 GCA_964564405.1 uncultured bacterium
AATATCTAGGTAAACACGCGCGTCAGGTGTTTCTGCTGCCCGGCCGCAACCACCACACTTGCTCACACGCGGCGCTAAACCGGCTTGCCCCAGCAACTTCCAACTCATCACCAAAGCAACGTTGCTTGGCTTAAGGTGCTGGACTAGACCGCGCAAAGCACTGGCTAAGTAGGTATACATCTGCTCACCCGGGTGGACGTCTGCTGTAAGTTGGTCGGTGAGTTCAGCTAGCAAATGCGCGTAAGGGTAAACATCTGGCTGCGTTAATCCCGGTAGCGCACCGTTAAGCTGCACTTGGGTGATGATGACTAAGCTATCATCCCGGTTTTGGTAATAGTGCTGCACGGTGACATCGTGAAATAAGCTCAACTTGCCCAAATGCCCGCCGATGCGCTTACCTTTTTTGGCAATTCCGCGCCACTTGCCGTCTTCACTCAAAAGCGTGACCACCACATCACCACTAGGCAAAGCTTTACGCCTCAAAATAATGCCTTCGCGGATATGATAACGACTGCGCATATACTTATTTT
>CAZMCW010000095.1:0-5736 GCA_964564405.1 uncultured bacterium
TCTAAAGGTACGCTCGAGCTGCGCTGTACTTCGTAAACACGAGCGATTTTGATGCTGCAAAGCGACATCAAAACATCACTTTAGTAACCTAAGTACGTTGATTTACACGTTACACCTGTTTCAGTTAATACCTTAAGGTGTTAACCCACGTAGAACGTGTAGAAACAGCATCCGGTTCCGATGAGAACGGCATAAAACCCGTAGGGATTTGTATAGTGTTTAATCGGGATCGGCATTACATACGTGCACTACTAGCTTGAAGTGCAATCCGTAAGTGAAGACGGTTTTGCACATCTGGCCAAAGCCTGCCGCGAAGCATGATAGGGTAATTAGAGTAGCGTGCGCAAGGTCACCGCTAACTTGTTGAACAGACGAATTTGAATCGCTCGAGCCAAACAAATTTTGGCTGCTAGAAATAAGCGCAGTTAGTAGGTTTGGGTGTGTCTTAACTAGGTTTATGTATAAGCACCAGCCCCTTGGCAAGATCTGAAATCAGCACTGTGATATGATCACAGCAGTGTCTGACACGACTCAAATAAGATCTAGGTAGGATTGGCAAGAGCATGTTAACTGGCTCATTTGAAGAGTTTAGCTTTGACGAAATCATCACCCTAACGGGGAAATTTAGTGGCAAATTGGTCATTTGGAATTTGCCACATGCTAAACTCTATGATTTACACATCAATCAAATGATCTTAAAATCTATTGCTGTTGATCAAAAACCTTTACTCGATAGTTCAGAAGCGTTTGATGAAATAGCTATGCTACTAAGCGCTAAGCAAGGACGGTTTGAGTTTGTCCCCCTCGAGGCTAGCGAGTTGCGCAGTGATCTGAACATTGACCTCAACAGGATTATTTTAGATGTTGCTGTGGCTCTAGATGAATTTAAAGAGTCGCTTAAAACGTTTTTGGACGATCCCTCGAGCAACGAAACCCTCTTTTGAGGTTGAGAGATAGTAGCACTCACCTAGCTAACTTGAGTTATCAACAAGGTAACGTCCATGAAAGTGGCTAAAGAGGCACGACTTCTGAATGTCTCGAATGAATCACAAGAAGCTTTTAGCCAAAGCTATCATCTTTGCCAGCTGATACCTGCCGTTCAGGACTGTTCTCCTTAACCACTACCGCTATCTATACCTTGCAGATATAGATAGGAGATACTTATAGCAGTTCCAGGATTAATTCCCCATACTACGTGGGTCGATTTCTACTCCTCTGGGTCGCACGTGCAACTGCCACAGGCAGTTACTCGTGGAAACGCTATTAGTTGTTTCAAGCTTTGAAAAAGGTATTAACTTCGTAAGACGCTATGACGCTAAGCGCGTCACTGAGCGCGCGAACTTCAGCGTCAACAGCCGCGCGTAGCGAACTACTTAGGTTGGCACTGGGCTCAACGAGCACCACAAACCTACCCACAGGTGCATACCCATTTGCTTGTTGTACGGACATTTCATGTGCGTCTGGCAAAGTAAACTCGTAGTGAATAATTAACCCATGTGCTTTGAGGCTCGAGCGATATGCCTCGAGTAACGCCGCAAGCTCAGCTTGCGTCTCGTCATCAGCCTCGGTCACAATGATATAACTTTGAGGCACGAGGGCGTCACTTTCCAAGACCATCATCCTTTCACTCAAATAAACTATAGCTAACACAAGCTCCTGTTGAGATTATACCGCGCACTATAAAATCATCTTTAAGCTTGTCATGAGTAACTAGCTTTCAACTTAACCGCAGTTATCTTTCATGCCACTCAATCTGTTGCTGTTAACTCAACAAGTGTTTAGTCTGTTTCTATTCAGCCAATTCACGTTAACCTTGCAGCTAAGGTGACACGTTCACAATAAACTCAGCCAACGTGACCAGTACCAAATGCTGACCAAGACAACCTTGATTGGACGCAACCAGAGAGTTCAAAAGCAGGTGGATATTGCAAGTTAAGTGACCACTTTTATAACTTGTGATTTTACTTTTCTAAACCACCAAGGTTAGTTGTTTTTAGAGCAGTATGTGCTACTTTAAGTCACCCCTACAACACGCAAGTACACCCCTGTTAGCCTGTCAGCTTACTACCTAGTTTAACGTATCCTGAGCTTGCTAGTAACAAGTCTAAGATAACATTTATTAGGTAATTTAAGACATGCTTTGACAATAAGCTGACGTTTAGGTTTGGGATTAAGCGCTTTGGTATTTTGGAACAAGCTATGTTGCTTGGCGCAGTACTTGTGCCGCACCCCCTCGGCGCACGTCTCCAACCGCCTCACCATGAGATGTTACTGTGTGCACGCCACCAAAGTACAAGTTGGGTTGTGCCCAAACGTTGACTGGCAAACGTGCTTCGAGCGCTTGTACAACCTCGTCTGAAAAACCAGGCTCGAGCTGCAAGTGCTCACCGTCCCAGTGCATCCGAGGCATGTGAACAGCCTCGTGTAAAGACAAGCCTGCGTCAACCAAGTGGCTGACCATCTGAAACAGTGTTGTGCGAATGCGCTTGCTACCGCCTGTTCCCAAGACCACTTGAACCTGCCCGTAAGCGTCACAGATTATACTTGGCGACATCATCGATGCAACTCGGGTATGCGAGCTAAATTTGTGAAAACCAGCTGGAAATAGGTCGTCTTCACCGAGCATGTTGTTGTACATAATGCCGGTGTCTGCTGCTAAATAGCCCGCACTTTCGCCAGCCGATAAGGTCATGCTAGCTGCGTTGCCAGTAGCGTCACAAACGCTCATGTGGGTAGTTCCCCCGCTCGAGCGCAGTACGGGCTCATCAGTTTGGGTGTTGTTAAGTGCTTCTGGCTGCAAGATACCCTGCTTGCGCAACTGATCCGTATCGTATAAACACTGTGCTAGCGCCAGCGCGCGTTCAGGTGAGGTTGTTACATCTGTATGCTGTATAGGCTTGCGGCTTAGTAGCTCGAGCGCCACCGCAATCAGCCCGCCCCCAAACGACGGCGCTGGGTTGGTAAGTAACTCAACGCCTCGGTACTGGTAGCGCAACGGTTCACGTTCAATGACTTGGTATTGAGCTAAATCTTGCTTGGTAAGTAGGCCGCCACCCGCCGTCATCTCCTCAGCAATGCGCCCTGCTAACTCGCCTAAATAAAAGTCATCGGCACTGCCAGGAAGCGCGTCTAAAAAGGCTGCTAGTTGTGGATTGGTAAACCAGTCACCTGTATGCAAACTGTGACCTTTGGGGGCATACAACGCTTTGGCAGGCCCACTTAACGTCATGATTGGCGCGATGATGGCCATGACGTGCTCTTGAGCTTTATTGATGGTGAGGCCGTCTCGAGCCAACTTAATTGCCGGTTCTGCCACATCATGTAACGGCATACGTCCTAAACGCGTATGCGTGTACAACAATCCTTTAAGCGTACCTGGCACCGCTACTGACCCAAGCCCAGCATGAAACACCTGGGTAGACCCCGGAAAGTGCACAGTCACAGCCTCAAAGTCGAGGTTATCTGGCAAGTTGCTAGGTAGCGTAGGTGTATCTGCAAAAAAGTCAAACACCCGCGCACCTTGCTGACGTTTAGCCAGCAAAAAACCGCCTCCTGCCAGACTGGTTAACGCTGGCTCAGCTACACTTGCAGCTAAGCCAGCTGCCACAATGGCGTCAAACGCGTTTCCACCGGCGTCTAGCATGACGGTCGCGGCTTTGGTGACTTCGGGGTGACCGCTACTGGCGGCAGCGTAAAAAGGCTGAGACATTCACTATTGTACGTCAGCAATGGAATAACACACCACCATACGGTAGCGTATTGACAAAGCTCGAGTTACCCTGTACACTTTCCATACGGTACCGTATGGAAGATTCAAAACAACCTCTCAATAAACAAGATTGGCTCGAGGCCGCCCGCATTGCTATGGCTGAACAGGGCGTGAAAGGCGTCAAAGTTGAAGTTCTAGCGCGGCATTTGGGTGTGAGCAAAGGAAGTTTTTATTGGCATTTTAAAAATCGGGCGGCGCTGCTACAAGATTTACTTGATTACTGGGCGCAGACAACGGACTGGTTAATTGAACAAGCTTCGTTAGAGATAACACCTGAAACGAGGCTCGAGCACCTCTTTAAAGCCATCAGCAAGCTAGGTGTTACAGGTGAAGACGCTATTCACACCTGGGCTAAGCACGATGCAACTGTCGCCAAATGCTTACGTGAAGTCGAAACAAAACGCCTCAGCTTTTTACAGACGCTATTTGTCGAACAAGGGTTTTCAGATGAAGAAGCTAATCAACGTGCTGAACTGTGCTACCTAACGTTCCTCGGCTACGTATTCAAAACAGGTCAAGACGGTGCATTTTTAAGTCAATTAGACAAACTCGGTAGCAAAATTACAACACTACTTATGAACAAGGAGAGCTAACATGCGTTTGCCAACGTCTACCAAACTCAGCGCATATTTACTCATTGCTACAGGCGTACTGCATAACACCATCGGCTTGATATTTGGTGCAAGTGTACTGGCAGATATTTTCCGTTCAGGACTCTTTAGTACTGTTCATCCACCTTACTACGAACGGGAAGCCATCTTTTGGTTTTTGTTTGCAGGCTTTGCCATGATGCTATGGGGCGCGTTGCTCTTAAACACGACGTACATTCCTAAGGTATTTAGCGTAAGCCTGCTCGCCCTGTGTGTACTTGGCGCAATCATGATGCCTGTGTCTGGCTTTTGGTTGGTGATTCCGCAAGCGGTGTATATGATGCTACAACCTGCTCGAGTACGCCGCTTACAGCCTCAAACCTAAGGACAACAGTCAAAAAAGAGGACACCCTCACATGTAAGGTGTCCTCTCCTATTTATGAGATTATGGATAAGATTGAAAGCTCGAAACTACTGAATTGGTTGATGCAAATACTCAAGTACATTGCCTTTGGAAATTAAACTAAGACAAGTTGAGTTATGTGAGCTTAATGCGACTCCCTCGGCGGCACATCCCCACCCCGACAGCCCACCAAAAAGTCCAAATCCACACCTTCATCTGCTTGCAAGACGGTATCCACATAAAGCTTTTGATAGCCACCTGCCATCGGTAAAGGTAGCGGACGCCAAGCAGCCCGGCGGGTTTCTAATTCTGCTTCGGGTACATCTAGGTGTAAGGTACGCGCGTGAACGTCTAGCTCAATCATATCGCCTTCTTGTACCAGCGCTAGCGGACCGCCAGCCGCCGCTTCGGGCGCGCAGTGGAGCACTACGGTACCGTACGCGGTGCCGCTCATACGGGCGTCTGAAATGCGTACCATGTCGGTGATGCCGCGCTCGAGCACTTTAGGTGGCAGCCCCATATTGCCAACTTCGGCCATGCCGGGGTAGCCTTTGGGACCGCAGTTTTTAAGCACCATAACGCAGGTTTCGTCGATGTCTAAATTTGGGTCGTTGATGCGCGCGTGGTAGTCCTCAATGGTTTCAAATACCACCGCCCGGCCGCGGTGTTTCATAAGCTCAGGCGAGGCCGCTGAGGGTTTGAGGATAGCTCCGCGCGGTGCCAAGTTACCGCGCAACACCGCAATCCCACCATTTTCAGTCTGTGGGTTGTCAATCTTGCGAATGACCTCAGTATTGTAGTTGGGGGCATCTTTGGAGTTATCCCAAATGCTGTAACCATTAACTGTGAGCGCATCTTTATGAAGGAGTCCTTCCTCACCCAACATACGAATCACTGCAGGTAACCCGCCCGCATAATAGAAGTCCTCCATCAAAAAGCGGCCGGAGGGCATCAAGTCAACCAAGGTAGGCACG
>CAZMCW010000095.1:5746-12157 GCA_964564405.1 uncultured bacterium
ATCAATGCCGATGCGCCGCGCCATAGCAATATGGTGGAGTACTGCGTTGGTGGAGCCGCCTACTGCACCATTCACCCGAATAGCGTTTTCAAACGCTTCTCGCGTCAAAATATCTTTGAGGGTGATGCCTTCGTTGACCAAATCCACAATGCGCCGTCCCGCCATTTGGGAAAGGACTTTGCGGCGTGAATCCACCGCTGGAATGGCTGCGTTGTGAGGTAAGCCAACACCTAACGATTCCACCATGCAGGCCATCGTAGACGCTGTGCCCATGGTCATGCAGTGACCGGGGCTGCGCGACATGCAGGCTTCTGCTTCGGCAAATTCGGCCATGCTCATCTTGCCAATTTTGAGGTCTTCAGCAAAACGCCAAAGATCCGTGCCCGAGCCAATATCGTGCCCTTTGTACTTACCGTTGAGCATGGGGCCGCCGGACACGGCAATAGCAGGAAAGTTACAACTAGCTGCGCCCATGAGCAGGGCTGGCGTGGTTTTGTCGCAGCCGACTAAAAGTACCACGCCATCAACAGGATTGCCGCGTAGGGATTCTTCAACGTCCATGCTGACAAGATTGCGAAAAAGCATCGCGGTAGGGCGCAAGTTGGTTTCACCCAACGACATCACTGGAAATTCTACCGGGAAGCCGCCGGCTTCTAACACACCCCGTTTCACCCGCTCCGCAATATCTCTAAAGTGTGCGTTGCAAGGTGTAAGTTCTGACCACGTGTTACAGATACCAATGACCGGGCGGCCGTCAAACATATCGTCGGGTAGGCCTTGGTTTTTCATCCACGAGCGGTGGGCAAAACCGTCTTTATCGCGTTTACCAAACCAAGCACTCGAGCGCAATTTTTTTGTCATGAAGTTTCCTTAGGATGAGGTTTTAGATGCTACTAGGAATGCTGCCTGCGTGTACGCTGTTTGCGAGGGCAGGTGGCAGTACTAACCGCTCGCTGACGTTTAGGGCGCTGTTGGGCAGCCACTTCTGCCGCGATAAGGGTGGCGGTGAGTCCAGCAAGGCCTACAAGTGCAGCAAGGTGCATGTTTATCCTTCCTAGGGCGAGGATGCCCGCATACTAGCTCAATCATCATCACTAATTAGGTTACTTTTAATTTGCCTTGTAATGAGCTACCTCAATAAAGGTTAAACCCGTTGTACTAACAGGTTGTACTAACAGGCGTTAATTAATGCCGTTAAACCGACGAAAGTAATTGACGGTGTTGGCAACATCATCTTGCAAGTAACAACGACTTAAACAATGACTTAAACAGTGACTTAAACAATGACCCAGGCTTAGTGTTATCCATATATTGTTGACAGGCAACCATCAACTTGCTTAAAAGTAAATTTGTAACTGTGATGTTCTACCTATTTTAAAGGACGCCCCTAGTCTGTCAAGCGGCTCGAGCTAACATCTGCTCAACTAACTCCCTGAAGTTTGCCTAGCACATTAAACATTACTAAAAAATCACTGAGTTGAAAACTTGTAAATCGTCGTGTGGCTATAGCGCGCCCCCGGTTGCAAGATAATAGACGGAAAGTGCGCGTGATTAGGGCTATCTGGATAGTGCTGGGTCTCTAAGCAAAACGCACTGTGTTGCTCGTAAGTGGAACCTTGTTTACCGCTGATGCCATCTAAAAAATTCCCTGTATAAACCTGAATGGCTGGCTGATCGGTCACAACCTCGAGCCGCCGCCCGCTAGCTCCATGCCAAACTAGTGCAGCCCGTTTGAGGCCGTCACCTACGAGGACGTAACAGTGGTCAATGCCGCCAACAGCCTGCATATCTTTGTGGTGAATGTGTTTGTGGTGAATATCTTTGTGGTGAATGTGCTCGCCTAAAAGACTCGGCGTGCGTAAGTCGAGCGCACTATCTGTAACCTCGAGTAGCTTCCCAGTTGGGATAAGCTCAGCATCCACCTCGAGGACGTGGTCCGCAAAAACTTGTACATTGTGATCGTAAATAGTTCCTGAACCAGCTAAGTTGAAATAGCTGTGATGCGTTAAGTTGACAGGTGTTGGTGCGTCTGTAGTTGCGTGATAGTCCAGCCGCAAGTGCCCGTCGTGGTTGAGGCTGTAGCGTAGCGTGACCTCGAGCCGGCCCGGATAGCCTTGGTCGCCCGCCTCACTTGTATGACGTAAGGTCACTTCAGGCCCGCCCGCTGTTTCTTGGGTATCTGCGTGCCAAACAACTCGGTTAAAGCCAACCTCACCGCCGTGCAAGTGATTGGCACCATCATTTTGGCTGAGCTGATAAGTCTTGCCGTCTAGGGTAAATTGCGCCCTACCCATGCGGTTGGCAACCCGGCCAATGGTTGCGCCAAAATAGATGCTGTGATTGTGCTCTACGTAGTCGTCCAGTGTATCAAAGCCCCACACCACATCATCATATTGACCGTCTTTGCCTGCTACAAACAAGTGAGTAAGCGTAGCACCAAAGGTAATAACACGCGCTTCCATGCCATGTTTATTAGTAAGGCTAATACGCTCAACAGGTTCACCTGACGGCGTTGTACCAAACGGCTCGCGGCTTATAGACATAGCTAGGCTCTCCTCGAGAAAGTCACAGAATCAATACATGAATACAACTGTTACTGGATAACGTGCTTGTACTGGATAACGTACTTGGTGTTTGTGCATAGTTATATGTATAGCTTGCATTATACGCATACCTCAGCCTTCTGTGACGAACGCGAGTAAAGCCATCAACGTATCTACGCTGAAATACTCGCTTGAAGAATATCCTTTGCTGGAAATACAAAGCTGCATAAATCTCATAAAAGGCTGCTTTAATTGCACACTTTCAGCATAAAAATTTGTTAAGATAGTGCTTGCTTGTAATTTTATTCTTACCTAGGGAGGCGTCATTCTATGACTCGAGGTTTGTTAAATGGTGTTAAGCGTAGTGTGCTAGTAGCATTCGGCTGCTTAGCACTTGCTGGGCTAGCTCAGGCTCAAGACGATTTAGTTGAGGTTTGCTTTCAGTCCAAGTGGTTCCCTCAAGCCCAGTTTGCAGGTTACTTTGTGGCCCAAGAACTCGGTTACTACGCTGAAGAAGGCTTGTCAGTAACTGTTTTAGACGGCGGTAACGTGAACCCCACCGTCCAAGTTGTCAGCGGCAATTGTGACTTCGGTACCGACTGGATTGCCAACATGTTGGTGCAACGCGAAAGCGGTCTGAACGTTGTGCAAATTGCCCAAATTTATCAAGATTCGGGCTACCGCATGGTTGCTCTAGACGACTCGGGTATTGAAACCTTTGCTGACATGGCCGGGCGGCGCGTGGGCGTCTGGGGACTGGGCAACGAGTTTGTCTCGCAAGCTATTTTTGCAGCTGAAGGCTTGACCTCTGATCTTGACCCAGAAGTGACTAATGCCGACGTAGAAACCGTTGTCTATGCGTTTGATCCGGCGCTTGTCTTCCCAGATGAAGTTGAGGTTGCTAGTGTGATGACCTACAACGAACTTAACCAGATTGTGGGCTTGGGCTTTGAGCTAGACGGGCTTACTGTCTTTGACCCAGCAGATATCGATGCAGCCTTGCTCGAGGACCTTATTTTCACCACCCCAGAGCTACTTGCTAGTGAAGACTTCAAGGGTTCAGGCATGTCTGGCGTTGAAGTGGCTGAGCGCTTTTTGCGCGCCACGATTCGCGGTTGGGAATACGCGGTTGCTAACCAAGATGAGGCAGTATTTATCGTCGTTGGCATGTGTGGTGACACCTGTAACGGCTCGGGCAGCACACAGAGCCCACTCATTCACCAAACTTGGCAAATGGCCCGTGTGGCTGAACTCGTTGCACCAACCGAAGACACCATGATTGGCGCTATGGATCAAGCTGCGTTTGACCGTTCGATTGAGCTCTTGCTCGAGGTTGGCCTCATCAGTGACGCAGTTGCCTTTGAAGATGTTGTGGACACCAGTATCTACGAAGCTGCTACCGGTGGTATGTAAGTCCTAACCTAGCCCCTGAATAATGATTGTTAGCGCGGAGTGATTCCGCGCTTTTTTGTTGGCTGCACGCGTCCAGGTTTGTGAATGAACAATGTGTGAAGGGCTACATAAGGCTGCGTTGGGTTAGGCTTGAGATATCTTGAAACGCGTAGGTCTCACATCCATCCATCAACTGCTCATGAGGTTAAGTGCTTAACAAAAATCTGCTGCTATGTTTGGCATCATCACACTACTGATTTACCGGCGATGCTGGCATTATTAAATCCAGATGTGGCCCAAGCAAGTCCACGAATCAACTTTTCTGAGCCTTACTGAGACACGACCGATGTAATGTTGACGACCTCGAGCAAGCAAGATCTCAAACCCAACAACCTCAACTCGAAATACCTTGACAGAATACTTTGAAAGGCATACATCACGTGGCAACCACACTGCAACTCAACAACATCAGCAAAACCTTTGACGCAACCTCCACCGTGGGCGCGCACAAAGCTGTTGATGATGTGAGTTTACAGGTGCCAGCAGGGAAATTTGCAGCGCTACTGGGTACATCGGGCAGTGGCAAAACAACCTTGCTGCGAATTGTGGCAGGGCTCTTAGCACCAGATCACGGCGAGGTCATGTTTGATGGCATCCCCGTTACCCACGTGCAACCCGAGCGCCGCAACATTGGCATGGTGTTTCAGCATCATCGGCTGTTTCCGCACATGACAGTCGAAAAAAACATCACCTTTGGACTGCGGATGCGCGGTGTGAGCAAACATGAGCAGAAAAAGCGCGTTATAGATGTTTTGGAAATGGTACAGCTCGAGGGTTTTGAAACCCGCTTTCCCAGATCACTTTCCGGTGGACAGCAGCAGCGTATTGCTTTAGCGCGAACGATTGTCACGCGTCCCAAAGTTTTGCTTATGGATGAACCGTTTTCCAGTTTGGATGCGCAATTACGCGACGACCTGCGCGATGTTGTGGCGAACTTACAAGCGCAACTTGGCATGACGACAGTGTTTGTCACCCACGACCAACGTGAGGCGTTGCAACTAGCAGATGTTGTGGCTGTGCTTGACAAGGGACGGCTCGAGCAAGTTGCCAGCCCGCCAGAACTTTACACCCAGCCAGCAAGTCGCACAGTTGCTAATTTTATGAGCGTGCGTAATTTTATGACGGGGCGGCTCGAGCAAGACAAGTTCATAACCTCATTAGGAAAATTAAAGCTTTGTCGCCCACCTCAGACAATCTCAGATGAGGTTACTGTCATCATCCGTCCTGAGCAAATTGTGATGCACCACCAGTACCTCGATAACCTCCCCAACCTGATTCAAGGTCAGATAACCCAAGTTAGGTATCAAGGTGGCGTGAGTCGTTATTTAGTGAGCGTAGGCCAGGACGAACGTTTAGACGTTCAGGGAAATTATTCGGATGTTGCCGTGGGGTCGCAGGTGTGGCTCGAGCTACCCCCCAAATACCTGTGGTGTTTGCCAAAAGGAGTGTAAGTGTATGAGAGTTTTAATCACATTGGTGCTTGTTTTAAGCAGCTTGAGTATTGCCCAGGAATCTGCTGACGATTTTCGAGATACCTTTTTAGCAGGTGAATTAACGTGGGATGCTGTCTTAGAACGCGCCCAAGATGAAGGCGAAGTCGCTTGGTTTCACTGGGGCGGCAGCGAAGAACTTAACCTCTGGGTTGAGACCGTCGTCAAACCTGACCTCGCGGAGCTTGGTATTGACCTCGTCACCTCACGTGTGCCAGATACCCGCGACGCCGTGGATTTAGTCATTGCCGATGCCGCCGTGGGGCGCGAACTAGGTGAGGGCACGGTGGACGCGGTATGGATTAACGGCGAAAACTTTTTTACGCTTGCCTCGCAAGATTTGCTGTTTGGTCCCTTTGCCGACAAACTCCCGAACTCGCAAAACTTTTTGTGGGACGAAAGCAATCCTCAAGCTGCCATCAACTTGTTTGACAACGGCTATCCCACAGGCTTACAAGAAATTCCTTGGGCGTCGTTTCAATACGTTTGCATGATTGATACCACTAGACTTGCGCCCGAAGACGCCCCCAGTACCTTTGCTGAACTAGCCACATGGTTGCGGGCTAATCCTGGTCGGTTTGCCTATGTGCGCCCACCCAACTACATTGGCAACGTGTTTGTGCAAGCTGTTTTGTACGCGTTTAACCCGGATGGTACGGGCTTTGTACCCTTTCAGCAAGACATAACTGAGGTTGACGCCGCTGAGCTTAGCCGCGTGATGGGGCCAGGTCTCGCCTATCTACAAGACATCGCCCCGTTTCTTCTTGGCGGTAGCGGTCAAGAAGATAACCCCGGTGCTGTCATCTACCCCGAAACCGAAGCCGCCAACCGCACCTTTTTTGTAAATGGTGAGGTTGATATGTTCTGCCAGTTTGGCGCGTTTAGTGCGGCCATTGGTATTGACAACGGCACCTTTCCCGAAAGCG
>CAZMCW010000095.1:12213-14039 GCA_964564405.1 uncultured bacterium
CTATCTTTCCAACCTCCGGCATGATTGCCAATAAAAGTTTTATTGCCATTCCTGACAACGCACCTAACCCCGCCGCCGCGCTGGTGCTGGCTGATTATTTGTCCTCTGTAGACAACCAAGCCAGCAAATTACAATTCCTTGGTTACGCGCCCGGTATCGACGCGCCCCTGCTTTCGGAGGATGCTCAGATGCAACTTGTCGAAGCCGCCCCCGAACTGCTCGGTGTCACCTTCGCTGAACTTGCCGAGGTGCGCGTACCGGAAGCCAATGCGTCTTTAGTCGAAGTGTTAGAAACCGTCTGGATTGAGGTTATTGTGCAAGGGTCAGAGCGGCCACTTTTGGAAATTGTTGAGGAAGCTTTAGCAGCCCGGCAAAATTAGCAAGCTATTGATGAGTCCACACTGGGCTAATGAGGTTGCTACACACGTCTCAAGATAGGCGCTGCAAAGTTCTCGAATAAGCATCCGAGAACTCTGACTTAACCACACTCAAAAATGATGTCTAGCTCGAGCAAAACATCAACCACCAACACCCCACAATAGTTTGATAAACGCACCTAATGTTCGCTCCCTATCCCCCTTTCTCCCTTTCCCATCTCCCAACATCGCCCTTCAGTAACCCCTAACATTTACACAAACAATCATCTACCCTTATCCTCATGAAAAATCCCGAACGCACCCGCACAATTCTGATGCTCGCGCCAGCCGTCCTCGTGCTAATCATCTTTTACGGTGGCGCGCTGCTTACGGTCATTTTGCAAAGTTTTGGCTACGCACCGCTTTATGGCATCAACACCTTCCCCACGCTGAGCCACTACCGCACGCTTTTTACCAGTGCAGGTTTTTGGGGTTCGCTGGGATTAACACTCATCTACGCGTTGGTGCCAACTGTCATCGGCACGCTGTTGAGTATTCATTTGGCACTACTTTTACAACGCAAAGGTTGGGGGCAACAGGTGTTTCGGTATGTCTACACCCTCCCGCTCGTTGTGCCGTATTTGGTGGGCGTTGCACTTATTACGTTGCTGTGGGCGAACGGTGGGCTTGTTGCGCGGGTTGCGTTTAACTTAGGCTGGATCGAGAGCACTCGCGACTTTCCGCGCATTCTCTACAGCCGTGCAGGTTGGGGCGTGATGCTGGTGTATATCTGGAAGCAACTGCCATTTACAACTTTGCTGCTGAGTTCGTTACTGGCTGGCTCGAGCCCCGACTACGAAGCCGCCGCAGCTACTCTCGGCGCAGGTCCGTGGCAACGCTTTTGGCACGTCACGCTGCCCAAACTCGTGCCGGGCATTGTTTCGGCCACCCTCATTGTCTTTGCGTTTAACGCAGGCTCATTTGAGGTGCCATTTATTTTAGGCGGCGGGTTTCCCAACACGCTACCTGTTGAAGCGTGGCGCGCGTTCAACGATGCTGACACTTCGCGGCGCTTAGCTGCCATGACTATTACGACCGTGGTGGCAGTGCTTTCCAGCCTCATCTTGCTAGCTTATTTGGCGTTTTACAAACGTCTTCAGCGTGCCTGGGGAGATGCGTGAAGGGGATTCAGAGAGTATCAGCTAAGGTGTATCTAGGCTTTATCGCTATTGCGCTTGTGGGTCCGTTTGTCCCGCTGGTGATTGCCTCGGTTGCGTTTCGCTGGAGCTGGCCGGACATTCTGCCAAGTCGCTGGTGGTGGCAAGCTAGGGGTACAACCCTGCGGCCGCTTGCTTGGGATTACCTAGCAGCACCTGTCTCGGGTGTGCCTGAAGCACTTGTAAACACCATTAGCATTGCGCTGGTGGTTGCGCTGGTTGCGGTGGTCATTAGCGTGCCAGCAGCGAGAGC
>CAZMCW010000096.1:0-6287 GCA_964564405.1 uncultured bacterium
CCACCCAGTCACCAAGCCGAGCTTGGTCGTTATCACGTTTCCCAAACCAGCCGTCATCCATGACAAAAAGTTCCACGCCAAGGTCTGCTGCAATGCGGGCGGCGGCTAGTTGGTTGTCCACGTTGACATCAAACCCGGTGGCGTACCACGAGTTGTAGAGAACTGGACGCGGCGCACTGGCGAAGGCTTTGGGAAGGATGTACTCACGTTGTAAACGGTGCAAGTTATGGCTGGCTTGCCCGTAACCTTGGGCGTAACCTGCAAACGAGGTTGGCGTTTCAAAACTATCCCCCGGTGCCAGCGCCCAGGCAAAGTCAAAGTCACTGATGCCGGTGCTGATGCTGGTTTGTCCATACGGGCTCACTTCCGTGACCAATTGCCAGTTGCCACTGTAGGCAAGCGCGCAGGTGTACACGTCGCCGTGGGTTTCGCTGGCATCTGGGCTTGCCACCATGACAAAAGGGTTGCTGTCAAAGCCGGTAATGCCACGGCGGCTTTCAAGAAGTTTTTTGCCCCTGGTTAAGGGCGTGTGCTCGAGCCTAAAATCTGCCCCCCACTTACCGCTAAAGTAGCGCAGCTCATAGGGCCGGAAGTTGGGCAGTCGCCAGGTGGCTGAGTAAATGCGCTCGAGCGTCACCGCAGCATCACTATGGTTAACAAGTTTTACTTTGCGCGAAATAATGTCCAACTCTGGGTAAACTGTATAGATGAGCTCGAGGTGCAAGTTATAGCTGGCATCCTGTAAGTGGAGTGTCAACGTATCGCCGCCAACAGTTGCACGGTCAAACGCCAACAACCCCGAGCGGGTACCATCTGCAAAGCTAACTTTTAAGCCGACCTCACCAAACTTTAAATCGCCCCAGACGGGGTACTCCTCTTGCGAGACGCCTTCAGCCCGTTCGTGCCCGCCGGTAATGGCAAGTCCGTGGGGCTCCCCAAAATCACCTGCATAACGAAGCCTGGCCCCCCAGTACATGTGCTGCACATGACCGTACTCATCTACACCCAGTGCGTAGCTCGTGTGTCCACTGGTTAAGACCCAAACGTCGTGACCGCTTGGCGTGGTGTGGTGAGAGACTGATTGCATCATCTTGGGTAGTAGTTTGATTTCCTAACTCAACTCATGTGTCTGGGTTCTTTGGGAGGATAGTGAGATAAATACAGATGACGGCACTATCGTTAAGCTGTGTTGCCATCTCAAGCACGGTCAAGACAAAATTGGCACGGCTGAATGGGTACGACATATCTAGGGCTGTAAAGCGTAACGCTAGCCTAACAGCTTGTATTACAAGTTGTCAATATCTACAAACATCCAGTACACTAGGCTTTCATTCAAGGTTTAAGAGAGCACCATGTATGATGTAGCGTTAATGAAAGGAAACGCGTGTCCAGCAGTCAAGACGAGCAGCTAGGTGAGGTGGCATCTTTGCAACCGCGTAATGATGTCCGTAAATCTGTCAAACAAGGTGTTAAAGCAGATGCACTGGTAGCCGACATGGCCCAGCGCATTGTAGACGGACAACTTGCGCCAAGCAGTTTGCTGGCGTCTGAAAATGAGTTGAGCACACAATACGGCATGAGCCGCCCGCACGTGCGCCAAGCGTTACAGCGTTTGGCGGCAGCCGGTCTCATTGAAACGCGGCACGGACTGGGTAGTTGTGTGAACCCCAAACGTGCTTGGAACTTGTTTGACCCCATGCTCTTAAGTGCGTTTGTGCAGAGCGGTAATTTGGCTGCGATTGCCACTGAACTGGTGGGGCTGCGCAAAATGGTAGAAGTTGAATGTTGCCGTTTGGCAGCAGTAAACATACGCCCAGATGAGTTGCATGATCTAGAGGTGTGGCTAACCCGCATGGAAGCTGCCTTAGATAATCCTGAGGTAATGGCCCAAGCCGACGTGCGCTTTCACGACGTGATTATTGCGGCTAGTCGTAACCGATTTTTGCAAGGCATTATGCGGTATTTGGCGGAACTTCTAACCCAAGTTCGTACGTTAACAATGCAAACAGGCGGCCTAACCGGGCGGCGCAGAGCCCAAACCCATCACCAAGGGATTTATGACGCGCTTGTGATAGGAGACGCCGATGCTGCTGAGGATGCCATGCGCGCGCACATGAAGCAGCTCGAGGAAGACATGACGCAAGCGCTTTTAGTAATTGCCAACAGCAACTAGGGTTAACTCGTAGCCTGACTTATGGTAGTTCTAGGATAGTTATCCCATACGAAGTAGATCTTTTTCAACTTGTCTAGCTCGAAGTTGCTAGGGAAGCTTCAGATGGAAATGCTATTATTACAAACTATCAATAAAACTCTCTAAATGCGTTTTTGCCCAGGTAATCATTTTGATGCTGCTGATATCTGACGCAAGTTTCTCAGGCTTGTTGTCTGCGTTAGTGTAAACACCACGTACTTTAGTGCCGAGGTCGCGCGCACATTTTAACTCCCAAAGTTGCCCTTGGGCGTGGTTACTATGTCTGCTAATGAGCGCGATCACCCCGTCACAGCGTTTGATAGTTTTGCGGCAGTCATCTTTCCAACTTGACTCAGCAGGTTTTTTGACCAGCATACTTGTAAGCTCGAGCTTATCTGCAACTTGGTCTAAATCTTTGACAAGTTTGTCTCGAGCCACTCTATCGTCAGCAGCAAAGCTTATAAAAAGCTTCTTTTTAGCCATTGTGGGGTTCCTTAACTGCTCAAATTCTTGTGGGAAGAGCATCTTTTAAGATAACTCAGTATATTGCTTGAAACGACAGATAACCTAAAAACACCACCTCAAAGTGGGTTATGGCTCGAGCGTAGTTGACAACAAACTCAAGTCAACATAGTGCTCACATACATGCTTGCATAAGTATTTGTCGTGACTGACTAGCAGAATGGTACCTGGGTAACTCGCTAGGGCGTGCTCGAGCATCTCCAAACTCTCATAATCCAAGTGGGTACTTGGTTCATCCAATAAAAGCACATTAGGCGCGTCTAGCATGAGCCGTACCAAGCTCACTTTACGTTTTTGTCCTTCGCTGAGCGTGCTAAGTGGCTTAGAAAAGACATCACCTTTCACATGAAGCGCGCCCAACATGGTACGTGCTTGCTGAGATTCACCTTCACTAAAAAGCTCATCAATCGTCGTCACATCATCTGGGACTGTCCACACTTGCGGTAAATAACCCAGTTTGATACCTTTTGACCACAAAACTTGCCCTGAAGTTGGTGTTAACGCGTCAGTAAGCAATTTAAATAACGTTGTTTTGCCAGACCCGTTAGCTGCGACCAGTGCAATGCGACTGCCCCAAGCAAGCGTCAGGTGAAGGTTGCTGAGGATGGGCTGCTTGGGTGATGTGTTGGTTGAAGCGTCATCTTTGTAAGCATCAACTCCGTAAGCATCAATTTTGTGACTATCAACGTTACAAGTATCAGTGTTGTAAACATCGTCCGTGTAAGCATCAAACGAAACACCTTGTAAGGTTAAGCAGGTGCCGGTTGGCACGTGAATGCCTTCTGGAAAGGTGATGCTGTAGTGTTTGTCCAGCCAAGGTTTGGTGGTTTCAAGCTCATCAATTTTGCTTAACATGCGTTCTTTGGCAAGCAGTCCGCGCTTTTGTAAGCGGGCGGCGCGTGCGCCAATGAAGCCTTTGTCTAGTGCGCCAGATTTTTCTTTTTCTTTGCGCCCACCCCAAATGACATAACTGCGAGCGGTTTCTTGAAGTTTGCCAATGTCTGCCTCGAGCCGCTCTTTTTGCCGTGTTTGTTGCTTGAATGTGGCGTCTTTGGTGGCCCAAAATTGGCTGTAATTGCCGCTGTAATGCGTCACCTGCTGGTGGTCTAACTCATAAATCTCAGTAACAACCTGATCTAAAAACCAGCGGTCATGCGAGATAATCAAACACGCACCGTAGTAATCTTGAAGTTTGTTGATGAGATACTGGCTCGCCTGCTCGTCGAGATAATTGGTAGGTTCGTCGAGTAGGAGTAGAGGCGGCGGTTGCACAAATGCGCTCATCAATTTAAGTAAGCGCCGCTGTCCACCGGAGAGGCTCGAGACCGGCCTACGTAATACATCTGCCTCAAACCCAAGTAAGCTCACCTCTTTTTCAAAGCTTTGGCAGAGGTCGTAGCCGCCCTGCTCGCTAAAGTCGTGGACGAGGTCGGCGTAGGTTAGTGGATCGGGGATGCCTGCGTGCTCGAGCGCTGTCATCTTTTGGTGGATGTCGGCAAGTTTTAGATGACTGGCAAGAAGTGCTATGAGGGTTGTATTGGCAACCTCGAGCTGGTCTTCTTGGTGAACAACTCCTACGGGTACGTTGCAGATGATGCTACCTGAGGTTGGCTCGAGCTCCCTGAGTAACAGCTTGAGCAAAGTTGTTTTGCCAGCACCATTACGGCCTAACAACCCCACATGATCACCTTCATAGAGTGTCATGGCAGCATGTTGAAACAGAAATTCAGGTTGATTAGGAACTTGATAACTAAGCTGTTGCGTTTGTAGAACAAGGGACATACGAAGACCTCCCGGGCGGGGTGGTCAAGGCGCATGTCATAACAACAAGTTGAAAAGGTGAAGTGGCAAGCTAGCTAAGTAGCTTTAATTTACATGGATTTTACAGACCCAACCCCGCTAGACGAAACGATAAAGCGGTGTAGACACAAACAGGTGTGGTGGTTGGGTTAGTTAATCATTGCCCTTACTTTACGCGTAAACCTGTAGCGTGCGCAAGTTACTGCATGACTCTTAGCTAATTCCAGCCTGGGTTTGCTTACACATAGTTGATGTTTGACGACCTTGAAAATGTATTTTTATAGCATTTGGATAGTATGACGAACGCTGGTGAGCTTATGAGACGCTCGTGGATTTTAAAAGAAGATGATACTCGAGCCTACTTCAAGATGCAGTCGAGTACGCGGTTTGTCAGTCTGTGCTGACAAACTTCATTAAATTTGTCAGGGAAAATTTAGAGTGTTTTTCCTGATATCACCTTGACATCTGACCCATAAACTCGCTTCATAGATTTACGGGGTATTGCAACATCCTGCAAAAGATTGAGTAGAGATATACAAGTTGCATATTGTTATCAAAATTCCATTACAAATATATTCGCTCTCAGGCATCATCCCACCAGAAAGGTGACAGATGAGTACACGTACACAAGCGCGTTTCGTTTTGGGGCGCAGAACACAGGCGGCACGGCGCAGGCGTTCGAGCTACTGGCTCGAGTCCTACGGCTTTTTGCTACCTGCGTTAGCCATTTTTATCACCTTTACTTACTACCCACTTGCTGGCGTTGCCTACCTGAGCTTTACAGATGCTGACATGATCAGCACACCGTCGTTTATAGGGGCCGCCAACTACCGACTACTCACAGAAGATGGCATTTTTTTACGTTCGCTCACTACAACAGCCGTGTTTAGTGTGTCTGTAACCGTGCTCGAGGTTGGCATTGGCATGGTGCTTGGGTTTCTTATGAACACCAAAATGCGCGTGCAAGGCCTTGTGCGTGCGGCTATTTTTACGCCAGTTGTGGTGTCTGTGGCAGCAACGGCGGTGTTGTGGTTGTACTTTCTCAATACCAACGTGGGGCCGCTTAGTTTGCTGCTGGAAGCCGTCGGTATTCCCGCACCCAACTTGCTGCAACAAACCAGCACAGCCCTAGCCACGGTCATTGTGGTGAACGTTTGGAAAAACGTAGGGTTTGCAGCCGTTCTCTACTTGGCTGGCCTACAAGCCATCCCCATGAACTTGCGTGAAGCCGCCAAGATTGATGGTGCTAATCATGCTCAGGTGACCCGCTTTATTACTATTCCTCTGTTGTCTCCAACAACCATGTTAGTGTTTTTTATCTCCTTGGTCAACAGTTTTCAAGCTTACAGCTTGGTATTACTTATGACCCGTGGCGGCCCCGCCGGGCGTACTAATCTCCTCAGTTTTTACCTGTACGAAAACGCCTTTAGGTTTTTTGATATGGGCTACGCCTCAGCGATTTCAATTGTTCTGTTTGCACTGCTGATTATCATCAGTGTGTTGCAGTTTAAGCTCACCGAGGGGCGGGTGCATTACGGATGAGCGTACAATCTGCAACTCGCGTAACCCGTGTAACTCGGCGTGCTGCCAAACCCATTTGGTCAGAGGTTGCCAAAAATCTGCTAGGTCTGCTCATAGCAGCGCTGTTTTTACTGCCGCTCGCGTGGATGTTTTTAACCTCTCTTAAAGATGCCAGCGAGATTTTCACGCAACCGCTTTTGCCCCGCCGCTGGGTCTTTGGCAACTATGCTGAGGCGTGGCGGGCAGCCCCCTT
>CAZMCW010000096.1:6297-7723 GCA_964564405.1 uncultured bacterium
CTTTGGACGTTATTTACTTAATTCGTTGTTTGTCTCGAGCAGTGTCACCACGCTTGTGATGCTGACCTCGTGCTTGGCTGGGTTTGCCCTAGCGCGCCGCCCGTTTCCAGGCAAAAGCATCGTCTTTTTTCTGATTTTAGGCACGCTCATGGTGCCGTTTGACGTACTGCTGGTGCCCAATTACATTACCGTCAACAGACTCGGCCTACTTAATACCTACGGGGCACTTATTATTCCGTTTACCGCTAGTGGGTTTGGCATCTTTTTAATGCGCCAAGCGTTTAAGCAAACGCCAGTGGAGCTAGAAGAAGCCGCCCGCATAGACGGTGCGTCGTCCCTGCGCATTTTGTTTCAGGTGTTTTTACCTGTGAATTTAGCGCCTTTGTCAGCACTTGCCGTGCTCACGTTTTTGGGCGCTTGGAATGCGCTCGTCTGGCCGCTCATTGTGACAACTCGCAACGAAAACATCCGCCCAGTCCAAGTTGGCCTCAGCTCGTTTTTGAGTGAAGAAGGTAGCAACATCCCGCTCATGATGGCCGCTACAGCTATTGTTGTCACGCCCGTACTGATTGCCTATGCACTTAGCCAAAAGTGGTTCATTAAGTCAGCAGCATCCAGCGGGCTTAAAGGTTAAACATCTAGATCAAAGATGACGTGTGATTTCTTGATGCTCGAGTCACACCCTAAATTAGTTACAGCTCAATCATGATTGAGTTCGATAGCTATAATTTGTAACACTCGATATTTATAAACCTTAGATGTTCAGTTTGCTTTAAAGGTGACTGTCATTGGCCGTTTATGGCCAAAATCACCATCTATTTCAGTATCACTTGCTTGGTGGGTTTTGCTTTCAGCAATTAGCTGTCAAGCAATGGTGCAACTTTCCTTAGGGGGATTTTTGTATGCGCAAGGTTTTGAGTTTAATTGTCGTAAGTTTAGTAGGGTTGGCATCTGCTCAGCTCGAGCTCGAGTTCCAACACTCCATGTCCGGTCCACTTGGTGAAGCTGTCACCTTTTTGGTGGATAAATACAACGAAGAAAACGCGGGTAGTGTGCAAGTTAACGAAACCTTTGTAGGCAGCTACGACCAAGCTTTGCAAGGTGCACTCGCCCAACTTGCGTCGGGGGAAAACCCAGACATTTTGCAGCTCGAGGTTGCCTTGGTTGCCCGCGTGGCTGAGTCCGGCGCGCTCATGAACTTAGCGCCTTACTTTGAAGGCGAAGGCGCTGCTGCTTTTGAAGATTTTTGGCCTATTTTTCGTGAGCAAATTCAACGCGACGACGGTGCAATTTACGCCATTCCGTTCAACAACTCCAACCCCGTCCTCTACTACAATGTTGAGCTGCTAGCGCAAGCTGGTGTAGAGCCGCCCACAACCTATGCTGAACTTCCCGAGGTAGCCGCCACCATCCGCGCAGAAACAGG
>CAZMCW010000096.1:7733-12624 GCA_964564405.1 uncultured bacterium
TGAAATTGTCGGCGAAAACGGCCTCCGCCTCAACGAACCCGAAGCAGTTGAAGTGATTCAATTGTGGACAGATGTGATTCGGGCGGATAACGGCGCGCTACGCCCGCCTACCTCCCAAGAAGACTTTGCGGCTGGGCAAGTGGCGATGATTTTTGGCTCTATTGCCTCACGCTTTTTTATTGACCGCGCGGTAGGCGATAACTTTGAATGGCAAGCGTCCCCGCTACCTTATTTTGACGAGCCCGTTGTGCCCGTTGGTGGTGCCAACCTGATGATTTTTGATAACATTGGCGACGAGAAAAAGACGGCTGCACTTGACTTTTTGCTGTGGATCACCGAACCTGAGCAGCAGTTTGACTGGAACCGCCTCACCAACTACGTGCCTGTGCGTCAGCGTTCGACTGAGCTACCTGCTTTTGCTGAGTACCTTGCCAGTGAGCCAGATTTGCCTATTGGTATTGACCAACTTAACTACTCGCGTCCGCGCCCGAGCCGGGTGGGCTATCCGCAAGCAACGCCTGAGATTATTCGTAGTTTAGAGACGATCTGGCTCGAGGGTGCAGACGTACAAACTGAACTTGATGACTTGGTAGCTCGTACTGCCCGCTTTTTTCGCGACTAAGATACTCACGTCAATCATTCAAATCTAAACGATACATCCGCGACCTCTCTGAATCTGAGAGGTCGCTTTTTAATGATGATGCTCTCAGCAGCAAACTAGGTGACGACGCATTGACATCATCAGGGTATAAGTCAATTAGGAAGAGGCTTTTATGGAACAGCTATGGCAAATTGAAAAGACGTTAGACCAAGTAAGCGGTAAGCAGTACGTTCAGCACACCTTTGAGGTACCTGGGGGCATAAATCGGCTGAAGGTTGTTATGAGGTATGACAAACCGGGCTCGAGCCAACTTTACCCCTCCCTATTCGATGCCGCAGGAACTTATCGTGGCACTCGTATGAAACCTGGTGCAGTGGGTGAAGTCATCCTCGACTTTGACATGGCGCAGGATTACGCCAGCGCTGGCTGCATCCCCGGTGAGATTGTCCCTGGTACGTGGCGTGTTCAACTTGACGTGCAGTGGTTGGATGTAGACACACCTTATAGCATTACAGTCTACGCAGACGATACGCTAGCCGACCCGCAGATGTTTGCACCAGCAGCAATGAACGGTCGTGATGGCGCGGGTGTCTACCGTGGTGAACTTCACTCCCACACGCATCATAGCGATGGCAGTGCGCCGGTTGCAGAGGTTGTGGCAGCGGCTAGAAAATACGGGCTGGATTATCTTGCGTTAACCGATCACTTTAACTCAGCTGGTTGGCAAGAGTTAGCAAGTTTAGCGGATGAAAGCTTGATGGTTATGCAAGGTATTGAACTGACCGGTCACTGGGGACACGGCAATCTACACGGCCTGCAGACGTGGGTGAATACGTTTATTGACGACGGTTCTCGTACCATCAACGACGTGATTGATGATACGCACGCCCAAGGAGGCCTGTTTAGCGTGAATCATCCGTTTTCACTTAACTTGGGTTGGCGCTACCACGAGTTGGATTGGCAGCGGGTGGACATGCTCGAGATTTACCACCACTTAACCGGCAGCAACAACGTCCCTCAGTTAGGTTTGTGGGATGCCCTACTTAGGGAGGGTCACAAGATTACCGGCGTGGGTGCGATTGACTCACACGACCCTCACCGGGGCCAGCACCGGCTAGGGCAAGTGTTTACTTATGTACAAGCAGATGCCTTACGACCAGACGCCATCATCAGCGGACTTAAGCAAGGGCAGTGTTATGTAAGTTTGGGTCCGAGTCTCGAGTTTGCAGCAACTAGCAACGGTCACAGCGCAGGCATGGGGGAGACCTTAGATGCTACAGGTGCCGTCACCTTAACTGCCCGTATTGACGAACTGGCATTTCCCGCTAAATTACTGGTCATGAAAAACGGCTTCCACCACCATAATGTGGACTTGGCAGCGGGTGAATCATTTGAACTCGAGCTTGTTGATAAAAGTCCTATAAAAGGCTATTACCGCCTCGAGCTGTACGCACGTACGCGTAGCAATGTGTTTGAAGCGGCTAGGGAGTGGGATAAAACTCTCTTACTAAGCAATCCCATCTTTACTGTATAATACTCTTTCCGGTTATTTTGGTAACAAAGTAACCCGAGCGGCTCCGAGCGTTGCGCGAGACAACTCGCGAGCAGAAACAGATACCAAGTCCGACTAGAACGTAACGAACTCCGTAGGAGTTTATGATGTGTTTTGTCGGACTTGGTATTAGGGCTCGAGCACTGCACTTCAAAGAAAGGTTTTAAAAAGGCTACAGCTTAGGTAGCGTGACACCACGCTGCCCTTGATATTTACCACGGCGTTCAGCGTAGGTAACTTCTGGTCGTTCACCTTGAAAAAAGAGCAGTTGAACGATACCTTCGTTGGCATACACTTTGGCGGGTAAGGGTGTTGTGTTAGATAGCTCGAGCGTCACGTGACCTTCCCACCCAGGTTCTAAAGGGGTAACGTTGGCCACAAGGCCGCAACGCGCGTACGACGACTTACCGAGTGCAATCACCATGACATCATCTGGCACGCGCAAGTACTCCACCGAACGGGTCAACACAAAAGAGTTGGGCGGAATAATGCACACCTCACCGCTGGTTTCTATGAGGCTTTGCGGGTCAAACGCTTTGGGGTCAACTACTGTGTTAAACGCATTGACAAAAATGCGCCACTCGGGTGCGGCGCGCAAGTCGTAGCCAAAGCTCGAGAGACCGTAGCTAATCACGCCTTGACCTACCAAATGCTCTTCAAATGGTTCAATCATGCCTGCTTGGGCGCGCTCACGAATCCACCAATCTGGTTGAATGCTCATGGTTGCCCCGCATCTGGCGTACTGTCCGAATCATCAAGCTCATCTTCATATGACGGTTCTTCAGGTGATAGTTCTTCAGATGATAGTTCTTTAGGTACTGGCACTTCAGATTCTGGGGCAGGATTATCATCAATGATCTCAGTATCTGGTGAACTCTCAGCGGGCTCAGCGGTTAAAGGCTGCACATCATTAGCATCTATAGTATTTTCATTTTGGTTGATGCTTTCATCAGACACGCCAAGTAGAGAATCTAGCGACAAAGTGAGTCCTATAGAAATATCAAACGCTTGCGATAACTCAGGAAGTAACAGCGGGCGGTGCGTGTAGATAACTGCAAGTCCAAATGTTTCGTCGATAGCGTAGCTAGCTGCCACGCTGAGCGCTAAACCGACACTGTCTTCATTGGCAGTTGCACTGTCGCCACTCACAAAGGTTAGCCCGGCACCACCATAGGTTCGAAAGCCAAACGGGTCTTGCAAATTGGGGTCAAATGCGTACCATACGCCGACATCTGCCATAATCCCATCTCGCCAAGCTAGTGCGCCGTAGAGCGACAGTGGCTCCGATAACGGCAAAAACCCGCGCAGGCCTACTTTGAACAAAGGTTCATAGCTGCCAGCACCGTTTTCACGATAAGCCAGCCCCGACTCGAGCCAGACACTCTGTGCGTAACCTGCTGAAAGCAGCAAAACCAGACTTGCTACGCAACACCGCCAAGCTCGAAGACATAGTCTGTTGCAAATGTTGTCATGAATGCTGTTATGAATGCTGTCATGAACGCGATTGTAGATATTGTAAAAACTAAACTGACAAAACATGGGCATCCTCAAATGGTGTCAGTATACCTAGCCACATGCCGAAATTGGGTTCATTAAAAATAAAAATTAATTCCCACTGCACCATACAAGTTTTCTTCGATGGTTGTGTTGTTAAGCTCACCAATACCCGTAGGAATGCCGCCGTTGAGTTCCAAAAAGACGCTAAGTGGGTCAAGGTTAAACACCTCGAGCGAAACCTCAATACCTGCTAGTGCGTGCGCTTCTAATACTGTTCCATCACCCATATAATTTACTGCACCACCCGCACCTACATAAATAATCCACGGACGCCGCACCAACACCTCAGCAAGCATGTCTACGCTGACGCCAAACGTGATGTCGCTAGAGTCATCGCTGTTGGTTGTACTGCCTACAATCACACCTACCCGCATATCTAGGGTAGATAATACAAAACTCTTAATGCCCATTTGAAACGCATTACCTAGGGGATCTCCGTTGCGAAAGCCAATATAGCTTTGCGCCCATCCCCATGAGCCTAAACTCATGCCAAGGCTTATCACCAAGATGATACCAGCACGAACACAAGGCGTTTTGGTGAGTGTCTGAGTATACAAGCAGGCTAAGATGATGATCCTTTCAGCGTATAAGGTTTAGGTTTAGCTTGAAACTTCAATCCCAGCGGGTCGTTGGTTAACTATAAATATTGTTGTTGGCTGTAAATGTTAACTCTAGAACCTATCGTGATATTTAGCTAGATTGTCCTACGCGTGTATCAGTTGTGTGCATATTAACAATGAGGAACAACATAGCCTGATAGCGTTTTACACATCACATACCCAACCGCATGTAGTCATGCTGCTGACCTAGTTTACTGAATTACCAACCTAAGCGGTGTGAATGCTTAAACAGACCTAGACCGTATTGGTAAACGGCTATATCAGTAAGTAGGTATATCAGTTACCATTCACGTTACGGTTACAGTACGCCAGGAAGATTGCAACATGTTATTCAGAATTTTCGCGTGATTTAGAGTTGTCTTTACGCGATCTATTAGGATGCCGCGCGGACTTATTGCGTTTGGGGTTACTACGCTTTTTTGTCCGTGTTTGTTTATCTTGCTGGCTTGGGTCACCTTCTTGGTGGTTACGTTGATGATCAGCTTGCTGGTCAGATGATGTAGTTGCACGACGCTGACCCTGAGGACCGGAACTTTGATGATTAGCACCCTGACGATTAGC
>CAZMCW010000096.1:12696-13929 GCA_964564405.1 uncultured bacterium
TGATGATTAGCACCCTGATGATTGGCACCCTGACGGTTAGCACCCTGGCGGCTGGAGCGTCTGGTAGATTGGCTAGCTCGCTTACGCTGTGAACGACTGCGGCCTCGAGAACTGCTGTTGCGCTGAGTGTTATCGCGTGGCATGTTATCACGCTGAGCACCATCACGTTGAGTACCATCACGCTGAGCACCACCATGCTGGCCGCCATCACGTTGGCTGCCAACACGTGACAAATTACCAGCACGTTCATGTTGCTGGTTACCACGGTCACGGTAACTGCTCGTTTGACCACTGTTTTGGTGCTGATTGTCTCGGTGCTGATTGTCTCGGTGCTGATTGTCTTGTTGTTGATTGTCTCGCCGCTGGCTACTTCGAGGTGGGCGGCCAGACTGGTACGCTCGAGGTGGGCGTGCTGCTACACCACTTAAACGATGCTTGCGGTCGCGCCGTTCGGGTTTGCGGCTTTCTGCTTCATAACTTACTTTGACAAGGCTGGCCTCGAGCATTTGCCCATCTAGCCGCTGACTGAGTTTTAAGATGGTTCGGCTACTATTGTCTTCAATGTATATATAATTGCCACCGGGGTGGCAACTGTAAACAAGTGCTTGTTTTGCACCAAGTGAGGTTGTAAGTGTAACGTCACTGACGTGCTCGAGCACAACATCTTTACCAATAAGCGGCAATTGCAAACGGGCGCTATCTGTTTGGCGCAGTTCATAAAAAATGCTCAACGGATCGCGGTACGCTTGAATGTAGGGTATTGACGCTTGATCGCGGTTACCCCGGCGCGCTGTGACCATGCCTTCATCTTGATTAAAATCGACTTCAAACGTGCGTGTTTCAGCACCACTGCGGTAGGTTTCTACAAATCGCAAACTGATCAATGAATCACGCTGAACGTTGCTACTTTGATACACACTTTTACGCCCCAAAGCACCCTGTAAATCAAGTTGCGCTTCTAGCAACACGATTTTATGTTTGGCAAGCGTTGTCAAGCGGTAGCTGCCAACCGGGCGGCCTCGCAAGCTCACACGGTATTCGCAGACTTCTTTGCTCATACTCGAGCTTATCATCTGTAGCGTCTTAAGCCTGTTAAAGACAGCTCGTCGAGGTTTGTACAGTGCCTAGATTATGTCTGTAAGCGGTGTTATGACGTGCTGTTATAGATGGTTGATGTTGTAATACTCATGAGTTGCAGGCAATGAAAAGGGTGTATAAAAGCGTTTGGAAGGT
>CAZMCW010000097.1:0-1902 GCA_964564405.1 uncultured bacterium
CGCTCGAGCATAAAGCACGCGGACGCGACATCCGCATGGTCTACTCCCCGCTAGACGCCCTCAAACTTGCCGAAAAAAATCCTGACCGCCACGTGGTGTTTTTTGCCATCGGCTTTGAAACCACGGCACCCTCAACCGCGCTGACCTTAAAACGTGCCAAAGCACTTGGTATCGAAAATTTCAGCGTGTTTAACAACCACGTCACCATCATCCCGCCGATGAAAGCAATTTTAGAGTCGCCAGATATGCGGCTAGATGCGTTTATTGGACCCGGGCACGTGTCTACGGTGATTGGCTGCCGCCCTTATGAGTTTATTGCTAAAGATTACGGCAAACCCGTGGCTGTGTCTGGCTTTGAGCCGTTGGACCTGCTACAAAGTTTGCTGATAATTGTGAAGCAGCTCGAGGCTGGTGAAGCTAGCGTTGAAAATCAATATGCCAGGGTTGTGCCGTGGGAAGGTAACACCGCTGCACTTGCTGCTATGGCAGATACCTTCAAGTTACGCCCTTACTTTGAATGGCGCGGGCTTGGCTTTATCTCACAATCTGCACTCGCTGTGAGTGACGAGTACGCTCAGTGGGACAGTGAAGTTCGTTTTGATGTGCCCGGTGTGCGCGTGACCGACCCCAAAGCTGCCCAGTGTGGTGAAGTGCTCAAGGGCGTCCTCAAACCACCCCAGTGCAAGTTGTTTGGCAAAGAATGCACGCCAGAACGCCCGGTAGGTGCGCTGATGGTGTCGTCTGAAGGGGCCTGTGCGGCGTATTACAACTACGTTCACCGCCAGCATGCCGAAGCTGCAGACTGATATTTAGATTTTAGCTGAAGAATTACAAATTTTACGCTAGACTTGCATTGTGCCTACTGTTCTAAGGATTGGCGCTTACAAATTCTTTTTCTATGCCAACGAAAATAATGAACCTATGCATATTCATATTAGACGGGATGATTCTTCAGCAAAATTTTGGCTCGAGCCTGTGAAACATGCTAAAAGTAAGGGATTCACATCACGTGAGTTGTTAAAATTACATCGACTCGTTGAAGAACATCGCGAACATTTAAGAGAGGCGTGGTGTAGTGTCTTTGATTGTTAATGATGTTTTAGCAACATCTGTAAAATTTACAGATGTTGAGTTTATTGTTGACTTGTCAGACGGACGCAAGCTATCTGTACCGCTTGTCTGGTTTCCAAGATTGCTCACAGCCAGCCACACACAAAGGCAACACTACGAGTTTGTAGGCGGTGGTGAAGGTATTCATTGGCCAGAAGTAGATGAGGATATTTCAGTAGCTGGTTTGTTAGCTGGACAGCCGTCGTTTGAAGCTAGTGATGACGTGTTATCAACAAGATGAGGCTTCATCACCTCAAACATGAGCTTTTGACGACATCAACATTGGCTCAGCCTTAAACTCATAATATTTTGACAAGCGCATACAATACTTTATGACCACAGCAACCATCAAATTTCGTGATGAACGCATCAACATGTCCCACGGCGCGGGCGGCAAAGCCAGTCGCCGCCTCGTTGAAGGCCTCATTGCCCCCATATTAGGCAACTTAACGCTAGAAGACGCTGCCAAGCTAGATACAACCGGGCCATTAGCGTTTACCAGCGACAGTTTTGTGGTGAGTCCACTGAGCTTTCCGGGGGGCTCTATTGGTGAACTCGCCGTAAATGGAACCGTCAATGACTTGGCTGTGTCTGGTGCGAAACCGCTAGCACTTGTGACCTCACTCATTTTGGAGGAGGGGCTCGAGACCACCGTGTTAACCCGTGAACTAGAAGCCTTAACTACTGCTGCCCAAAAAGCTGGCGTTCAACTTGTCGGCGGTGACACTAAAGTTGTCGAACACGGCAAAGCAGACGGCCTCTACATCAACTCAGCGGGCATTGGCGTCTTGG
>CAZMCW010000097.1:1912-7477 GCA_964564405.1 uncultured bacterium
CGCTAGATAGTTCGCACGTTCAAGCTGGCGACAAAGTCATTTTGTCTGGTCCCATTGGCGATCACGGCATCACCATTTTGCTAGCACGTGGTGAACTAGATTTAGAAGCGGATTTAACCTCAGATACGCGGTCTGTGTGGCCCTTTGTTGAGGCTTTAATTGAGACTGTGCCAGATGGGCTTCGCTGGATGCGTGACCCAACGCGGGGTGGCGTGGCATCTGCGTTGAATGAGTTAGCTCGAGACGCCCACCTCGGAATTGAGCTAGATGAAACCCGCATCCCCCTGCACCCTGCTGTACGCGGTGCCTGCGAAATTTTAGGGCTTGACCCATTTCATATTGCCAACGAAGGGCAGTTTGTCGCCATTGTTGCAGCAGATGTAGCTCTGCATGGCACACCCGGCGGACAAGACGCACGCGAAATTGGTAGCCTCACCCGTGAACATCCGCGTACAGTGGTGTCCCAAACGTCTTACGGCGGGAGCCGTGTGGTGGATATGCTGGTAGGCGACCCGCTACCCCGCATATGTTAACCCTATGCATATGTTAACCACAACAGAGTTATCGACTTGGATTCGTGAGCAGTTGCTTGTGCGAAATGAGCTGTCTCGAGCCTTGTTTGCAACCGAAGCACCCCGTCTAGCCCAGGTTTCTGAGCAGATGGCCACCCGCTTTGCAGACGGTGGGCGCATTCTCACGTTTGGCAAAGGCGCGTACACGACGGACGCGCAACACGTTTCGGTGGAATTTGTCCATCCGGTCATTGTGGGTAAAAAAGCGCTTCCCGCACTAGATATTTCGGTCGCGTTTGACGCTTGGCTTAAAACAATGCTGCGCCCAAACGATATGGTCATTGGGTTTGCACCACCAGAGGGTGATGTGGAGGTGGCGGCAGCGCTAGCGTATGCTCGAGAACGTGACGCGCTCACGGTTGCTTTAACTGGAAAAGATGCCGACTACGCCCTCACAGAGGCAAACGTACATCCTCTCATTCACCAAGAGCTGATTGAGATTCTCTACCACACGCTGTGGGAAACGGTACACGTGTTTTTGGAACATCACAGCTTGGGGCACGACGTCGGCGCGAGTAGCTTTTTGTATCCGTTTTTAGGAGACGACCAAGAAACCTCCCCTGTGCTAGCAGATGTTGCCAGTTCAATCATCAGCAAAGCACGTGACGACGAAGGATTTAGAGAGCAGGTTGCAGACAGATATGCAGATGTTTTGGCTGAGGCAATTGATGCCATTAGCTCGAGACTAGCTAATGGCGGTAAAATCATCACCTTAGGTAACGGCGGTTCTGCTACTGATGCCAATGATTTTATGTTGGATTGTATTTTGCCCCCAACCGGCATGACGCCCGTCCCAGCACTATCTCTGGCACTCGAAAGTGCCAACCTCAGCGCCATTTCCAATGACGTAGGCACTGAAGTTGTCTTTTTGCGTCAGCTTATCTCACAAGTGTCGCGAGCAGATACAAACGATGTGGTGATGGCGTTTTCTACTAGCGGGAATTCTAAAAATATTGTGATTGCCTTACAAGAAGCTAAAACGCGCGGACTCTTTACCGTGGCACTGCTCGGTAATGACGGTGGGCAAATTGTCACAGAAAGCCTTGCAGATGTGGCAATTGTTGTACCATCAGACTATATTCCGAGGATTCAAGAAGTCCACGCAAGCGTCTACCACGTATTGCGTGAAGGCTTGGAGGTTAGTCGTGCGTAACGGTGATAAGCCTGATATTACCCAAACTAAGGTTGATGACTCTAGCGTTGATGATATTACTTCAGTAACACCTGAAGCATCAACATCTCAAACGGAACCGCTCGAGGCAGAACCGCCTGAGACAAAGACGTTAGGCCTCGAGGTCTACGGTGCCAACCACTGCCGCTACACAACCGAACTGCTTGAAGACCTCGAGTGGCGGGGTATAGCGTTTACCTACTACGACGTTGATGCCGATGCGGACGCCAAAGCGCGGTTTATTCAGCTCACCGAGAACGGGCGCAGCATTCCTGTATTGGTTGAAAACGGCAAGGTCAAAACCGTTGGCTACCAAGGGCGCAGTTGTTTGGTTTAAATCTTAAGTCATGATGCTTGAAGCGCGGTTTGTGGTGGTACGCGGCACAGTTCAAGGCGTTGGCTTTCGCCCGTTTGTGTTTCGGTTAGCAAGTCAGTATGGGTTAACTGGCTGGGTGCGTAACGACGATGACGGGGTCAAGATTTGGCTCGAGGGAAGCCAGACTGCCCTTACATCTTTCCTAGCTGATCTACCTCAGCAAGTTCCCCCTGCCGCCATCGTCGCCGAGATAGACGTTCAACCAAAAGATGTCCAAAACTTCCAAACCTTTGAGATTGTCGCTAGCGAACATCACTCTGGTCCAAGTACGCGTATTTCTGCAGATCTCACCATCTGCCCAGACTGCCTCGCTGAACTGCGTGACCCAAACGACCGCCGCTACCACTATCCCTACATCAACTGCACCAATTGCGGGCCGCGCTACACCATCATCACCGGGTTGCCGTACGACCGCTCCAACACAACCATGCACGCTTGGCCCATGTGTGAAGCCTGCCAAGCTGAGTACGATGATCCCCTTAACCGCCGTTTTCACGCGCAACCTGTCGCCTGTCCCAAGTGCGGGCCAACCTACGGCCTCGCTCTAGCTGAAGATACAGCCAAGGTTGTTGCAAGCGGCACAGACGCTATTACCCAAACAGCAACCTTACTCCGCGAAGGTCATATTGTGGCGATTAAGGGCTTGGGCGGCTATCACCTTGCCTGTGACGCCCGCAACGCAGCCGCCGTCGAAACCTTGCGAGCGCGTAAGTTTCGCAAAGACAAAGCCTTTGCCGTCATGGTGGCAGATGTTGACCTCATCACACCATTTGTAGAGGTGACATCCGCGTCTGCTGAGCAACTTCATGCAACCGCGCGACCCATTGTGTTACTGCCCAAAACCTCTGCTGCAGATGCCCTTGTGGGGGTTGCGCCAGATAACGCCCACCTTGGGGTGATGTTAGCGTACACGCCGTTACACTATCTCTTGTTTGATATGGGTGCGCCAGATGTTTTGGTGATGACCAGTGCGAACCGTTCGTCGGAACCCATTGCCTACGACGATGACGACGCTAAAGCACGCTTAGCAGGTCTTGCGGATGCGTTTTTGATTGGTGAGCGCCCGATTGCCCGGCGGGTGGATGATAGCGTCATAAAACCTGTTGCCAATACATTTGTGCCACTCAGGCGGGCTCGAGGCTACGCTCCAGCTGCCGTCACTACATTACCAACCAGAACACCCCTACTGGCGGTAGGTGCTGACCTCAAAAATAGCATCACCCTCGTGGTAGACGGACAAGCTTTTGTAAGTCAGTACATTGGCGACTTGGATCATTACGGTGCGTTTCAAGCCTTTGAGGAAACCATCCGCGATTTAACCGACATGTATGCAGTGAATCTAGCTGAGGCTGTCATTGCTTACGACGCACATCCGGGCTATCGGTCGCAGCAGGCAGCGCTCGAGCTCCCTGCCCACACCCACATCCCCATTCAACACCACCGCGCCCACATTGCTGCCGTCCTTGCTGAACGCCAAGCTTGGGACGCACGCGTGTTGGGCATTGCGTTTGATGGAACTGGTTACGGCGATGACGGTGCGATTTGGGGTGGTGAATTTTTTGTGGGCAGTTTGCGTACCGGTTTTGAGCGGGTAAGTCACCTTTACTACGCAACCTTGCCGGGGGGTGATGCCGCCGCCAAGTACCCAGTGCAAGCTGCGGCTGGGTACTTGCATGGGTTAGATGTTCCCGACCTCACCGAGCCACCGTTCAACTTTCCTAAACGCTACGTGCAAGCCCGCAGTCTCATCAGCCAAAATGTGCAGTGTTACCCGACCAGTTCTGCTGGGCGTTTATTTGACACAGTAGCTGCACTGCTTGGCTTTACCCGCGAGATGACGTTTGAAGGGCAAGCGGCCATGTGGCTCGAGACCCGCGCTCAAACCACTTCACCACATCAGCACTATCCTGTACCCCTTGTAAATGGCGTGCTGGACTACCTACCGCTCCTTGATGGACTGATTCAAGCTAGGCTTGCTGGCATCTCATCTGCTGAACTGGCTGCCTCATTTCATCACAGTTTGGCACAAGGCCTGGCAGATGCTGCCCTCTCCCTTTGCGATAAGCACGAACTTGATACCATCGTGCTCAGTGGTGGCGTGTTTCAAAATGGTCTGCTCACCGAGTTGCTGATGGAGATGCTGACAGCGAAGGGTAAGCACGTGTGGTTGCACGAAAAAGTCCCCCCGAACGATGGTGGCATCAGTTTAGGACAAGCGGCACTTGCTGCACTGCGTTGACCTTAAGCACATCAATAGTGAGTTTGTACATATTACTGACACTTCATACTGCATTTACGAACGGGAGAAGGGGAGAAAGGGGGACAGGGAGATTTCATCAGACGTTGTGTATATATCACAACCTCGTGGCGTTGTTGCAAGTATCAAGTTTGGACAGATGCTTCTAAAAAGGATTCGTGGCAACTGGCGCTTGTAGTTCAATGACTACCGGGTCAGCTTTACCCGTTTCTATAATCGGACCCGACAAGTGAATCTCCCGAGCGGCACCTACACTGTGGTAGCCGCTGTTGCCTGCCCACAAAATAAGTACGTCGCCAACTTGTGGAATATCGTGATAGTGTCCTTGGAAGACAATGCTAGCAACTGTCTTGGCACCATCTACTTGATGAACGCTAAAACTAGGATCACTAGGAAGCTCGAGCACGTCAAAGCTCTCGCTATCGAGTACCGCACAGACTTCTATGTCGATATCCTCGAGCAAATACCCATCGGTATGAAACAGCGTGAATTCAGGCGCAATCACGTTTAAGTTTTGGGCGTGAATCACCTCGTACAGTTCCTGATAAAACTGCGAGCAATAGGCGTGCATCTGCATGAGATGCGGCACCGTGTAGCGTTTGGAAAAGACCTTGCAAGGGCTCACCTTTTTGAGGGTCACATTGTAGCTGGGGGTTGTGTCGGCGTGCTCGAGCTGCTCGAGGCTAGCCGCCAACCGTTTTAAGCGGGCTTGTTCAGCCGCAATTTTCTGGCTCACCTCAGCTTGTTTTTGCGCTAGCATGTCTTTCAGGTCAGCTAGTTCAACGTCGTGCTGGGCAAGTTCGGCAATTTCTTTGAGCGAAAAGCCCATGTCTTTTAACGCCACAATGCGGTGTAGTTGAGGTAGTTGCTCAATGCTGTAATAGCGGTAATCGGTGAGGTCGTCCACATGAGCAGGGTTGAGGAGCTCGAGCTCATCATAGTGCCGTAAGGTACGCACGCTCACCTGGGCTAGCCGCGAAAAGTCACCAATGCGAAACATCGCAGTCGAGATGACATCACTTGATTGCGTGTTCGTATAAGCACCTTGAAATGACATGCATCTAGTTTAAGTTCTGGTGAGACGTTTGCGTTAGCATCAGCGCACAGTCGTTGCAGATTGTTATTAGAAATTGATGTTCGCTATGAGAGCTTCATTGGTGAGGGGTTGTTTGTGTTGAATTCTATTTAT
>CAZMCW010000097.1:7487-13909 GCA_964564405.1 uncultured bacterium
GAAACATCGCAGTCGAGACGACCTCACTTGATTGCGTGTTCGTATAAGCACCTTGAAATGACATACTGCTAGTTTAAGTTCTGGTGATATGTTTGCGTTAGCATCAGCGCACAGTCGTTAGAAATTGATGCCAGCTATGAGAGCTTCATTGGTGAGGGGTTGTTTGTGTTGAATTCTATTTATAAGCGTGTAACACGTTGACCCAATGGCATCACGTGCCATCCGCCATACGTCCAAAGACTCACCCGATGGATCTGGAAAGGCAACATGTAAGCGGGTTGTGCTGGCTGGATACGTGGGGCAAGCTTCGTTGGCGCTGTCACACACGGTCATCACCACATCAAACTGCCAGGGGTCAGGAAGGTCATACAGGGTTTTGGAGCTGTGCTGACGTAGGTCGATGCCGACTTCGGACATGACCGTGATGGCATCTGGCTTGACTTGGGTTTTCTCCGTTCCTGCGGAGGCAACCTCAGCTTGTAAACCAATCTCCTGAGCGTAGTACCGCAACCAACCTTCAGCCATTTGACTACGTGCTGAGTTGTGCGTGCAAAGTACCAAAATACGCATATTTATTCCTTAAGGGGAACGACCATAGATTCTTCAGCAAGGATCACCTCACCTGAAAATTGGGCGGCAACTTCTTCTTCTAAAGCTGCCATAAGCCTAGCGGATTTTGTGCGAAAGTGGGTGAGGATGAGTGTCTTGACCCTAGCCGCAGTTGCCAACTGACCAACCTGTACAGAACTAGCAATTACATGCTCGCTAAGCTTGTCCGCGTTCAGGTCGCGCACTTCTTGCTCACTCAAATAACAGGAAATGACCAGTGCGTCTGCGTGCTGGCTAAAGGTGATGAGGTCGTCACTGAGAACGGCATCTCCCGCGATGACGATAGTGGCATCAGCACCTGTAAACTTGTACCCTAAACAGCACCATTGACTTATAGGTAAGCCCAAACTATTGCCGTGATTGACCAGCCCTGCCGTCATCTGCCAATCTGTACCAGTAACCTGCCAATCAGTCACGTTTTCGGGTGCAACCTCGGTGACTTGCATGATGTCACGAATCGTTAGCTCGTTCGGTGCAAGTATTTGATTAAACATGATGTCTTGCGCAAATACTTGCGTTAGCAGTGCATCAACAATCTGCGCTGTTCTGGGTGGGCCGTAAATAGGTAAAGGGTCACGCCGCCCGTTGTGCCACGCTGTTAGCATCACTTCACCGAGGTCGCAGATGTGGTCGTAGTGGTGATGGGTTATAAAGATGGCGTCTAGGTCGGTGGGGCTGAGGCCGTGCTCGAGCAACCGCATGGTTGTCCCTCTACCGACATCCACCAGCAACCGCGTACCCGCATGTTCAATCAACAGCGAGGTTGTCGCCGGCCTTTGCGCGTCCAAAATAGGCGTGCCTGTACCTAAGACGTAAAGCTTCAAAAAATGATGTTCTTATTTGCTGCGACTATTGCCTGTAAACGCAGCCGTCACACCGAGAGCAATATAAGTTGTGCCCGCCACATACTTTTGCACTTTAGCAGCTAGCACGTTGCCCGCTAGGATCTGCCGAGCGGTGCCTGCAATCAGTGCATACAGGCTGTCACTTGAGATGGCTAACGCAATAAAAATGAACCCCAACACCACAATTTGTAACGCTGCAGACCCGCGCTCAGGGTTCACAAACTGTGGGAAGAACGCTAAAAAGAATAACGCCGTTTTAGGGTTGAGCAAGTTCACCACAAACCCCTGCATAAAAATCTTGGATAGCTTCATGGGTACAATTGTTTGAACGTCCGTCACTTTGACAGGGTTAAGTAACGTGCGCACGCCCAAGTAGACCAGATAGGCAGCGCCCAAGTACTTGACTGAGCTAAACGCAAGGGCGCTTTGCATCAGCAGTGCGGAGATGCCAAACGCTGCAAAGATAATATGAATGAGTGAGGCGCTGGAAATCCCTAACACAGAGACAAAACCAGCGAGGCGACCTTGCTCGAGGCTACGCGCCACGATATACAACACCGCCGGGCCGGGTGCGACCAATAATGCCAGTGCTGCAGCAACAAAGACGAGGAGTGAAGTCGTGTCGATCATCGTGTAAGCCTCCTGTGAAGCATGGATTCATCAGCAGAGGTAATATCGTGCTGATGAGCTCACTAATGTGAACGTTACCACATTCTCATACTTATTGATACGACAATTACCTATTGCTGTCAAAGTTTTTGAAATGTGAATTGGGGCAAATGATGTAAACACGCCAGCACATCCTCGCGGCTGAGTGTTGGATAAGCGTCTAAAATTTCTTCAATGCTGTCGCCAGCGCCTAAAAATTCAAGCACGGTTTGCACTGTAATGCGTGTACCCCGCAGTGTCGGGCGGCCGCAGCAAATATTAGGGTCAATCACAATGCGCCGTTCCACGTGTTAAGTATAGCCTACGGGTCATCAGCCACATTGAACTGATAAGCCCTTGGGTCAATATAATTTAACCTCCTTCAGAACAAAGCATAATCTAATGCTCGAGCAAACCCCACCCACTTAATAGCCTTGTCTTAATTGTCGTGAAAGTTGTAAAGATGTGTCACCCACAGCGTTGCTAACGCGGTACGATGCGCTTTATTGTCAAGATTACACACAAGATACACAAGGGGGGAATGCATGGATACCACTAACACCATTGCACTTGTGACTGGGGGCAACCGAGGGATTGGGCTCGAGGTCGTCAAACAACTCACCGAGCAAGGGATATTGACCATCTTGGGCTCGAGGGACGCCGTTCGAGGTGAAGCTGCTGCCATTCAACTTAGCGAGCAACTTGGTGGCAAAACAATCCCAGTTATTCAACTAGATATTGATGACCCAGCTAGCGTGGCAGAGGCAGCTAGCTGGGTCGCTGACACATACGGCAAGTTAGATGTGCTCGTCAACAACGCAGGCGTCAATTACGACACAAACCAACACGTCTTGAGTGTTGATTTCGACAATGTGCTTTCGACTTTCAAAACCAACACCCTGGGCGCGTGGCGAGTGACACAGGCCTTTGTTGCACTCTTACGGCAGTCGGGGCATGGGCGTATTGTCAATGTCTCGAGTGGTGCGGGTGAACTCGCTAGCATGACCGGCGGCACACCTGCCTATAGCCTGTCCAAACTTGCCCTCAACGGCCTCACCTTGATGCTGGCTAGCGGTGTGTCCAGGTTGGATTGCAACCGACATGGGAGGTCCTGGTGGCGGGCCCATTGAACTCGGCGGAAAAAGTGTGGTCTGGGCAGCGACACTCGAAGACAACGGTTCCACAGGTGGATTTTTTCGGCATGGAGAACGCATTCCGTGGTAGTTGTTATGCAGATGCTTCACTAGCTGCAACATCATGATCTGGGAGAAGTGTCTCCACTTGCGTAATGCGTGGCGTGGTGTAAGCAATCATAATGATAATGAACTGAAGTACGCCTGCGATCACACACATGAGCGCAATTCCCGCACCCGGCCCCATTCCCACCAACCAACTAAGCTGATCTGCTAATGCGCCCCCCGGTTGCATCACAGGTTCAAAGACGTTATCTGCCAGTAAGCCAGCCGCCACAATCGCAGGTGGCCCGCTCAACTGGGCAATGAGCCGCCGGGCCGCAAACACGCGCCCTTGTAAATGCAACGGCACTTTGCTCTGCCACAGCGCTTGGTTAGACCCGTTCATCACCGAGATTGTCGCCATAATGGCAAAGCCAGCCACCATCCACAAACTTGGCCCTCTGCTAACCCCCATGAGGACGCTCCCAAACACGGCATAGATGGCCATGCTGGTCAGCACACCATGAATTTTTTTCTTGGGGCCACCCCACCACGTGAGCAAAAGCCCGCCTGTAAGTCCGCCTAGCCCCATCGCAAATTGCACACTTGCTAATACAAGTTCATTGCTGCTTGTTCTTGCAAGCACCAGCGCGGGCACCATAAAAAAGCTAAAACTACTCAGCAAGTTAACGGCAAAAAAGACCAGTTGTACTGCAAATAGTGGCTTGTGCTTAAAAATGTAGGTAAAGCCAAAGGTGACATCTTGCTGGAAGCTTAGGGGTTTGTGCTCGCTGGGTAAAGGGTTGGGGATATGCACTACCACAAGCGTCAGCAAGGCGATAATGAAGGTGACGATGTCTACCAAAAGCACCCCGCGAATCCCTACAACTGCCAAGAGCCCACCTGCCAACACGGGCGCAGCAATCCCCGAACCAAACTCGGCAATGGACAACATACCGCTGGCTCTGGCGTACTGCGTTTTATTCACCATACTGCTGATGGCGGCGGAATACGCTGGAAACTGAAATGCAGCAAACGCACTTGTCCATACCGCTAGTGCGTATAAATGCCATAGCGCGAGCGCATCACTACTCAGTAGCAACACGATGCCAATGCTGGCAATACCTGCGCCTAGGTCTGACAGCATCATGACAAGTTTGCGGTCAAGGCGGTCAACCAGTGCGCCTGCGAGCGGGCTTAAAATCACCATAGGTGCAAAGGTAAAAAAGCCCATAAGCGCAAGGCTGGTAGCTTGTCCAGTTTCTTGCCACACCCAAATGGTGAGGGCAAACTGACCCATGGCAGTGCCAACTAGCGAGACAACTTGCCCCAACCAAATGATGACAAAGGTTTTCATGCCGGTTGGAGTTGGAGATGATGAAGTGGCAGCTTTGCCCGTGTTGGTCGTCATGGTTTTAATGTAGTCGCAAAGGACTTAAACTAATAGCTATGAATTTAAGTCCTCAGCAAACACCAGCATCTGAGCAAGTATCACCAGCATATTTACCCCCGTGTCTACCGGGGCAAGTTGAGGTTGTCATCATCGAACATCAGGGAGCAGCAGACACGCTTACGGCACCGCAGACGATTGATTTACTGCGCCCGTTGATGCACGCAGCATTAACAATAAAAGAACTCAGTGAAGTTTTAGAACAACCCTTTGCCAAAGTGCATTATCAGGTTAAGAAGTTGCTGGCGTTGGAGTTATTGACGGTCTCGAGCACCTTCCTCGACAAAGGTCGCACGCGCACCCGCTACTGCGCTGTTGCCAAACGTTTTTTTGTACCCTTTGCCATGACCAGTGCCAACGACCTCAAAAGCTTTTTGCGCCAGCACGATGCCCAATGGTACGAACCTCTATTAGACGCCCACGTGGAATGTTTGCAAACGCGCGACCTCAATATGGACAGTTTGGGAATCTCTGTGTACCTAGACAGTGAAAACTTATTCAAGTTTGAACTCACAGACGACCCGGAGCAAAAAAGGAATTTGCCACTGTGCGCGCCAGAAATTGACACGCTTTGGGACACCAGTTTTTACTTGGGTAAGGAGGATGCTGCCGCCCTGCAACAAGAGATGAAAGCCGTACTCGCCAAGTACCAAACCAAACGCAGTGGACCACGTTATGTGGTTCGGTTTGCATACGCGCCGTGGAAAGGTTAATTTTGATGGTCATTGTATATTGACGTAAGCATCTCAATCATCATGTAATCTAAGCTATGAATCAACATCGTTATTTTTATAAAAGCTTAGGGCTAACGTTTGCAGTGATACTTTGCCTAACTGCCATTCAGTCTGGTCGTGCCAATACCTATGCCGGGTTGTCGTTTGGTTTGCCGACCATAAGTGCTTACTTAGGGTTTCAAGATGACATTGCGGGCGGCGATTTGCGGATTCGGGTAGGTGCTAATTTTTACGAAGAATTTGGGCTAGACATTGGTGCTGATTTGTTATTTGATATCGCTGAATTAGCATCCAACATCGATGTATACGTGGGTGTGGGTCCCGAGATAAGCTTTTTTGAAGAAGAAGGCATTAGTTTTTTTGGTCTTGGTGCTTTGGGACTGGTGGGGCTCGAGTACAACCTCAGCCAACAACTGTCTGTTTTTGCCGAAGCAGGTGGCTCGGCACGCTACGGATTTGCAACTGAAGGTGTGACCGAACTAAATGATTCTGAAATAGGAGATGCAAGTGATGGCTTCTACTCCAGATTTCGAGCAACTTTGGGCGTGCTGTTTTACTTTTGAGCGCCTAGCACAAGTTTTGGCTCAAACGCAGTCATATCACCAAACGTACAGAACTCGAGCGCCCCCAATTCAATCTCAGCCACCTGCTCCACAAATTTTTCATAAGCAACCTCAGCCCCATCAAGAACACTCTGCGCGTCCTCCGCTGATAGATACCGAATCAAATACGCCAGCGTAATGTGAAACCCATACGCATCATGCTGGGGCGTGTGCAAGTTGAGAGCCTCAGCAAGGGTATCGCGGGTATCGCGGAGTTTTTGCGCCTCATTTGCGTTGGCAGCTTCTAACCAAATCGTCTTAGCACCACCTAAACTCGTTGGTCGAACCTTGAATGAGGTGGGTAGCGTAAGCCCATCAAGCTTGTCCAACATAGACGCGGTAACATCCTCAACAGGTAC
>CAZMCW010000098.1:0-12609 GCA_964564405.1 uncultured bacterium
AAATTTAGACACTTCGCGGTGCAGGTCTTGGTAGGTTAGTACGCGTTGGTCGCCGGGTTCGCCTTCCCAGATGATGGCCGCTTTATTGCGCCGCCACGAGTCTAGGTGACGGTCAATGCAGTTGTAGGCGAGGTTCGTTTGCCCGCCGACAAACCACTTCACAAAGGGTTCGTCCCATTCCATCACTTTGTCCCACGGCTTAAACCAGTGGAGTTCGCTGGCTACATTGCCCCAAAACGTGTCTGGATCATTCAGGGATTGTTCGTAGAGTTGTTGATATTCCTCGAGACTCTTCAGTTTAGCCTCATCACGAAAACCTTCTGGGGGTGCAAAACGGCGTGCTTCTTGCAAGACCGACTCAATGCGCTCGGACATGCGTTCCTCCTCAAATCGTTGTGGGTTGTACCTACGTCGTATCACGTAGATGTGATGGAAGTCAATTGTTCTGCTAAGTACCTTTTGATAGCGTTGTCACAAATTGATAGCGTTGTCACAAACATCTCTATACAGATATGCGATGAGCTGACATATCACAATGTCATCCGGATTGAGACCGATACCTACAGCAGCTAGCTGGTGATGTCCATTATGTGCATACTAGCTGATGGCATCTCCCGTTCCCCCGTTCTCCCCCTCTCCCTTACCTAGGCACGACATAGCACATTATCAATCTGTCACAGCATTTCGTAAAGCCGCTGATTTAAGCAATGTTTCAGCGAAAACCACAGGATTACGTGTCCTGTGGTTCAAAGATGCTGTTGGGTCGTAGGTAAACCTAAAAAACGCGGCTCCAGTCTTTTGGCCAGCGCTCGACCACAACTTTGGTTTCGGTATAAAACTCAATGCCGTGTCGTCCTTGCGCGTGCAAGTCACCAAAAAAGCTTTCACGCCAACCGCTAAATGGGAAAAATGCCATTGGAGCTGCCACACCTAAATTAATGCCCACATTACCTGCTTTAACCGCGTAGCGGAAGCGCCGCGCTGCTGCGCCGCTGCTGGTGAATAAGCACGCTTGGTTGCCAAATGGCCGATCATTCACGACCTTGATGGCATCTTCAACGTTGTCCACATGAATCATGCTGAGTACCGGGCCAAAAATTTCGGTAGTGGCGACGGTGCTTTTGGGGTCGACGTTTTCCAAAACCGTGGGGCTAATAAAAAAGCCACTCTCATAGCCGCTTACAGATGGATTACGGCCGTCTACACGGGCATTGGCACCTTCGTTGAGGCCAGTTTGCACAAGGCCTTCAATACGGCTTTTACTTTCGCTAGAAATAACTGGGCCCATCGTCACGCCGTCGTTCATGCCATAGCCAACCTTGCGGCTAGTTGCTGCGTCGGCAATGCGTTCTGCAAATTCTTGCTTGGCATCCCCCACTGTTACCGCCACTGAGGTTGCCAAACAACGCTGCCCGGCACAGCCAAAGGCGGAATCCGCCAAAATGCGTGAGGTCATTTCCATGTCGGCATCTGGCAAAATAACCGCTGGATTTTTAGCCCCACCTTGGCACTGGGCCCGTTTGCCATTGGCGGTGGCGCGGCTGTAGATGTACTTGGCAACAGGGGTTGAGCCCACAAAGCTAATGGCGCGAACGTCGGGATGGTCGAGGATGGCATTGACGGTATCTTTACCACCGTTAATAAGTTGCACGACACCTTTGGGGAAACCCGCTTGCTCAAACAGTTCAAACATCTTTTGACTGCTCATGGGGACTTTTTCGCTGGGTTTAAGCAAAAAACTGTTGCCGGTTGCAACTGCGTAGGGCATAAACCAAAGCGGAATCATAGCAGGAAAGTTAAACGGGGTAATGGCTGCCACCACACCTAGCGGCTGGCGGAACATGTGCTCGTCGATACCTCTGGCGATGTCTTCGTTATTGTAACCCTGCATGAGCATAGGCGTGCCGCAGGCAACTTCGACATTTTCAATGCCCCGGCGAATTTCGCCTAGGCTTTCTTGGTAAGTTTTGCCGCACTCGTCCGTGAGGATTTTGGCGAGGTCCTCGAGGTTATCCTCGAGCAAAACCTTCAGCTTAAAAAGAGGCTGAATGCGGTCAGTAACAGGTGTTTGTCGCCATTCTTCAAACGCAGCTTGGCCGGCTTGTACGGCTTTGTCCACTTCATCAACTGGACTCAGTGGAACTTCGGCAATGGTTTCACTGGTAGCAGGGTTGTGAACCTCTAAAAAATCACTACTTGTTGAGCGTTGCCACTCGCCGTTTACATAGTTGAGTAAGCGTGTTGCGGTCATTGTCATTACAAACTCTCCTTTACCAACGTCGTACATACAAGACTGCTGTTTGCGGTATGGATGATTGTACGCGATGACCTGCTTGCCTGCCAAGGTTGTTAGCTCACGTAGATGAGGTTGAAAGCAATGAGTCGAGAGAATCATCTGAGGTGAGAGCAGTTGCACAAGATGCTGTTACAGATGATTAGCTTTGAGCGTCTTGCTTAGGAAAGGGGGAATGGAAGCAAGGGGGATGGGAAGGTTTCATCAAATACTATGCGTGTGTCACGCTATCGTGAGATTGCTGTAATTATAGCGACATCCGTAAACATTGAGCTAAGTACCTCCAAGTTGAAAAGTGGCAGTTATCAAACGCAGCAGCGCCCATCCTTAACCGCTAAACGCTATCTGAAAACTGCGGTTTCCAGATAGGAGGTACTTATAAACTGAGTTGGTTTATTGGTACTCGCGCTGCTCGGTAAGTATGGAGCTAGCTCCATACTTACGGCTAACGCTATATTCGGTATGTCTCGAGTCAGTATCACTGCGAGTGTCTGGGCGGATGTCACATCAACATTTAGCAGTAACGCCAAGACAAGTTGCCCTACTAACCATCAAAAAAAGATGGCGAAGCGCGCCTGAAACGCTTCGCCAAACACTTGGAAGGAAGTAGAAGGGGAAATTAGAGTAAGGTTGGAAGAGCTGGCTCGTAATGCTTAACCTATTTGGGTACAAATAAGTCAAGAAAGACGGTGCCGAAGGCTGCTAGGTGATGACGTTGTGCGACAGTGTGCAAAGCAAGAAGATGTAAGGTAGCGCAACAAAAAGGTGGTGTGTAACAGCGTAATACAAGATGCGCGTAGTGAGAAGTCGCAGTGTGATGCAGCAACGTTGAAGGTGTTACACGATGTTCATCACGAGTCAGCTCATCAACAAGACGAATGATACGGGTAGAAACGCTACAAAACGCTACAAGGTCACATGGTAACCTCGAGCCATCTTGAGTGATACCCATACTCAGCCTACAAGCCCTGTCCCAGAGACAATCTGTGTACTTGTAGATGACGACACACCAAGGCTGCGCACACTGACAACATGGCTCACTAACTACACTGTGCAAGTTGCAAGTAGCCCTACAGACCTTCAACGGTACCTTGACCAGAATGTTCAAGGTGTTAGGTCGTCACCTTTGCTTGTGCTCATGGCGTTGCCACCAACTGCGCTAACCAAGTCAGCGGCTAGAACGGCCGCACCTCCCACGCAGCAGACGTCTCCTGAAACGCTGCTAGCTCGAGCATGTCACGACATCTTGACGACCTCTGACACAGCAGCTATTATCCTTCTGGACGACGAAGACAACTCCAGTTTGCGCGTTGCTGGGCTCGAGGCTGGTGCGCTTGCGTGTTTGCGTGCGCCCATCAACAAAGCCGAGTTGCTAGCGCTTGTGCGCCAACACGTAAACCGGTTGCAAACTATTCACACACTTACGCGTTCTTCATCGCCAAGAACGCTAGATGCCTCTATCCAACCAACTACTGTCCAACCAACTACTGTCCAACCAACTGCTAGCATTAGTGCTTCACCCAAACCATCTAAGCGCGCTGTCACTATATTTGCTAGACGCGCCCGCAAATCCCGCGCTCAGCAAGATACCAATACATACACTACAGATCAGCACATTACTAACAAACACAAAGGATATTTGTTAGGGTCGGCTCATGTGCTAGCTGACAGCCGAGAATTGCGGTTAGGCTCGAGCCGCGCGCTTGCGCTGGTAGGTTACTTGCTCGAGCAAGACATCGAAATTCCCAGAGCCACGCTGGTAAATTTGTTGTGGCGTGAAGACGAAGCTACCAACGTCAGCAGCAGTTTTAGAACTATGCTTACCCGTTTACGACAACAAATTCCTGACTTGCTGATGATTACCCGCTCGAGCGTGCGCTTAAACCGAGACGCTATTCACTGGGATACCGAACACTTTCGGAAACTTGCTCAGACCAAAGACGTTAACGCGTTAGAACAAGCGAGTATGCTCTACCGTGGGCAATTTTTAGAAGATGTTACCTTTGAAGGCTCAGACGCATGGCATTTGTGGCTCGAGCACACCCGCAGCAAATGGCAAGACGCCCACAACGAAGTGGTGCGCGGGATTGCCGATTACTACCTCGAGCATCATCAACCGGCTCGCGCGCTGCGCTATGTGGAACGCTGGTTGGCGCTCGAGCCGTGGCAAGAACGGGCCCACCGCCAGCTTATGTTTGTACACTGGAAAAGCCGCCAGTACGAAAGTGCGTTAAGTGCGTTTGACCGCTGTCAAACCATTTTGGCTGATGAACTCGGCAGCAATCCTGAGGCGTACACCGTGGCGATGTACCAGCACATCAATCACGATATGCACAAACAGACGTTGAGTTAATCCTGTAGAACCTTAGATGCTAGGGAAAATCATCGTTTGAGCAACGCTGTTGAAGTTATAGAGGATACCTTCACAGACGTACATAAGTGCAGACATCTTGCAGTTACTCAACTTGGATGAAGATTTTTAGAACCATACCAATAGCAGTTCCAAGATTGGTTCCCCCACACTGAGTGGGTCGATTTCTACTCCCCTAGGTCGCACGCGCAATTGCCTGTGGCAATTACTCGTGGAAACGCTACAATATGTATCGAGTTGTTTGAACAGGTTATACTAAAGTGATGTTTTGATGTCGCTTTACGGCATCAAAATCCCTCGTGTTTACGAAGTACAGCGTAGCTCGAGCGTACCCTTAGATGATTCATACTATGATATTCAAGAGTCAATTTGGTATTAGATGAGATTCTGTCAATGACGTATGTGACGTATGTGGCGTATATCAAAAACCATCAGCACCAAGTTCAATAAACGAGCCTCGAGGTTATTCGGGCTCAGGTGTAGTGAAGCATTAATCACCAGAAGTGACGTCTTGCACCTCTTGTGTAGTTGGTGTTCCAGATGCAAATAAGATGATGTTGTTACTGCGTATGAGTGCAAAACCCACGACAAAAAGTAGCAAACACACTGTGAGAATATAGGTTGCTCGACTGACGTATACGTGCCGCATTCATGTTCCTTTCGTAAAACTCCTGATCGTGAGGCTATAATTGCCTCAACTTACACCAAGTTAAACCGTTCTGAGTGAATGTGTACTAAACTCACGCCGAGTGTTTCTAGCGCGTCTTCAACGGCATCTGTCATGACGTTAGGACCGCAGATGAAGTACTCGCGGGTAAACCCTTCGCGCGATAAATGCCGGCTTAACACCTTAGCGTTGATATACCCCGTTTCGCCTTGCCAATCTTCAGATGGGCTGGTGAGGACGTAGACAACGGTGAGCGCAAGGTGTTGCTCGAGCTTTGCCAGATCATCTCTAAACGCCGCTGAATCAAGGCTTTGCTCGCCGTAAAATAGCAATACAGGCCGCGGATCACCACGGTCAGCCATCGTTTTGAGCATACTCATAAACGGTGTAATGCCCACCCCACCCGCGATAAATACGTAACCAGCTGCGGGTACTTCGTCAATGGAAAATGACCCGTGAGGGCCGTCTAGGTAGGCACGCGTGCCAATGGGCAGGTCTTGTAAGGACTTTGTGAAGTCACCAATTGCTTTAATGCCAAACGATACCTTACCGGCTACTAGGGGGCTCGAGCAAAACGAAAAGGGATTTTCTCTGACTGTAAATGGTGATTTGCCAAACTTAAGCCATGCAAACTGCCCTGGCTTAAAGCTAAGCCCAGCGTGACCGTCGGCCTCGAGCTCCATCACCCAAACGTCACCGCGCTCGGGCGTAATGCTAGCTAAACGGTAAGGGTGATGTTGCTGTAAGAGGGGTTTAATGAGTCGCAAATAGATAAAAAAGCTCATTGTCCCAGCCGTAATGCCTAGGAGCAATAATTCTTTCCACAGGGTGTTGATGTATTGGCCTGCCAAGGTCACGTGTAGGTGGGCTGCCACAATGGTGACAACTGCTAAAATGGCGTGGGTGACGCGCCAGGTTTCATAACCGATGTTGAGTTGCTTGCGAAAAATTGACAGCAGCGTAAGTGCAATGAGCATATACAACGCCAAGTTCCCCATGCGACTTGCCCAGGTGCCGCCAATAGGATTAAGACGATATGCCAGCGACGGGTCGTAAATAACCAAAATAATAGGGTGCGCAATGAGCAAAGCCAACGCCACCATGGCAATTTGCCGGTGGTAGCGCAAAATTAAGTCGATACCGTAAGGAGCTGTGAGGTGCTTGTAACGGGCGATGAGAAAAAACTGCATGGCCATTTGGAGTAAGCCCACAAACCCTAACCCAACTGAAAACTCGACCCAAAAACTGCGGCCTGCTGGCACCGGGCGCACCATGATAAGCACCAACGGTGAGACGACAACAAGTAAGTAAAAAAAGATCCAAAAAACGCCGGATATCGTTTGTTTCATGCACACTCCTGTGGCTCGAGCACGCTCGAGAGGTCAATGTAGCTAGAGAATGTATCCAAAAAACATACTCGTTAATACGAGACGGCTTTAGACGCCATGCTCGTTATAACAAACGTCAGTTCTGTACTAGGTTAATCCTGTGTATAGCTGCCTAAAACATTCGGATGAAGCTTACAGGTTTGCTTGCCGAACGCGGTAGATATACCTGTCCTCAGTTTTGGCACAGTTGATAAGTTAGCTAGTGGCTTGGGTACACTCACAAGCCAGATGTATTACAGACCTAGTATTGGATTGATAGTTATCCAATTACCCATCTGTGATGCTTTCTGCCATTACCTCAACCAAATGCTTCGCCCGCACCTGCGTACCATCTTTAATCTGATGGCGGCAACTAAACCCACAAGCCACAACCTCACCTTGCGCGCCGTCTTTATGCTGGCAGTGCTCACGCACAGCTGGGAATAAACGCTGCTCACCGATAGTCATCGACACATCGTGATGCCCATAGCCAAACGAGCCCGCCATGCCGCAACAACCCGAGTCAACCTCATGAACGTCTTCAGAAATCCAGGTCAGCAGGGCGTTGGTGCTGGTGGTACCAAAACTAGCGCGCTGCTGGCAGTGCCCGTGTAGCATCATGGGGGTGCCGTTTTTATGAAAAACCTGCTCCGGTTTGAGCTTGCCGCGCGTCCACTCTTTGGCTAAAAACTGATCAATCATTTTGATGTGCTTGCCGACAGCTTGGGTTTTCTCACCCGGCACAAGGTCTTGGTAGTCATCGGTGAAGGCCGTCACACAAGAGGGTTCTAAGCCAACAACTGGGATGCCTTGTTCAACGTAGGGGTAAAGTGCGTCCACGTTTTTCTTGGCGAGTGGCTTTACTGCTTTTAAGAGCCCTTTAGAAATCTGTGGGCGACCGCAGCAACCATAAGAAACAAGCTCGACAGCATAACCAAGGGCTTCAAGTACCTTGACGGCGGCTTGGCCAACCTCAGGTTCGTTGTACATCGTCCAGGTATCTGCAAACAGTGCCACGGGCGGACGCACCTCAGTAGAGGTTGTAACCGTTTGCTGACGGCGCTTAAACCACGTTGCAAAATCTTCATTGGCGTACAGCGGTAAGACGCGGCGTTTATCAACTTTGATGACTTTATCCAACAAAAACCGAACACTTTTGAGCGGTAACATCGCATTTGCGAGAGGTGCTAGTTTTTGGGCGAGGGGCGCAAGTTTGGCGACGCTGCCGATAGCCTGTACAGATAGCGGCGTGCCATGATCGTTGTAATAGTGCTGCAAAAACTCGTATTTAATTTTGGCCATGTCCACTTGTGAAGGACACTCAGCTTTGCAAGCTTTACATTCCAAACACAAGTCCAGCACCTCATAAACATCTTGGGAGGTGAGGCCGCCGGGTAAGCGCCCGCTGATGGCTTCCCGCAGAATATTCGCCCGACCTCTGGTGGAGTGGTCTTCGTCCCGGGTGGCCATATAGCTCGGGCACATGGTGCCAGTGTCCGTTTTGCGGCACTTGCCTACGCCAGTGCAGGCTTCAATGGCACCCAAATAACCTTCATCTTTACTAAAGTCAAAATAGGTGCTGATGGGTTGGCTCGTTTGCGTGTCATAGTCCGTGCCGTAGCGTAGGTTCTCCGTCATCGCGGGGGCATCAACAATTTTGCCGGGGTTGAGGCGATTCTCGGGGTCAAACGCACGTTTAATGGCCTGAAAATCTTTGTAGAGAACATCCCCAAACAAGTTTTTGTTTTGATACGAGCGAATGAGGCCGTCACCGTGTTCGCCGCTCCACGAGCCACCGTATTTTTGAACCAGCTTAAAGACATCTTCACTAATGGCTCTAAAGGTTTGAATCCCCGCTTCATCTTTGAGGTTTAAGTGTGGGCGAATATGAATGACACCAACGCTGGCGTGCGCGTAAATGACTGCTTTAACGCCGTAACTTTCGCAAACTGCCAGGACTTCGGGAATGTAGTTGGGCAGATGCTCGACGGGAATGGATGAGTCTTCAATAAAGGGAACGGGTTTGTTGTCGCCTTTGACCGTGGCGTAGATGCCTAGCCCGCCCCGGCGAAACTCGAGCACGTCCTCCTGCTCTTTGGGATTCAGTGCAAGGTGCGTGTAGTACGCTAGCTCGCTCACTCGAGCATCAGCTTGCATAGCCTCGAGTCCCGTGCGCATCTCGTCGTCAGTTTCGCCGTCAAACTCCACCATAAGCACTGCGGCTGGATTACCGTTGAGCCACGTCAATAAGGGTGCTAAAGCAGGGTTTTGTTTGCCCAAATTAAACAGGTGGTCATCCAAAATCTCCACCGCAGACGGCCCGTGCTCGTTAACGTACTGAACAGCTGTGAGGGCAGCCTCGAGCGTGTCAAAATGTACCAGTGCCAAAAGCTTGTGTTTGGGGACTGGGTACAGCTTGATGGTCACATCTAAAATAATCGCCAATGTGCCTTCGGAGCCAGACACCAACTTGGCAAGGTTAAACGGTTGACCTCTGGTAAATTCATCCAGGTTGTACCCGCCCACCCGCCGCATCACTTTGGGATAGCGGGCTTCAATTTCCTCAGCATGATCGGTCACGACGTGGTGAACGGTGCGGTAAATCTCACCTTCTAAATCTTGTTGGTTAAGTTTGACCTGCAGCTCAGCATCATTAAGTTCATTTAAGGTCACAATGCTGCCATCAGCTAGCATCACCGTCATGGCAACCACTTGATCTACGGATTTGCCATATTTGATTGAACGGGTACCCGCTGAGTTATTGGCGACCATGCCGCCCACATTGGCTTGGGCGGTGGTGGAAATGTCTGGCGTAAATTGCAAGGCATGGGGTTTTAAGAGGGTGTTGAGGTTATCGCGCACAATGCCTGGTTCAACTTTGACGGTTTGGGCGTCTAGGTTAAGCTCGAGCACTCGGGTCATGTACTTTGAAAAATCTAAAACAATAGCCTCAGCAACCGTTTGTCCAGCTAAACTGGTGCCGCCACCACGTGGTAAGACGGCTAGGCCATAGCGATTAGCAATGTCTACAACGTGACGTATGTCATCAATATTTTTGGGTAAGACAACCCCGTGCGGTCGAATCTCGTAGGGACTTGCGTCCGTTGCATACAGCGCTCTGGCTTTATCGTCAAAGCGCACGTCCCCGCAAATCACAGCTTCTAGTTCACGTACAACGTCCGGCATTACAGCAGCGGGCAGTACCTGCGCGCCCTTAGTTCCAGATTGAATCATGCCAATAGTATGTCATGAACCCAAGCGCTTGCACAGGGCGTTATCTGCCAATAGTTAGGGAAGACGGCTGGCTGAAGTGAGATAGTTATGCCTAACCTCGAGCACTGGCACAACCCTAGCTAACCTGCAACTATAAGCTTTGGAGACTATCCTTCATACGCATTCATCTAAGGTTTGCTAGACTACCTGACAAACACAGCTATATGTTGTGCAGATCAAGTGTTATTGATGTGTTGCTTTATCATCTGGATGTCATTTTGGAGCCCTTGAACAAACACCTTAAAATCACTTTATCTGAGCCTTGCTAAAACCGTGTGTTTAGTCTTTAAAATGACTTCGTACTAAGCCTCACTTGTTCTGTTCTTAACGCACGCCATCTCACAACCACCTTGCCTACTCATTAGAAACATTTAGCACATTTGGGAGCTATCATGAAACGACGACAGACTTGGCCTCACTTTATTTGCCTTTTTGGGCTACTCGTTTTGTTAAGCGCTTGTGGAGGTGGTAACTCACCAGACAGTGGCGGTAATGGCGGTAACAGTGGTGATCCTAGCGTTAGCAGTTTTAGTGTCAACCCAAATAGCGGCACCGCTCCACTAGACGTTACGTTTAACTGGTCACTGAGCGTACCTGCTGGGAACACAGACACTATTAGCTGTGAACTAACTACAGGTGACGGGAGTGCAGTTATCACCGTGAGTGATTGTGGGAGTACAACCAGTCAAACGCACACTTACAGCAGTACGGGCACGTTTAGCGCGCAACTTAGGGTGGGTAGCTCGAGCCGCACTGCCACTGTGACCGTCAGCGCCACTCCTACAGAAGATCCACCTGAACTGGTCGGGTTTGTAGACGAGCAAAGCCGCAACGTTATTGTGATCCTGACGGATTCATCTCTAAAACGGCAAAATCAAGGCTTTAACGTGAACGTACAAAGTGCCAGCGGGCAAGCGCCCATACGCGGTAAAAACGCGGCCATGCTCGGGCGCATGTTGCAACAAAATACTGGCGATACTCGAGGCACCAGAGGTCTCGTAGATTTTGTGGGTAAGTCTGTCGTAGCGGTTACTGCCGCTGGTCAAGTGGTCGCAGATAGTCCTATTGACGAGCTTGGGCGTTTTGCTGTACCTTCACCTGTGGGCGGGTTCGATGGTGTGCTGTCACTCGTCATTGCTGAACTTCGTGACGACATCTGGATTTGCTTGGCACCTTTGCAATATGACCGCAGCGGGGAGTTGCAACCTGTGCTTATTGATTTGCCTGAAAGTGGTTGGCAAGATGCGCTTAATGTAGGTGAATTTAACTTTAACAACCAAGGCGAGCTAAGCCAAGACGCTGCCCGTTTGCGCGATGACAGCATTGTGGTGCCACTGCGCAGTGCACCCGCAGGATTCCAAGACGGTAGTTTCATCAACTGCGGGCAAGAACCTGAACAGTTGACGGTATCTGGCGACCTCAACTGGCGCGGACGTATTTTAAGTGGCAACGACGGCGTAGCTGAAGGATCTATTTATGCTAACACCGTGGCGCTGTTGCTCGAGCCTGCAGCTACCACCGAAGAAGACGAGTTTATTGCTGCTACCAGCCTAGACGCCCAAGGGCGCTTTAGCCGTACAATTCGAGCAGATGCTACCCGCAGTGGCAATGTGTCAGTCGTGCTTACCGACACAGCGCTGTTTGATGAAACCAGCGACGTGCGCTTTCCGCTTCACCCCACGTTTGACCTAGCCCAGTTTGCAGGACGACCTGCCAACACAACCAACTTTGGCGCTGTTTCCCTCGGCTTAGCTTTCCGCGAAGGGACTGTCACTGACGAACGCGGCAATCCTATTCCAGATGCGCTGGTCTACATTGTGTTAGATAGCGATGACATCCTGGCATACAACATTGCACTTACCAACCGCAACGGGCAGTACCGTATGTTGGTGCCTACCAGTACCACGCCCTACACGTTTGTTGCCGAAGCCTACGATCCCGTGCAGGATGACTTTGTGTTTGCCATCCGCACTAGTCCCGGTAGTAACGGCTATGTTGTTGAAGATGCCAACGCTTTACGCGGTGAAAACTTTGTCCTCAATCTTGCTGACGCGACCGATAGCCCCACGGTCACCATTGCCGATAGCGCGCTAGAAGAGATCATTCGCGATGAGCTCGAGAAGTTTGAGGGCGACCTCACCGAAGCAGACTTACGTAGATTGCGCTTTTTGGATGCGTCACTGGCAGACATTGCTGATTTAAGCGGCTTAGAAAACGCTGTCAACCTCGAGGAACTGTTGCTTTACGACAACCAAATTAGCGACTTAAGCCCACTTGAAACCCTGCTTAACCTCAGCGAACTTGACCTTGCAGGTAACCGCATTAGCGACCTTGGGGCGCTGGTGCGTAATGTGCAAGCAGGCGGATTAGGTGCTGGCGATGCCATTTTTGTGGAAGATAACGACCTCGACCTAGAAGATGGTTCGGATGACCGGGCTGATATTGAGCTTATTTTAGATGCCGGGGCGGACTGTTTTTACGGGCTTAATGAGGGCGACTTGCTTGCGGATGCAACGCCCATTACCCTACCCGCTACTCTTGAGGGTAGCCTCGAGGCGACAGATTCAAGGTTCTATGGTGTCCCTGTTGACATCTACACGATTGCTGAAAGTAGCGAGAGTCGCGGCATTAATGTACA
>CAZMCW010000098.1:12619-13905 GCA_964564405.1 uncultured bacterium
CTTAATACCAATGTTGATAGCTATGTATTTGTGCTAACTACCGAAGGTGACTTTGTGACCGAAGGTGACCGCAATCTGCGCTTTGCTAGCCAACCGGGGCTTGGCTATGCGGTTGTGGTGAGTGCTACCGACGAAGATACCCTCGGTGCGTACAGCTTAAACGTACAAGAGATTCCCAACGAACCCGCCCAACTTGCCGACGCTAACCTAGCTGAAGCCATTGCTGACGAAGTTGGCAAACCCGTCAGTGAGCTTACTAAAATTGACCTCGAGAGTTTGCTGTTCTTAGATACAAGTTACCGGGAGGTTACCAGTATCAGCGGCTTAGAAGCTGCCGTGAACTTGGTGAACCTTGACCTTTCAGGCAATAACTTCAGCGACCTAAGCCCACTGTCGTTTTTAACGTCATTAGAGTCCCTCAACTTAGAAAGTAACATCGACATCGACGATTTGCGCCCTTTAGCTAACCTTACAAGCCTCGTTAGCTTGGGGTTAGGCGACAACAGCATTGTCAACTTACAACCGCTAGTTGGGCTAGATAACCTCGAGTTCTTGAGTTTATACAGTAACTTCCTCGAAGATATTACGCCACTTGCTAGCCTAGCTAACCTCAGCGTGCTTGACCTTAGCTACAATTTTATCAGGGATGTAGCACCACTACTTCAAAGTAGTCTAGGCGATGGCGACGAACTTTATGTTGATGACAACTTTTTAACTGGGGCAAGCATTGACGTGCTCGAGGTATTGCGCAACCGAGGTGTATTTGTCTCGTTTGATAATCCCACTCAAGATTTGCCCGACCCTGCTGACGTACCACATCTGATCCGAGAAGTTACGGGCAGCCTAGCCGAAGGTGACGATATCTTTAATGGTGAGAGTTTTGCTGACTATTATGAAACACTATCCTTCATTGATCAAACCCTTTTACTGGAACTTACAAGTGACTTTGAGGGGATACTCCTTGTTGTTGCTGAGGGTGGCATCGTGGACTTTGCGGACATTCCAGAAGATGATGGTGTGCTTGTCCTCGAGACATCCGTCAAGGCAAATGTTCCTTACATAGTGGTGGTAACTAGCTTCAGCTTTGAAGAAGGTGACTATACGCTGCTTACCGAATTGTTTGAAGATGAGCCGGCTAACTAACGTGCTGCGCGGTTAGTTAGTTTGAAGTGGCTCGAGCCTGCTTGTTGAGGGCTCGAGCCTTGTAGCATTCATACCCAATACCCTTTCAGGTTATTTTGGTAACAAAGTAACCCGAGCGGAGCGAGCAGAAACAGATACCAAGT
>CAZMCW010000099.1:0-934 GCA_964564405.1 uncultured bacterium
GTCTTTGAATGGTGCGTACTGTGCTAGTAAGCTTGATAGATCAGCACTGTCTGGTGTGTAGACTTCAGCGATGAGGGCAAAGTCATCAGCGCGTAAAGTGGCCTCGAGCTTGCCTTTGCTATAAGCCTCATCTTGCACTTGAGAACTGCGATCTTGAGATGCAGGAAGTTGCGGTTGACGCCACGGGAGGTCATCAAGCACATCCAAATAAGGGCAGCGCAGATTGCCATCAACTTCACAACCTCCGTTAGCTCTAACGCCCCCACAAGGGCCGTGCGCCATGCGTTTAGGACATGTCTTGCGAGCTTGCGTAAGTGTCGTAGCTGTTTTTAGAGTGTTTGTCACAATAGTTATAGAATCTTACTAACCTTTTACAGCGCCTTCCACCATGCCACGCAAAAATGCTTTGCGGGCAATCAAAAAGATGATGATGCCGGGAATCATAATTAAAATGCTAGCAGCTGCTAAGAGTTCGCTGTTGTTGCCCTCGAGCTGACTCTGAAAATCAAACAAACCCACTGTAGCTGTTTTCATGCTGGTACTACGCAAGAGCACGAGCGCGGTTAAAAAGTCATTCCAGTTAAACACAAAGTTCACCAAAAACACCGAAATAAGCCCCGGTAACGACATGGGAATGACCACGTGGATAAGCGCTTGTATGGGCGTGGCTCCGTCTACCTCGGCGGCTTCCTCGAGCACTTTGGGAATGGTCTCGTAAAAACCCTTCATAATCCAAATGCCAAAGGGAATGCCGTAGGTGCCGTAAACCAAAATCATCACCAAATAGGTGTTGAGGATGCGCAAGTCGCTGGCAATGCGGTAGAGCGGAATCAAATTGGTGATGCCAGGCAGTAACATCATAGCAACGATGAACAAAAAAAGCGCTTGACGGCCCGCAAAGCGCAAACGTGCAAACGCGTAACCAGCCATCGCA
>CAZMCW010000099.1:944-6414 GCA_964564405.1 uncultured bacterium
AATTGCGCCACCCAAGCTGTTAATGGTGCTATTTAAAATTTGCCGAGCAAACCGTGGGGTAGACAAAAGCCGCTGGTAGTGACCCCAAAAAAAGCCACCTTCCGGGATGATGTCTCGGGAAAGTCCAAACCCGGTAGGTCTAAGCGAGGCTAGCAAGGTAAAGATAATAGGGAAAATCATGATGATGCAGAGCAGCACAAGAATGACGTGAAGCCACATGCGTTCGTTGTGGACAAAACGCCTACCTAAGGGCCTTACTGTGGTTGCAGGCGGGTTTGTACTTGGCGGGACGTTGAGAGTTTGCTCGAGCTGCAGGCTAGGTTTATCGCTCATCGTAACCCCTAATTAAACGCATTCTGTGATTGCAAGCCGCGAATGTAGATAAGTGCTAGTGCAGCGTTCACCAAAAACATGATAACTGCCAGCGCGCCAGCATAACCCCAATTGTTGAACTCGAGGGCTTCTTTGTACATTTGCAAACTGAGCACCTCAGTTGATCTACCCGGCCCGCCCCCCGTAATGGACAAAAACATACCGATAGCGTTCACCGCTTGAATGCTCATAAACACCACGGTGACTTGGGTAGTAGGTATTAGTAATGGCCATGTGATGTTGCCAAAACTCTGCCAGCGAGTAGCGCCATCAATAGAGGCGGCTTCACTAAGTTCACTAGGGATGGTTTGTAAGCCAGCTAGTAATAGTAGCGTGGCAAATGCTAGCGCTCGCCAAAAGGTGGCTGCAACCACTACCCCCATAGCACCAGACCCACTGGCCAAAAACATAAAGTCACGCTCGCCTGTCGTTAAAAGCGGTCCCAGTACATTTTGAATGACCCCAATGTTGGGCAAAAACATCCAACGCCACATGATGCCCGCGACAATTTCGGAAATCATCCAAGGTATAAAAATGAGCGTCATATAGATGCTATTGCCGTTGAGTTTGTTGTTAAAAAGCAGTGCTAGTAGCAGTCCAATGACCATCACCAACACTAAAAACCAAGCACCAAAAACGCCCGTTAAGTGGATGCTGTTCCAAAAACTACGGCTTTCCCAAATAACGCTAAAATTCCGCAATCCCACAAACTCAAAGGTGCCACGGCGGAACCTGTGGGCGCTCAAGTAAAACGTGTACAGCGTCGGGTAGAGGCTTACCGCGCTCACAAATAAAAGCGCAGGCGCAATCAAAATGTAAGGGTAAAGCTTTTGCCATGAGAGCTTAGGCATACAATCTCCTCAGAGATACCTGTAAAACATTTTTGTGTGGAGAATGAAAATTCCAGATGGAAGTAGAAAATTGATTTGGACATATCCCTTGTAGAGAGATATGCAAGTCAATACCTCTTAGCTGATGTATTAAGTGTCTCGTAGCAAAGTACGAAATCCTGCTTGCTGAAAATGTCGATCTGCAGTCAACGCCTCGGCGATGCCGCGTTCACGCATAACTACAAATGATATGCAGTCAGTTATTCCCCATGCTTTGTCGTGATGTGTTTGAAAAAGTTGCAGGGCTTGGTTATAAAGTGCTGTACTAAAAGTGACGATATGAACACGCTCGTCTGTCTCTAGGGACTCGAGCAAAATCCCCGCTTTGCGCCGATAGTACGGCGCTGCAAGAGCATTGCCAATTTCTAAGAGAATAGCCTGAGTCGTAATGAGTTTGACACTTTTGGCTTCGATTTCATCAGCTAGTAAGAGAGCTTGTTGGTGAAAGCTATCGTGGGGTGCAGATAAAGCAATGGCATAGGCGGTATCAAGAAAAACCTCAGGTGTCGCTAGGAGGTTGCTTGCCATAAAGATAATCTTCTAGCTTTTCTGACCAATCCGCAGGACCCTCGAGCTCGAGCTCCCGCGCCGTCTGCAAAAATGACCCCGTTTGCAAAAACGACTTGGGTTTTACCCCAGCTGCCTCATCAACCTCAATGGTGATGTGAACTCGAGTATTGGGCTCGAGTTGCACAGGTTCAATGGGGCGCAACACTTCACCATCAAACACGGCTTCTAAGGTCTTAATCATAGTGTCCAGTCTAAACTATAAGGCAAGGTAGTGTATAAGCGTAAGCTGCGCCCAGCACAGCTTACGCCATACGTCGAGATCAAGGCACTCACTTACCAGTAGCGGTTCAAAACCTCATCTTGGGCTTCTTCTAAACGTGCCATCACGTCCATGTCTGGGTCGAGGAGCAACTCTTGAAAGGCGATCGCAAGTGCATCTAATGACTCAACATAGTAGGGGCTTTGCTGCATGTAGAGCCCTTGCGCGCCTAAAATTTCGTCGACAGCTTGGTAAAACGCACTGTCAAACTCAGCGGCTTCATAGGCGCTGGCTAGGGTGGGAATGCCAAACTGTGCAGCAGCCCAATCTGCTAAAAACTCAGCTTCAAAAAAGCCGTCTAGCCATTGCGCAGCAGCACCTGTATTTTCGGCTCCGGTTGGCACCACCCAACCTTCGCTGACCATGAATACGTAAGCGCCGCCGCCAAAGTCAACGCCGCCAGTCATCATCACGTCGCCAGCATCAACGGAGGCTTGTAAGCCGGGTACAAAAATAGCTGACCAGCTACCTCCTCTAAAAGATGCTGCCGTGCCATCTACCCAAGATGCTTCAGCATCTGAAAAGTCGCCTGTGACGTTCACGGCAGGAAAATAGCCATCTTCAAACAAAGTGCGCCCAAACTCAACAACCTCAACAACTTCTTCTGTTGCCCATGTTGGTCTACCTTCAGCATCAAAAATAGCGCCACCGTTGGAAGCAATCATGGGCCACCACATGATTTCAATGGAGGCGTAGCTGCGCCCGGCGTATTGGGTGCTGAAGTAGGTGTCGTCGCCGCTTAGCGTGCCAGCAACCTCGAGCCAGGCATCTTCTGTTTGCGGGTAGCCATCTGGAAACGCCTCTGCCTGAAAGTAGGTCATGCCGCCGCGCACATTGTGGGCGACGCAGTAGCGGCTGCCTTCAACTACACAGGCCAGGGCGTCACCATCACCAAGTTCATTCACCCAAGTAGCGTCCGCTAAAAGATCGTCTAATGGCATGAGCGCGCCTGCATCTAGCAAAGAGGGGATGTGCTGTGAGCCAGCTTCTACCATGTCGGGAACATCCCCGCCAGACTGCACAGCAATTGCCAGTTTGGTAGCAAGTTGATCCCAAGCAACTTGTTCATAAACGACATCTACGCCAGTAGCTTCTTCAAAGGCTTCAATTTTGGTGTTGAGGGTGACAGCGTTGGCGTCTTCAGTGTCTGTTAAGTCATAGCGTGACCAGATGACGAGGCTGTCGTCTTGAGCGTGTAACGGCGCACTAACAAGTAACAAGGTGACGAGGGCAAACAGTTTGCGCATAAATAAAACCTCCGGTGTTAAATGAGTAAACCTAGCATATCAAGTTGTGATTTGAAGAAAGTGGTGAAGAAGTGAGCACATAGTTAACGATAGCCACCTAAATCGTGATATCTAGATAAAAAAAGACGTTTTTGATGATAAACCTATTGAAAATGACCTTAAAACTGGCTTTGTAAGTCCAAAGCATTCTAATCACATCAGTCTTGGCTAGAGGGTTTAGGTACTCACAAGGCGGGCAAATTCGCATACTTTTTCGCGTTGCATGATATGTTATACCGTATGTCGAAACGTTTCGACAAGTCTATGTGAGCAATTTTCTAGAAGCTCGAGCCACCCATTAAAGCGCAAGACGGCTTACGATGTACAGCTCGTCACATTGCTCGCGCTGATGTTGTCTTCTATGACGTCAACGTGCCCCTACTGCATCTTATTGCATATAAATAGCCATCGGTCATGGGTGGGTACATAATACTAAAGTGATGTTTTGATGTCGCTTTGCGGCATCAAAATCGCTCGTGTTTACGAAGTACAGCGCAGCTCGAGCGTACCCTTAGATGATTCAGACTATGACATTCAAGAGTCAATTTGGTATAAGTCAGTCATCGTAAAAGATTAACTCACCAACACTCGCAATGTTGAACACCTTCATGAAGGTTGATCTGCCAACCTGAACGCATGTGTAGTGTTTGCGTTAAACGTGGGCTCGAGCCCCTTCATGAATATCGTCAGTGCGTCTCTAACAGTTTTTATGGAGTAGATTTATGCGTCACCTAAACACCCCATGACCTGCAAATGATGCTAAATTAAACGCGCGCTGCTAGTTTGAGGGTAAGCAAACACGTTAGCGCAAGTAACATCACTTCAAAATTTAGAAAAGAGACATCATGTTGCCTATATTGACGTTATGTAGGTCTGCCTCGAGCAGGGCCTTACCTCTACTTACCTGCTTTGTGCTTTTAACTGCGTGTAGTGACGCGCCTACTGATCCTGACCCTAATCTCACACCTGTGGTGATTCGTACCAGCACAACCAACCTCGGGTTAGTTGACCCAACCGAACAACGCGCCACGACTGGCGAAACAGTCACTTTCCAAGTGCTACCCAACAAAGGGCATCACACAGTATCGGTAACAGGATGTGACGGTGAGTTAGACGGCATCACGTTTACTGTAACTGTCACGGAAGCCTGCACGCTCACGCCTCAGTTTCGTGAAACTGTCCGTGAAGATGTGGCTGATTTATTTGTTGAGCAAACCATTAGCGAAGATGACTACACGCTCACATATCGTTTGTACACCCCAGAGCTAGAAGCAAATACGCGCTATCCGCTCATCTTGGCAATTCATGGTACGGCTGAGGGCCTCGTTGCAGCAGATGGGTTTGAGACTCCTCATCTAGTAGATGATCTTGGCAGTAGAATAGGCCGACCTGTGGCGACAGGTTGGGTGCAACCGCATATCCGTGAGGCTTATCCTGCTTACGTTCTAGCACCCTTGGTTCCTTTTCCTAACGCTGTAGACGGTGTTAGAGATGCTCCTTGGGCAGATGCTTTCTTAATGCGATTGTATAACCGTATCATTCAAAACTTAATTGAGACGGAGCAAGTTGATCCAGATCGTATTTATGTAACAGGACATTCTATAGGTGCAACACAAACTTGGTTCGCACCTGGCATTATTACCGACCGTTTTGCAGCCCTTTTACCTACGTCTGGTGTGTGGTTGGGACCAGTTGATGACATCACACGAGAAGATACAGTTGCTCGCGAGTACCCTTATTTATCTGTTTGGAGTTTTGGACATAAGGGTGATGGTGATGGCAGAGTTGTAGACATGCGTCAAATGCATACACTGATGGATACCATCAACCTTCGAACAACACAGTTCGAGAATCTTGATGTGCAGTCTGACCGCAGAGACGCACTGCAAAAAATTAATCAGCCTTTGCGCTATTTTGCGACAGAGTACAGTTTCCCATGCGGGAGTCAAGGGGCAGGATGTCATTTTGCTGCAACTGACACCATGGCAACCGAGCCACTTATGTATGCGTGGTTGTTTCAGCAGCATCGTATTGATCCGGATGCACTCGAGCTAACATCACAAACCTATCTCGACAACGAGCTAACGCTAGGC
>CAZMCW010000099.1:6476-13684 GCA_964564405.1 uncultured bacterium
AATGGCAGCGTTTAGAAGACGTTTGCGCAAGTACTGCTATCTATACCCAAACACTTACTGCTGTTGAGGTTAGCGGTGAGCGCATCCGACTAACGCTTACAGATGATGAAGGCTTTGTTTACGGCGTTGTGGATAGCGATGTGTTGTTATATGAACGCTGAGGGACGTAGCTTGAAATAGGAGCATCACTCGAAGATGATGTGTAAGTAAGCCTCGAGCATCATCCTCAAATACCTGCTTTATGTCACATGATTTTGAGAACAAGGCAGGTGCGCCAACCATCTCCTCAAATAGACGTGCGCCAAACAATCTGCGAGTTAAATCTGTTAAGCCTGTCATAATGGCTTCGTGCAACTTATCCGTGCAGATTATGTGATCGCTGACCCAAGTACCCACGCAGACGGCGTCATTCGTGATGGTGCTATTGTTTTTGAAACACCAAACGAGCAGGGGAGTGGCAGGGTTATCGCCGTGGGTGCATGGCAAGACGTGCACGCAAATTATGGACACCTTGCACCACTGTTAGCGTCAACCAATAAGCTAGTGATTCCGGGTCTGGTGAATGCCCATCATCATGGGCGCGGTCTGGATACGCGGCAGGTTGGCATGGTGGACAAGCCGCTCGAGCTGTGGCTTGCCTCATTCTTGCTCTATCCCCAACTAGATGCCTACCTAGACACCCAACTTGCAGCTGCACGCATGTTGCAGCAGGGCATTACAACCTCGCTAGTAGCGCACTCTCATCCGGGACCGCTCGAGGCTTATACCACCAACATTGAACGTTCGCTCAAAGCTTACCTAGATGTTGGTGTGCGCGTGGCGTTTGCGCCGGGGCATTATGACCAACATGTATTGGTCTACGAACCTGAACGGGTGTTTCTTAAGCGATTACCAGATGAGTTAGCGGCGCAAGCAGCGGATTATTTTGATCCTACGTACAGCTACATTCAAACAGATGATTATGTTGATGTTCTAATATCTTTAAATCAAGCTTACGAAGGTCATTATCAGGTACGTATTTTAGCCAATCCCATCGGCTTACACTGGATGTCAGACCGTTTGCTCGAGACCACCTCGGAACTAATAGTGCGTGGGTTCGGCTTGCATGTGCATGTGCTCGAGACGACCCATCAACGTGCCTACGCAGAACACACCTTTGGCAACTCCGCCATTCAAGTTTTAGCTAATTACAGCTTACTCGGCTCCAAAACCTCACTTGCACATGGCATCTGGCTATCTGAGGTTGATATTGAGCTTTTAGCAGATACAACAACAACCGTCATCACCAACCCAAGTTCCAACCAGCGTTTAGGCAGTGGGCGCGCACCCTTACTCAAGATGCTGCAAGCGGGTATGCCACTAGGTTTGGGAACCGACAGCATGAGTTTGTTTGGACAAGACGACTTACTTGCTGAAATGACCTTGCTACAAGGATTACATCACATACCAGAACATGAGCATCACATATGGTTGTCTGGCTATCAAGCTTTGGAACTTGCGACGTGCGGTGGGGCAACAGCAACAATGTTTGAAGATGTTGGTAAATTGCTGCCGGGCTATCATGCAGATATCACCGTATTGGATATGCCTCGAGCGATTCAAGAGGATGCCGTCTCTTATTGCCTGAGTCAAGTTAATGCGAGGCATGTGACAGATGTGTTTGTGGGCGGGCGACATCAAGTGCGTGATGGCAAGTTGGTAGATGTGGATGTGGACGCGCTCGAGGCTGAGGTTTGGGCGCAAGCAAGGTTTGATGGACATGCAGATAAGCGTGAGTTTTTGGGGCGGCTCGAGCCTCACCTTAAAAAGTTTTACGAGAATTTTAAGTGAAGATAGAGCATCATGTCTTGATGTAGCCTGTGATGAGCATAAAAAAGCCTCGAGCTATTGTTTGCTCGAGGCTCTAACTGAATGAACGTGAACCTTATTGTGTCTGAATAATCCGCGTATCTTGGTCGAGGGGTGTGTCCGCGTCACTAAACGGATTGCTACCATCTGCAGGGAAGTTAACGTTTAAGTACTCCGCAAGGACATCTTGCTCGGAGCCGGTATCTGCAAAGGTGATGGCACCGTCGCGCACGCCTTCTTGCTCGAGGTCAACGAAGTTAGCAGCTTCATCGTCTTCTGCAGGAAAAGGATACCCGTCGCCGCCGCCTGCTAAAAAGCCTAGCGTGACAATCCGGAAAGTTTGCGCGGCAGCAACACCGTCAATCACGCCACCACTCACGAGTTCTACAGCTTCACCGCTAGCTTCAGCACCATTGCTATCCAGAATAGTGAGGTCGGTAATGCGTGTGTTGGGGTCAGCATTGATGTTGTAAGTAACGGTCATACCAGCGATTTGTGGGAAGCGTCCTGCTGTGCTTTCAGCTTCGGCGAGACCGTGTTCCATGAGCTCGAGCAACTGTGCACCTGTGACCGTCACGAGGGTGAGTCCGTTGTTAAAGCGCAGTGCAATTTCTAGGTCAAGTTGCGAAATTTGCCCCGGTTCATTAATGCCCGGCGTACCTGCAGGTGGATTGCATTCTAGCTCGCCAGTAACACTTCCAGGTGGCACCACACACGCACCAATGGGCGCGCGAATACCGCCCCCGTTTTTCAGTGAAATGGTGGTGCTAGCGTCCACACTTTGCGCGTAAGCGAGGTTGGCATCTGCCGTTAAGTTACCGAGGTTGGTTTCTTCGGTGCGTACAAACGCACGTTCACCATTGAGGTAGACACTGGTTGACCCAAACACGTTGCCCGCCACTGCAGAAAGGTCTTCTTCGAGGGTATCTGCAGTTTCTTCAACCGCGTCAATAGCGTCGTCGTCGGTGAGGTTGTTTTCGCCAAGTGCTTCTGCATCTGTGGCGTAAGCACCATTCACTGTGTTGTCCAACAAGTCCGTAAGAATAACGCCGGTGCTATCAAAATCCACCACCAAACGCCCTAGGTAGTTGTAATCGCCATCGGTGTTCACAACGAGCGTGGTATCGCCATCTGGGTTGCTAAAAATAAGTGGATAGTCGTCAGCGGCGCTATCACCGTCACGCAAGCGGTCGTTGTCGTCGGCTAGTAAGGTATTGGAGCCGCCTGCGATGATCACATCAACATCGGTAAGCAAAGTGGCTAGGGTTCGTTCTATTTGAATGTTTTGCATGTGGGCAAGCAAGATGATTTTGTCCACGCCGCTAGCAGTAAGCGCGTCGACCGAAGTTTGAATAATGGGCGCAAGTGCTTGCGCTTGGGCTTCGGCGGTGGTGGGTGCGTTGGCTGGGAGAATAGTCACATCGTCCGTAGTTGAAATAGTTGCCAGTAACGGCGTAATTGCACCGACAATACCCACCGTTTCACCGTCAACATCAATCACTGTATAACCGGCAACTTGTCCAGCAAGTTGGTCAGCAGGAAGTCCGTTGCTACCTGCAATGCTAGCGAGGCCAGGGTCGTCAGCATCACCAAGGTCGGTGGAAAAGTCAAGGTTGGTGGCTAAGTAAGGAAAGCTTGCGCCAGGCCAGTCGCCATCTGCTGAAAGTAAGTTGACAATAGCGTTCGTCCCCAAGTCAAACTCATGATTGCCAAGCGCAGACGCGTCTACGCCGAGGCCGTTGAGCCACTCAACGTGGGCGCGCCCAGTGCCGCCAAAACCTTCTGCGGCAATGGAGTACTCGGGTCCGGGAATCCAGTTATCCCCAGAAGAAAGTACAAGTGTCGTGTCTGGGCGCTCACTTCTGAAAGAATCTAGCAAAGCTGAAAAACGTGGGGCATTACCAATGATGTCGCCGCCGCCATCAACATCTGCAAAGTGTAAGACTTGGAGTTGAAACGCAGACGCTGGCGCACTCACAGTGATAGTTTCGGTAGCCGTGTCTGTGCTGCCACCACTGTCTGTGACGGTGAGTGTGACCTCGTACTCGCCAGGCTCACTGTAGCTGTAACTTAGGGTGGGACCGCTGGCTTCACTGCCGTCACCAAAGCTCCACTGGTAGGCGTCGATGGTGAGGTCGCCGTCTGCACTAGACCCGCTTGCGTCAAATGCAAATGAGGTGTTGGTATCCCCCGTGCTAGGGGTAACGGTAAACGCTGCCGTTGGGCCGCTGCTGTCTGTACTGCAAGCAGCTAGTACAACCGCAAGCAGGATAAAAAGAAAAGTCTTCAACGTGTGTTTCATGAACTATACCTCCAACCTTTGAGTATTCAAGCCAATTGTCAGCTTAATGTAATGGCAGTTAGGGAATATGGCGCGCACACGCTATTTAAGATGTGTTATTGCCTTAGTAGAGACATAGTGCATGTATATCATCCCCCTTAGAGGGGATAGTGGGGGATGGGCTCGAGGTTCGGCGTCACAAAGCTCATCCGCGCAGCATCTGAAAAAAGGATATCCTCAGAGTAGTGGGTGAGCATAATGCCGTGCTCGAGCAACCTCGTATTCATCTCAATAAATACATCAGCTGAATTTGTTTGCTCAGACATCATCATAAAATGGCGAACTGCCAAAAGCCACGCTCTGGTAAGGGTTTCGTGGTACTTGCTCGCATCAATCCTGTGATGCGCTAAAAAGTTGTGAATTGCCTGCTTAAAGCGGGTGTAAGCGTCATCTACATTTCCCTCACACAAATAACAATAAGCAAGGGCAACATGCGCGCGGTGGTTGAAGTCACTTGGTGCCAGTTGGCCGGTTTCAAACTGGTGTACAAAAGCTTGGTCGCTGGCAGATGTTGTGTGTGGGGGCATCATAAACTCCTTGCTCGAGGATGTTGTCACTAACGCGTACATATTAATCCTCGTATTTGAAGTCTAGCACGACGATTCCGCTAGAGCTATTTGACTATTAGATACGACGCTTATCATCCATGATGCGGTTCAATACATACCATCATCACCTCTAAAACGTAGACTAAACCCTTATGGAAGGCTTGCTGCTCGCTCAAGCACTAGAACCACTCACACTCCCTTGCGAACGGCAGCGCTGGCGCTTTCCGGATGCCTACACGTTTGTGTTGCCACTTATCACAACAGGTAAACAAGCACTGTGGTTGTACAACAAACCGCCCAACGCGCAACTGACGGTAAGTCGTGACTATCCACCGGTGTCAAGTGCACAAACAGGCTTTCAGGATTTGCTGGCGTCTCGGGTAACGGGGCGGCTCGAGCGCATCGCCCAACATAAACTTGACCGTGTCGTGTCGTTCCACTTTGCGGGCCAAACAGGTTTTGTCACCACGGAACCTTGCGTGCTTATTGCTGAACTTACCGGGCGCAACTGCAACTTAATTGTGACCGATACCAAGGGTATGATTCTAGGTGCTGCCAGAGATATTGGCGCAGACATTAACCGCTACCGCCAAGTGCGGGCGGGTCTGCCTTATGTGCCGCCACCTGCTTACGACAAGCTCGACCCACGCGAAGCTTCAGCCACAGAACTGACGAATGCCTTAGATGGTCGCAAGCTCAAAGCTTTGCGTGAGATTGTGGACGGCTTTGGACCTGAACTTACCAGGACGGTTGCGGTACTTACTGGTGTCACGACGGGAACAGTATTAGCTGATGAGTTGCTCGAGGCAAGTGTCAGAGCTATTCAAAACGTAGCTGCCAATCCTCAAAAGAGTATGCAAGAAGCTCTCAACCGACCTGATTTGGCAACGTTACGCAAGCAAGAAGCACGCCAAACAACGCTTGATAGTTTAAAGATGGCATTGGAAAAACGCCTCGAGCTGTTTCAGAAACGGTTGCAAGATATTGACAATGCCGTGCAAGCTGCCACCGAAGCTAATACCTTTCGTATCCAAGCAGATGTGCTGATGGCCTATCAGTGGCAGGTGCCCAAAGCAGCTAGTCAGGTTGAACTCACTGACTTTGCTGGAGAGCCTTTAGAGATAATGCTTAACCCTAAGCTAGATGCCGTGAGCAACGCGCAAAAACTTTATGAACGTGCCAAAAAACGTGACCAGCGGGCAAGTCAAGCTGGCTCGAGGCGGCCTGAGCTCGAGCAACAACGTGCAGACATCCAAACACTCCTACAACGCGTAGATGACGTAAGTGATGCTGAGCTAGATGATCTCTATAAAGAGCATGTCAAACAATCTAAACAACAATACCGAGCAACCCCAGGCATGCGCTTTGAAAGTCCACAAGGCTATACCGTGTTGGTTGGCCGCAATGCCAAAGACAACGATGCCCTCACGTTTCGGGTAGCGCGTAGTCTGGACGTTTGGTTGCACGTGCAGGGCTACCAAGGGTCCCATGTGATTGTACAAGCGAGCGGTAAAGATGTTCCGTTTGAAACTATTGTCTACGCAGCATCGCTTGCTGCTGGTTATTCCAAAGCCAAAGAATCAGATAATGTTGCTGTTGACTACAGTCTCAAAAAGCATGTTTGGAGGGCAAAAGGTGCACCGTCAGGCGCGGTAAACTTCACTCAGCATAAGACGGTTTATGTGACACCTCAGCGGCATTAATCTAGACGTTGTTACGAGTTAATTTTGTGGGTAGCTCTACCAGATAAACTTTCTTGAACTGCGGTACTCAAATGGTGATACTGTTCCGCATTGGTGTCTGCAAAAGCTTCTGCTCTACTTGCAGGGCAGTTGTCATAGTTAATAGGTGCTTCAAATTGACTTTCAGTAAAGTCAATAACCTCACCCTCGATACGGTTGTAGAAATGCCATATGTCACCATAATTTGTTTTGAGGATGTCACCTCCTAAAACATCTTGGGCGATAAGTGCGGTGACACCACATTGACCTGAAGCTGGGTTAGCTTGTGTCCACTTGGTGCTGGACGCCAAACTCCAAGATGACTGGAGTGCTTGGACAAACGCGTCTTTGTCAGTAAGTTGCATGTTATACCCTTTCCGGTTATTTTGGTAACAAAGTAACCCGAGCGGCTCCGAGCGTTGCGCGAGACAACTCGCGAGCAGAAACAGATACCAAGTCCGACTAGAACGTAATGAACTCCGTAGGAGTTTATGATGTGTTTTGTCGGACTTGGTATTAAACCCCACTATAAATTTTGAACACAAGTGCGTGTGTATTTATGCTGTAAACACATATATTCACAACACATCATAAATGATACTAAAACAATGATGGTCAGTTAATCTGTCAAGACAACTATCTTGTCAAATGTTTTCTCATCAATCTAGTTAAGTACCTCCTATCTGGAAACCGCGGTTTTCAGATAGCGGTTAGCGGTTAAGGATGGGCGCTGCTGAGTTTAGTAAGTGT
>CAZMCW010000100.1:0-13656 GCA_964564405.1 uncultured bacterium
TGAGAAACGCGCGCAAAGGCTGTATCAATGTGAGTTATTAGTGTGCTCATCTGGATGGGCTTGACTAAAAACGCGAGCGGCTCAGTAGCTAGGAGCAGTCTCGAGAGTGGCCTGATTGGCGTGTGCAGTTAAATAAATAATAGGAATATCAAATAGCTCGCGTATTTTGTTGGCAGTTTCTGTACCTAGCATCTCGCCTTTTAAGTGAACGTCCATGAGCACAAGTTGAGGGTTTAAGCGCTCAACTAGTACAAGGGCTTCTTCACCGCTAGTTGCCACAAAACTTGTATAGCCATGAGCGTCTAAGCTACTGCGAATATCTTCGGCAACCATCCATTCGTCTTCAACAACCAAAATTATTGGCTTGGTCATGGTTGTTTTATAGTAACCTTGATTTTATTGCGTGGTATAGGGCATAAATACAATTTTAGGATTGTAAATGTACACAGTGAAAATGTTGCACGCTCGTCATAACGTCTTTATCTTTCACTATAGCGATAGACATAAACATTGGGCTGTAAACAGTGCCTTTTGTATTGAGTGTGCACTTAGTTCAGAAACTGACCACAGGTTATGCAACGTTGACAGTGACGGGCTAGCATGACACCATCACATGTAGAGACACATATAGAGACACCATCAAGGAGGCTTATGATGAACACATCCAGTAAACATATAACACGTAGTAGATTACCCAGGTGGGTGGTAGCTGCTTTGCTTAGTTTGACAATTACAGTTGCAGCTTGTGATGACTCGAGCAGCAGTAATGATGACCTCAGCCTTACGCTGGCTGTAAGCGGTGTACCAGCAAGTGCAACTGCTGTTAGCGCGTCTGGTAATTTTGGGGAGGAACTTAGCCTCGAGCAAGCAGGTGAGCTGTGGCAAGGCACACTCACAGGCCTTACCCAAGACGAAGCTTATCTCGTCAACCTGCAAGCGACAGCTGGCGATAGCCGGTCGCCGGTGATGGTCCGCAGTTTTACCGCTGATGAAGCTGACGCCACAATTGCGCTAGACTTTGTGAATAGTGCCGAAGCGTGCATGGTCGCCGGAATAGCTGTGTCCGCTGTGCAGGGATTAGCTGATGCTAGCCCGCTTGCAGGTCAAGCTGTCACTGTCATCGGTGTTGTTACCGGAGATTTCCAATCTGAAAGTGAGCTTGCTGGTTTCTTTTTACGTGACTTTTTAGGCGACGGCAATGCAGCAAGTTCAGACGGACTTTTTGTAAACGCCCTCGATCAACAAAATGATGTAGATACCGGCGACCTTGTGGCTGTTTCGGGAACGGTCAGTGAGGACGGCGACCTAACCCAACTTGTGGATATAACTGAGGCCATCGTGTGCTCGAGCAATCACACGATTCCTACTACCGATGTGGACCTGCCCACTGAAAACGTAGGAGACCTAGAAGCCTTTGAAGGCATGCTGGTAAGCTTTGACCAAGACTTAACTGTCAGCCAAAACTTTTTTCAAGGGCGCTACGGACAAATTACCCTTTCTGCCGATGGACGGTTGTACAACCCTACCAACGGCAACAATCTCGGTGAAAGTATAGACGGCAACCAGCGCCGCCTCATCTTCTTAGACGATGGGCAAGACGTTGACAGCCGTGGCGACAACCCCGACCCAGTGCCTTACCTTGCTGAAGGCAACACCTTACGCGTCGGCGATACCGTCAGCAACCTCACCGGAATTTTAAGCTACGGGCAGGTGAGTTCTTCAACAAGCGTGCGCGATTACCGCTTGCAGCCAACAGTCGCACCAACCTTCACCCGCGTGAATACCCGCCAAGATGCCCCAGATGATGTCGGCGGCGAGCTTAAAGTAGCTAGCTTCAACGTCCTCAACTACTTCACCACCTTTGAAAGTGATAATGACGACGCACGTGGGGCGTTTAACGCTGGCGAATTTGAGCGCCAACGCGCCAAAATTATCGCTGCCATTGTGGCGATGGACGCAGATATTGTCGGGCTTATTGAAATTGAAAACAACGGTGGTGCGGGTGATACGCCGACGTCCAGCAGTACAGGTCAAACTGCCATTGATGACCTCATCGCTGGTTTAAATGAGACGATGGGTGCAAGCACCTACGCAGGCTTTAGTGCGCCAGATGATCTTGGCAATGACGCCATCAAACAAACGTTTATTTACAAACCCAGTACAGTTTCACCTGTAGGAGATGCTACCATCAGCACAGATGACGCCTATACCGTTAATGGGTTTAGCCGCCGTCCGGTGGCACGCACCTTTGCAGACGCCGCGTCCGGTGAGCAATTTACGGTGATTGTCAACCATTTCAAATCCAAAAGCTGCCGCAACGCTGAAGGTGCCGACGAAGACCAAGGCGACGGTCAAGGTTGTTATAACGCTACCCGCGTTGCCCAAGCCCAAGCACTTGTGACACTGGTTGATGAAATTACAACCGCAACAGGTGATGATGACGTCTTAGTGATTGGCGACCTCAACGCCTACGGTGCTGAGGATCCGATTGTAGTGCTCGAGCAAGCCAACTTCGTTGACCTCATCGAACGCAACCTGCCTGCTGAAGACCGTTATAGCTACGTGTTTTCACCGGGTCAGTCCGGCTATCTTGATCATGCTTTAGCCAACACCAGTTTAGCAGATAATATTACCGGTACAACCGTCTGGTTTATTAACGCCGACGAACCTGCTTTTTTAGACTACAGCACGCCGCCGTTTAAGCCAGACTCCGTCCAAGATTTGTACAGGCCAACGCCGTTTCGGTCGTCTGACCACGACCCGGTGATTGTAGGGTTGTCGTTTAACAACTAAGGTTTAATCTGTGATAGTTGCTCGAGCCTTCTATAATTTATAAACATGGCACTTGGTCGCCTTAACAAGTAGGTATAACGGCGCGCGTTACATTGACACTTCTTAGAAACATCAGGTGAAGGTTGTATGTTTTGACCTACTTGCAAATAAAAATTGATATTTTAGCATTTCCACGAGTGACTGCCACAGGCAATTGCGCGTGCGACCTAGGGGAGTAGAAATCAACTCACTTAGTGTGGGGGAACTAAGTGTCTATAAACTAAGTGTCTATAAACTAAGTGTCTATAATAGTGACTTTGCGAAAGGGAACGTAAATTAATCGCGTTGCTTAACCGCTACCGCTATCTGTATCTTGCAGGTATAGATAGGAGATACTCAATTCTGGAACTGCTATAGTTGTAAGTTTCGATACATGTGTTACTTGAGCCCGTCTATACATCCGCATTATTTTTTAAGGTATACCAGTCCTAAGTTTAGTACTAGTACTTTTGGTATGCCTATATACTCTCCAAAGTACGCGCATTTCTTCCAAATGAAGTAGCCACTTAATACAATTGGTTTATATCGGATCTAGCCTCAGATCTGGCTATTAGCTTCCACTTTTGTCTTGAAATAGCCTTATCTTCGCTTGATCTCAAGGGAGAGAAACGTGTCCTTTGCCTTATTGGCGAAACCAGCTTCCGCAGTGCGCATAACAAAAGCTTTGTTGTCACAAGCTCGAGTTTGGATGCTGCTTATATGTATCTGGACTATAGCAACGTTGTTTTATCCAACAGCCATTACATTACTGCTTGCTATCAACATGGCGTTTATTGCTGTATTGGGACTTGCCCAATTGTGGGCAGCTTTATTACCGCGCGTTCACCATCAGCAGGGGGGTGCACCTCAAAACTCTCAGCAGCGTACTAACGCCCCGATGATCTCGATTCACGTGCCAATTTGCAACGAACCGCCTCATCTTGTGTTGGAAACGCTCGAGCACATTCGCAAGCTTAACTACAGTAATTTTGAAGTTATCGTACTCGATAACAACACTCAAGACGAAACTTTGTGGCGGCCGGTTGAAGCGCGTTGTCACAGCTTGGGAGCGCAGTTCAAGTTTCACCATGTAGCACAGCTAGCAGGCTTTAAAGCGGGCGCACTTAACCTGTGCCTTGCCAAAACTGACCCTAGGGCTGCGTTTGTGCTTGTGCTAGATGCTGACTACTGTGTAGACCCCAATTTGCTCGAGGTTGCCGTGGCTCACTTTACCTCTGCAGACATTGCGCTCGTGCAGTTTCCTCAAGCTTATAGCAATACAATCTCTGCAAACGCGGGCTTGTCTGGCGAGTACCGCCATTTTTTTGATGTTTACATGAACATGGCCAATCACCTCAACTGCGTACTAGCTACGGGTACAGTCAGCATGATTCGCCGCACAGCTTTAGACGAAGTAGGCGGTTGGACAGGTAGGTCTATTACTGAAGATGTTGAGTTGGGCTTGCACTTACTCGCCAAAGGTTACCAAGGCCGCTACGTAAATACCTCGTTGGGGCGCGGGCTCATGCCTACTGACGCGCGCGAATTGCGCAAACAGCGCCGCCGTTGGGTATTTGGCAACGCACAAACGCTCACTGCTTTTGTTGGGTTAGAACAAGCACAACTAGCTGTAAAACAGCGTTTGGGTATCTTGATTCAACTTACTGCCTGGTTCAACTTAAGTTACTTACCGCTACTTACCTTTGTAGTGTTGTGTGTGGGTATGGTGCTAGCACCACACTACGTTAGTTACCCGCTTGTGCGGCTTAGCTTAGTAAGTTTGTGGTTGCAGTGGGTAAGCAAGTTGATGGTGTTTGTATTCACCCGCCGGTCCGCTTGGTTCACGTCTTTTTTGATTCACATGTCGCTAGCTAAACAAGGTGCTCAAAGTTGGTTGAGTTGCTATTTGGGCTGCCCGCTAGGGTTTGAACGAACGTCTAAGTTTGCGTCTCACCTGTCGCAGCGTTCGTGGTGGACGGCTGTTATTGCGGTAGGCGTAGCTGCTAGCGTCTCGAGCCTATTTGTGATTCATAACCACGCGTTACTAGCTGCACTTGCGTTTTTAACCTTGTGTGCACCTTTAAGCCAACTTTTACTGGCGCGCCAACTTGCCATTACCCAACGGGTCACAACTCACACACACAACTACCTACAAGACAAATGGAAAGGATATTTATATGAATAAGCGCGTTACCGTTGTTATTCCTACTTATAACCGTGCGTTTTGCCTCAAAAACGCCATTGAGAGTGCGTTGTCGCAAAGCTACCCTCATACAAAGGTACTTGTTATTGATGATGGTTCTGACGACGAAACTGAGTACTTGGCAAGTTCTTACGAATATGACAACAGGTTTAGCTACGTTAAGTTAGCCAAAAACCTAGGTACAGCCAACGCCAAAAACGTTGCGATTATGCTTGCTGATTGCGACGCCATAACCTTTCACGATTCAGATGATATTCCGCACCGCGACAAAGTGCTCATGCAAGTGCGCGCGCTCTACCAGCAAGACCACGTTGCCGATCCCATCTTGGATTGGTCGCTACTTGGTTACGAAGTAGGTCAAAACTTGCCCCTAGACATTGTGGTTGGCGCGCACGACATGATCAAACTCAACGGTAGTTTGCACCGCATGGAAAAACGCTTGTCGCTCATAGATGACTTTTTTCCGACCGTGCAGTTTCCTTCTAAAACCGAAGGTGACTGGATTTTGATTAATTCTGGACTGTTCCGGTTTAACGTGTTTGAAAAAATTGGCGGCTATTTGGATTCAGTCGAAGAAGACCGCGAACTGCGCAACCGCATGTTGGGCTGTGGGTTTTTATTCTACTACCTCGAGCAACCGCTCCTCACCAAAATTGAAATGGCGGCGTCGCTTACCACTGACACAGACACAGGCTATCGAGGTGACAAACGCGTTCGTGACCGCGATGAGGTTAGAAAGCGCACGCGCACCATGCTCGCCAACTTTGGCGCGCCCGAGTTACGCACACAACTTGGCGTTAGCATTGATCTACCTAAGCTAAAAATTAGCAAGGTCATTAACCGTCACTTGCTGAAGTTTAACGATGCTGTGGTGCACACACCTGCTACAGCTCGAGCCCTAGCTCAATTTCGTACCAATCGACTTGACAATGACCAACTTGACAGTGATCAACTTCGCATTAATGAACCTAGCATGACCCCCGTTTAGCGGTGACCTATGGCAACCATTTTGGTCATAGACAACTTTTGCCCTAAGCCTTATAACGAGCTAACCCTAGAAACTCAAGCTATGGGCGGTACGGAATCCACCGTTATTCGGGTTACGCGCGCCCTAGCACAACGCGGCCACCGCGTGTTTGTAGCTCAGCACAAACGCGAACATATTGAGGTTGCTACTAGCGGCGTCACGTTTATTCCCTATGTGTTTAGAGGCGTTATCTACGCAGGACACCCTGCTAGCATCGATGTGGTGATCGTCCTCAACTCATTTAAGCTACTAAAAGCGTTAAGGAAGCAGTTTAAAACCTCTAAGTTTTACCTGTGGATGCACTGTTTTGCAGGCAAAAATCGCAAGCGCTTAGCAGCAATTGCTCACGCTCACAACGTTGATGTGATTGGTGTATCGCAAACGCACGCTCACAGTATCTGCCAGTTTTTGCGTAACTATCAAACAGATCCCACCGTTTATCCGCAGCTAGGTGAAAGTTCAACCCAAAAATCTTCAAATGCAGATGTGATGAGTTCGGATTTAGCCAGGTCAACCTTGTGGTATTCAGGGTCATCAGGACTAGATGCGTTAGGGTCATCTGTATCAAAGTCATCTGTACCAAGGTCATCTGTACCAAGGTCATCTGTACCAAGGTCATCTGTACCAAGGTTGTATGGGTCAGGATTGCAGAAGTCTGGGTTACCGCTATCTACTCACAAAGGGGTTTTGCTAGACCGTGTACCTCTTGCGGCAAACGTAACTGTAACAGGTGTAACCCCACTACCTCGAGTTACCTATGTCTATAATCCTGTTGATATTGTCCCTCATACGAGCAACGCTAGGTCTAACTATGATCCTGATAAACTCGTCTTTTTTAGCTCGCCTCACAAGGGTCTAGCCCAAGTCTTGACTACGTTTGAATACGTGCGCCAGCGCTGGCCTAATATGAAACTTTATTTAGCCAATCCAGGCTACCTCAAACTTGACCCTGCTTTGAACGCAGCAGGTGTTCACGTGCTAGGCAGTTTACCCAACCACGAAATACGTAAACACGTTCAAAGTGCGTTGTGCGTGTTTTATCCGCAGTCTAGTTTTGCAGAAACTTTTGGACTTGTCTTTGCCGAAGCCAATGCTGTGGGCACACCAGTACTTGCTCACGACCTTGGCTCAGCCGGCGAAGTCCTCAGTGACCCTTGTCAACTTGTCGATGCGACAAAGCCACAAGCTGTTATTGAACGGCTAGCACACTGGCGTAGCGGTGGCAGGCCGCAGGTGAGCTTAAGACCTGAGTTTAGTGTGGCAGCCGTAGCAGATCGTTGGGACGCGCTTGTAGATGGGATGCAAGCAGATGACGCTCAAGTTAATGACGCGCAAGTCAACGATGCACAGGTTGCTCGAGCACTGCAATTATCGTAGCGTTTCCATAAGTAACTGCCACAGGCAGTTGCGCGTGCGACCCAGGGGAGTAGAAGTCGACCCACTCAGTATGGGGGAAACTAATCCTGGAACTGCCATCTCTATAAACCGCTCTTACAAGTCACCTGCTAGACTAAAAGCATTGTCTTACTTGCAAACGATATGGTTGCAGACGGACGATACTTTTCCAACACTCTACCTTAGCCAGTTCTAATCAACCTGCTTGGACTTTATGCAATGACGTTTTAGCGATGCTACTTATACCTACAGATGTGCCTGTGTTGGCGCTTTCGTAAGCTGCTAGCACTAACCGTACAGCCTCGAGCCCATCTTGACCTGTACAGACAACAGGTGTATCTGTTTGTACACTTTCAACAAAGTTCAGAATGCTGCGCGGGTGTGCGGCGTAGCCTACCAAGTTGTATTCAGCGGTGTCTACATCAGCCCAAGTTGTGCCCGGTGACGTGCGAAACCGGTGCTGCAATACCGAAACGTCTTTAAGGTCAGAATAAGCAGTGCGCAAGTTATAGCTAAGTGCGCCTTTGGTACCGTACACCCAAAAGCCATTTTCCCAACCGGTTGCTGTCCATGCAGTTTCAATGCTAGCTAGCGCACCCGATTCAAACTTGAGGCTGACCATGGCTGTATCTTCTACCTCAACGTCGTACTTAAGCGTGTCCATGCGGGCAAACACGTTGTCTACATCGCCACAAAAATAGCGCGCTAGGTCCATGAGGTGGCAACCGTTGTCGAGCAACGTACCCCCACCCGCGTTCACCAACTTGCCAAATGAGTCTTTTACTTGACTAGCCCCAGCCCAGTCGTGAGCTTGCCGCAAACGAATATGCGTAACTTGGCCGATGTCGCCAGCGTCGATCATGGCTTTGGTTTTGATAGCAGCCGCATCACTGCGCATATGGTGACCAATTTGCAGTTTAACGCCAGCGTCTTGACACGCATCAATCATGGTTTGTGCTTCTTCTAAAGATAGCGAAATGGGTTTTTCACAAAGGACGTGTTTGCCTGCTTTAGCCGCTGCTAGGGTAGCGGGTTTGTGGAACGCGTTAGGTAAACAGATAGATACTGCGTCGATGTCGGGTTCACGCTCGAGCATCTCGTTAAAATCTGTGTAGGTACGCGGGATGTTCCACGTTGCTTGACGTTGCGCTAGGATATGCTCGTTGACGTCGGCAATAGCAATAACCTCCGCGCCCGCGCCAAGATAGCTGTGATGATGAATGTGGGCAATACCGCCCGCGCCAATAATGCCAATTTTTAAGCCCATAGGTACTCCTTTGCTAGCAGTAGGGTAGGCACGCTAGCGTTGGTTGAGATAAGTAAGGCGTTGAGAGGAAGATGCTAGAAGATGAAGTTACGAGAGAGGCTCGAGCGACTCAGGTCTGTGCCCAAACGTCACGATTGGGCTGCTTGTAGGTGCTGCCCAAAACACACTGTTGTGAATCACCCGTTGTATATTGGCATCTTGGTAGATGGGATAGGCTTCATCGCCAGGGCGGAAATAGAAAATTTTGCCGCGCCCCCGGTGAAAACAGCAGCCACTTCGAAACACGTCGCCACCTGCAAACCAACTTACAAATACAAGCTTGTCAGGTTCAGGAATGTCAAAGTGCTCGCCGTACATTTCAGCTTTAGGCAGTTCAAAATACTCGTCTAGACCTTCAGCAATGGGGTGACTTGGGTCAACGACCCAAAGGCGCTCTTTTTCACCTGCATTACGCCACTTGAGGTCACAAGTTGTGCCCATAAGTTTTTTGAAAATTTTAGAAAAATGCCCTGAGTGAAGCACCACCATGCCCATACCTGCGAGCACCCGCGCATGAACTTTGTCCACAATGGCATCACTTACATCACCGTGAGCAATATGCCCCCACCAAATCAGCACGTCGGTATTATCTAAAACGTCGTCGGTGAGGCCGTGCTCGGGTTCATCCAGCGTTGCGGTGCGTACATTGACGTGTGGCGCAAGACTTTCGGCAATGACCGCGTGAATACCCTGTGGGTAAATCTTAGCGATGCGTTCTTCTTGTTGTTCGTGGCGGAATTCGTTCCAGACGGTGACATTTAAAGTTGAGGTGGGCTGCATGGCGGCCTCCAAAAAAGAAAATTAGCAAACATATTAGTTTAAGGCTCGAGCCGCTATACCGTCAGTACCTTAGCAACAGAACTTGAGATTATTGACGCCTACGTGCTCGCGCATAAAGCTCTATGCTAAAAGTTGTTAATGCGTCTCGAGGCTGCTTGCTTAAATAAGCGGGCTTTATGCTCTGCTGCAACTAGATTGATTCATACTCAAGAACGCCCAAGCACAAGCCAACGCCCTAGTAGCACCGCACCGTACCCGAGCATTAAATTTCCCAACACATACAACGTTGCCTCGAGTCCATTACCACTGCGAATCAGCGCAGCACTTTCCACTTCAAAGGTTGAAAAAGTCGTCAGCGAGCCCAAATAGCCCGTAGCTAGGCCAGCTCGCCACAACGGTGAAATACCCGCGTAGCGCTCGGATGCAGTTACCAGTATCGACAACAGCAACGCGCCAACAACATTAACCGTTAGCGTCGCTAGTGGAAATAACTGTAGATGACGTCCTAACCACAACCCAGCGCCGTAGCGCGTCAGCGCCCCAAACGCGCCGCCAATCATAACAACAAGTGTGATCATAAATCTAAAGATTAGCTCTCTGTAAAACCATTACATGCTCTTTTCTACTAGCATTTCCATATGAAGCTGATATCGTTTGCTGAGGGACATTACTGGTGTCAGTGTTGATGAAATATTCGCCCATAACAAGACGTTGCGAAAACTGATACACACAAAAAAGGGGCAGATGTTGATCTGCCCCTTGTCGTTCATCATTTAGGCTCAGCACCTTACATTAAGATGCCACCTACGCTAGCAATGATTGACGCAAAGATGAGTGCCACAGTGTTAATCACTTTAATAAGTGGGTTAATGGACGGACCAGCCGTGTCTTTGTAAGGGTCACCAACAGTGTCACCTACTACAGCAGCAGCATGCGCGTCGCTACCTTTACCGCCATGGTTGCCATCTTCAATGTACTTTTTGGCGTTGTCCCACGCACCCCCGCCGTTGGACATCATCAGCGCCATCATGAGCCCGCTACCAATAACACCGATTAGCAAGCCGCCGAGTGCAAGGGGTCCAAATAAGAAGCCAACAATGAGGGGGGCGACCACGGCAATAATACCAGGTAGTGCCATTTCACGAAGCGCCGCTTGAGTCACAATATCCACGCAGGTACCGTACTCGGGTTTTTGAGTGCCTTCCATGATGCCGGGCAGTTCACGAAACTGGCGGCGCACTTCTTCAATGACGCTACCAGCGGCTTTACCCACAGATTCCATCAAAAATGCGGAAAACAAGAACGGCAACATAGCACCGATAAATAGCCCAATGAGCACAATGGGGTCGTTGAGTTTAAAGGCCCCCTCACCTAGGTCGAGGCGGTACGTGTAATCCGAAAAGAGCACCAGCGCAGCAAGAGCTGCTGAACCAATCGCGTACCCTTTGGTGACAGCTTTGGTCGTGTTACCAACGGCATCAAGTGCGTCCGTATTGTTGCGAACACTCTCTGGTAGGTCGCTCATTTCAGCAATACCACCGGCGTTATCTGTAATAGGCCCGTAGGTATCCATAGCGACGATCATGCCAGTAACGCTAAGCATGGCCACCGCAGCAATGGCGATGCCGTAAAGTCCTGCTAGCTTAAACGCCATAAAAATAGCGAGCGCCAAAATAATCACGGGCACGGCGGTACTCTGCATGCCGACTGCTAAACCGCTAATGATGTTGGTGGCACTACCAGTTACAGATGCATTGGCAATGCGTTTCACAGGTGCAAACTCGGTACTGGTGTAGTACTCGGTAATGTACATGAGCCCTAGCGTCACCGCGATGCCTAAAACAGACGCTAAAAATAATGTAAACCAGCTGGTGTAGCCGGGCAGACCAGGTATGGCACTAAAGTCAAAACTAACAAACATAGCAAGGGTGGCAACAAAAAATCCTGCAATACTGATAATGGCACTGACGAACACACCACGGTAGAGGGCTTTCATAATGCTGCCACCCTCTTCGTCCATGCCGACGTAAAACACACCAATGACGCTGGCAATAATGGCGATAGCACCCAGCACCAAGGGATAAATGGCCATTCTCCCTACAAGTTCAGTGCCTGGCATCAAGTACCCCAAAAAGATCGCACCGATAGCGGTCACTGCGTAGGTTTCGAACAAATCAGCACCCATGCCGGCGCAGTCACCCACGTTGTCACCTACGTTATCGGCAATTACAGCAGGGTTGCGGGGGTCGTCTTCGGGAATACCAGCCTCAACTTTACCGACGAGGTCAGCACCCACGTCGGCAGCTTTGGTGTAGATGCCGCCGCCAACACGCGCAAATAGACTAATCAAACTAGCGCCAAAGGCAAACCCAACCAGGGGTTCAACAGGATTTTCCAAGCCGAGCATCATGTGGAACATGTAAAAAAAGCTAGCGACACCTAACAGAGCAAGACCAGCTACTGCTAAACCAGAAACTGCCCCACCGTTAAACGCAATTTTGAGTGCTTGGGGTAGCCCTTCCCGAGCAGCTTGGGCCACGCGCACATTGGCACGTACAGCTACGTTCATACCGATGTAGCCACTAACTGCTGAAAAGAACGCACCGACCACAAAGCCAACGGTTGTCCACCACCATAGGGCTGCACCTGAATTCCACTGGGACAAGGTTACGAACAAAAAAATCACCGTGATGGCCACGGCTACAATAGTGATTGTGCGGTACTGGCGGTTCATGTAGGCCATAGCACCTTGCTTAACGGCATCGGAAATTTCGACCATGCGTTCATTGCCTGTTTCGTGCTCGAGGATTTCCTCAGCTAAAACGTAAGCAGTAATTAACGCAAAAATGGCCGCCAGCGGAACTAAGATGAGTAGTGATTCCATGCATCCTCCAAGGAGTTGTGATGTTGCTTGATTCGATATTACTTAAACTACATAGAAATTGTGAATATATGTATCCATGGCGTTCAGCTGATACATAACTATCAACTAATGAGCCACAAACGCACAGTGACACAACATCTTGATAAGCATTCAAATTGCTCAAGTTTGACGTAACCGCTAAGCTAAGACCACCTCGAGCAATATATCTAAGATAATGTACCTAACATAACCCGCTAAGCACCGTAAGCTAAGGTGCGTCGGATTGAGGTATATCGCAACCGCGAGTTTAACATGCTTTATAGTAGCTGGGGTCGAGGTGTGTTGATCACTTTCTAAGATTGCAGCCATATTCAGATGATTCTGATCTAATGTTGGGCTTTTAGCCTCCTGTGACCTTATTGAATGTTGTTACTGTCCATATCCTTTTCAAGTTTCTATAAGACAATTCGTGTACCCCTTGCCACGATATTAGGACGAGGACATGCTAAACTCCCTGACGTAATTGTCTGCGGTAACTCGTAGTCACTCTGTGTGCCGCACAGCTTATTTTTGGACAGCGTGGCGACCTCGGCTTGCATATCTTTCAAAAGGTATCTTCGCACACGTGTCCACATCTACCCTCACAACTTGAAAGGAATATCATGCAAAACCTGTACAACTTGCCTATTGGCAACGAAGCACCAGAGATTGTCAATGCGATTATCGAAGTGCCGCAAGGTAGCTCCAACAAATACGAGTACGATCCCGAGTTCGGTATTTTTCGGCTGGACCGTGTGCTCTACAGCCCGCTGCACTACCCCGGTGGTTACGGCTTTTTGCCCCAAACCCTAGCTGAAGACGGCGACCCCATAGATATCTTGGTGCTTACAACCATTCCCACCTACCCAGGTACGGTCATGGAAGTCTATCCGCTGGGCTTTTTGGAAATGAGTGATGAAAAAGGGCGCGACCAAAAGGTGCTTGCTGTACCTACCCAAGACCCGCGTTATGACAATCAGCGCACCCTCAGCCAAGTGTCGCCGCATATTCTGCGGGAAATTGAGCACTTTTTTGATATTTACAAGGAGCTCGAAGGCAAAAACGTGACCGTCGAAACGTGGTACGGCATTGCTGAAACCCACAAGATGATCCGTGAAGGTCTGCGCGCATTTACCGCAGCTAGCCAAGCAGCTAACCAAGTTGAGGAGATCAGTAACGACTTTGCTGACGCCGTTGGTGCTGCTTAAGATACCAACTTAACTCAATCAATA
>CAZMCW010000101.1:0-794 GCA_964564405.1 uncultured bacterium
GACATGATGATGACGAACAGTGCACCCATCGTTGACATTGGGCGTGAGTTTGTGGTGGCGGTGCTTGCCAGTGGGGAAGTTGTGGCGACAAGTCCGCTCGAGCGGCTCGAGTCCGACCCCACAGATACCTCTCGCGGCATCATCAATACGCGCTTTCGGTTTGATTTGAGTGTTCCTTCTGAACAAACCGTTGCCCTTTTGGTCGCAGAACCAGATGGTGATGACAACTGGATTTGTAAGGGTTTGCTCGAGTATCAAACGCTCGACGGTCAACGTACAGCTAGCAGTAGTCAAACACTCTACCGTTTCCCCTTTAACATCGCAGCCAACCCAACCCCGTTCAATACCGGGCGCTTTCAATTTAACGAACTCACGGCCAACTTAGCCTCACGTACAGTTGCTAGTAGCAATGATGTAATGCAAGACGACCTACCCAGTCCTGAAGTTCAAGCAGCTACCCTCAACTTAGCAAATGCCCCTGAATTTCAAGACGGCCTCTACCGCTTTTGCGCTAACTCCAATATTGCCCGCAATGAGGTTGTCGCCGACATCGACTGGCGTAGCGATATTTTTAATGTCAATACGTTGCCGCCAGAAACAAACCCTGACCTCGAGCAAGGCGAGCCTGCCGTCTACGACTTTTCAATTGCCTTCCTGCTTGAAACCATCACCGAACAAGATGAAGATGGCAACACCGTTACCGTCAACCGCTTGCTGGGCACCTCACCTATTGACGAAAACGGCAACGTACAGGTGGACCTCGTCAGACAAGCCGAAGCTAATGTGAACGCAAC
>CAZMCW010000101.1:804-3344 GCA_964564405.1 uncultured bacterium
TGTTCTTTACAGATGTTGCCTTTTTTGACGCGAGCAAGCAGCGCTTCCCCCTGACGCCATCTTATGAATTTGATGCGAGTGCGCAACTTGGCAGCACCCAAGCTCTAGAAACCCAACGCCTCAACCCCGACGACCCACCCACGCCTGAACGCGTTGACCTAGGTGTGGTTGATGGCGGTTTAGGCTATATTCAAGGACGGGTTTTAGACGTGAACGATCAACCCGTTGCAAATGCCAATGTCATCATTGTGCTGGATGGTGAGCGCTTAGCGTTTAACGTTGCTACGACGGACGATGATGGCGTCTACGAGATTTTTATTCCTAGCGATACCGCCAACAGTTATATTTTGTATGCACAAAATGCCTCAGCTACGCTCGCTGGGATTGCTGGCAACGACGATACGGGCGTGCGTTTCAACGTGCCAGGTAGCCGCATTTTTGATCAGGACATCATTTTAGATGTACCTCTGCCAGATGTGATTCCGCCAACCAGTGAGCGGCCGATTGCAGAAGCTGGGGACGACCTCGAGGTCACGGTCAACACCCAAGTCACCCTAGAAGGTGATGTTACTGACCCAGATGGCGACGCACTCGTTGTCCGCTGGCAAATTTTAAGCCGCCCAGCACGTAGCAATGCTGAACTTAGTAGCACAACAACTGCCACAACCCGCTTTACACCAGATGTTCCCGGCGACTACAACCTGCGCTTACTTGCTTTTGATGGCGAGTCCATTGGCGCAGATGTTGTGACCGTAACCGCTGTTGCTGACGCTCTAACTGACAGCGTGCAGTTTGTTGTGCCAGACGGGTTAATTACCCTCACTGAAGATGGACCAGCCTTCACACTTGCGCTCGAGCGCAGCACTACTATCCAAGACGACCTGAACATTCAACTGCAAATTACTGCAGACTCCACAGCAGATGCCAGCGATATTACTGTCAACGGCGCAACTAATTTTGATGGTGTATACGACCTTACCTTACCTGCTTCTAATGGACAAACGAACATTACCGTGGCGGCATTAGGTGATGATGTCCTTGAAAGCAGTGAGCTGTTAGTGCTCGAGCTCGTTACCTCTGCCGACTACAGCCTAGGCGACCCTGCTGAAGCCAGGTTCATCATCTTAGACAGTAGTCCCAACCTGACAACTTGTGATGGCGTTATTGCCACAACCCAAAGCGACATCGACGCACTTGCCAACTGCCGCGTCATTGCAGGTAGCCTTGTCATTGACCCGCTAGCGACGATTGACCCCACGACCCTTGCACTTGCTCAAAGTGATGCCATCATTTCACTTGCCCCGCTCAGTAACCTGGTAGCTATTCGTGACGATCTATTTATTAGCAACACAACAGCACTTGGTACGCTTAACGGGCTAGACGCACTTGCCAGCATCGGCGAGAATTTAGTCATCAAGTTCAACAGCGGGCTAACATCTCTCAATGGATTAGACGTCTTAGGTGTTGTTGATAACGATGTCGTCATCGCAGGTAATGATCTCTTAACCACTCTTGATGACCTCACCGCGCTTACTAACATTGGTGGCAGCCTTTACATCGGCTATGACAACGCTACGGAAACGCTGGCAGGTAATCCTGAACTTATCAACCTCACAGCAATTAACGACTTAACTGAGGACGACATTGGCGGTGACGACATCATCATCAGTGCTAACGCTAAACTCGACTGCCCCGCCCAAAACCTTGCGTTTGCAGGTGTCGTCACAGCTTCTATAGGCAACCTGGTTAACTGCGATGAACTAGCTACCAGCTTACCTAGGATTGTCAGGTTTACTGCGTCACCAGATGCTATTAGTGAAGGTAACGCAACTATGCTGAGCTGGGACGTAACCAGTAGCAGCCCGTTGACCTTAACGGTTACATCAAATGCTGGTACACCAAATACTAGCCCAGTTGTTAGCGATGTGTCTGGCTTAAGTGACATTAGTGTTCGACCGTCTGTGACGACAACCTATACCCTCACCGCAACCAACAGTGCGGGGTCCGTTAGTAGCACGCCAGTAGTTGTGACAGTTAATCCAGTTTTAGCAGCACCTATAGTTGTCACGTTTGAGGTGTTCCCAACCTCAATTTCACTAGGCGAAAGTAGCACGCTTAACTGGCAGGTTACGGGTACGCCAACACCCACGGTCAGCATTTCTAACATTGGTATTGACCTTGCGACAACTAGCACGCAAGTTGTAAATCCTACGCAGACGACCACTTACCAGCTTATTGCCCAAAATAGTGACAATGTAGTTTCGCGTCTTATTACTGTTACTGTTACCGAAGATAGTAATGACGCTTGCGACAATCCCGAGGTTACTAACCAAGAAGAGTTAAACGAACTGGCAACGTGTTTCGAGATCACCGGCGATCTTGTTATTCGAGACAGCACAGATATTATGGATTTAGACGTGCTAGCTGAACTTGAGCGCATCTCAGGCGACCTTATTATTGAAAACAACACTGCTTTAGCAAGTGTTTCCCTCAACACCCTCGAGCAACTAGCTGGCGACCTGATTATTGCTACAAACGAC
>CAZMCW010000101.1:3354-11138 GCA_964564405.1 uncultured bacterium
TCTGGTAGCCGTTGACGGGTTCAATAGTTTACGTGAAATAGCCGGTAAGCTCGAGCTAACAAACCACAACTCCCTTGAAAACATTATTGGATTTAATCTGCTGACAAATGTTGGCAGTTTGGTCATCTCAGACAACTTTGTTTTGAACGATGTGCGGGGGTTTAATAGTTTAATAACTGTTGGCGGCGTGCTTACCGTGGAAAACTCCAACCTAGCGTCACTTGCGTGGCTTAGCAATGTGGTCACTGTAGCTGATGACCTCACTGTTTTTGACAACGACGCACTTATTTCACTGGCTGGTTTGGAAACAATTGATGGTTATGATGACGACAACATAGTCCTTATCTTCGACAACGACATTCTTGTTTGTGATCCTGAAGTCAACTTTGACATCGATTTTCCTAGCGATTGTGACACTGACATTACGCCTCGAACGTGTACTTTAGACGAGGGGGACGCTGATGACGGTGACGACAGCGACGATAGTGATGACGACGACAGCGACGATAGTGATGACGACGACAGCGACGATAGCGATTTGGATGGGTTAGCTGAGTTGGTGGGTTGCAACATCATTGAGGGTACGTTGCGCCTTGAAGACGACACTATTGGCAGCTTGGCAGTTCTTGCTGGGCTCGAGCGTATTCAAGGTGATTTAATTATCGACGGGCTGGTCAACCTCGAGTCCCTTGCCGGCTTAAACGACTTACAAACCCTCGAGGGGCATTTGGTTATTCGCGGTAATAGCGTCCTTACTGACCTCGAGTCACTTACCAACTTAACCACTGTTGCTAACGACATTATCATTGAAGACAACGCTGCACTAACAGGTTTGCAAGGTTTGTTAAACATTACCAACTACGACAATAGTAACATTGTCATCATTAACGGCAACGACACCTTGGTGTGTACGCCACCCTTGCCTTTTGAGGTAGATAATTCTTCAGGAAACGCCACTAACTGTCCAACAGACTAGTGTTGGTTTGGTGACCCTTAACTTAATGACCCTCAGTTTAAGAATCTCCTATCTGTATCTTGCAGATACAGATAGCGGTAGCGGTTAAGAAGCGTAAGTGAATTACGTTTCTTTTCGCAAAGTTATTGTGAAGACACTTAGTGACCCTTAATACTATTTCTAGTTGTTTTGGTAACAAAGTAACCCGAGTGGAGCCAGTAGAAACAGATACCAAGTCCGTGTCAGAAAGATGGGAATCCCGCAGGGATTTATGATTAGTTTTTTCGGACTTGGTATAACTTAGTGACCCTTGACTTAATGACCCTTAAAATCCGGCGGACGTTTGTCAAGAAAAGCTTTCATGCCTTCTTGGGCGTCTTGGGTTGTCATGGCCATACCAAACAGATCAGCTTCTATTTCAAGACCGTGACTTAACGTACTTGCCAGGCCCCGGTTGACCGCTTCTTTGGCTAGTCCTAGCGCAATGGGCCCATGCGGTAGGGTCAGCCGGGCGAGGTCTTTAGCAGCGTCTAGGGCGTCTTCCGCTACGCGGTTGACGAGCCCGAGTTGCAGGGCCTCGTCGGCATCTACGGTGCGACCAGTGAGGATTAGGTCAAGGGCGCGACTTTGACCGATGAGCTTAGGCAAACGCTGCGTACCACCAAAACCAGGAATAAGCCCAAGGCCAACCTCGGGCAAACCCAGTTGTGCGTTGGGACCAGCTACGCGCAGGTCACAGGCAAGGGCTAGCTCGAGCCCACCCCCTAGCGCTAGCCCGTCCAGCGCAGCAACCGTAGGAAATGGCAACGCAGCCAGACTGTTCAGCACGTCTTGCCCAGCTAGTGCAAACTCCCGCCCACCATAGACATCGTGAATGTTTATCATATCTTGCAAGTCACCACCTGCTGAAAAAGCTTTGGCAGACCCTGCTAACACAAGCGCGTGTACGCTAGCGTTAGCTTCGGTGACCTCGAGCGCAAGACCCAACTCAAACAACAGTGTGCTTGAAAGTATGTTGAGGTCGTCATCACTGGCACCCATAACGAGGACAGCTAGGCCGTCATCAAGCTCGAGCTGCACATGCTGTAAATCGTCTAAATCAATGACATCCATACCCATTACCATACCGCATTCGCCAGACTTATTGACAGCCATGTCACATTAGCGCAGCGTCTAAAAACACAGCCTCTCATCAATACAGTTGTCTACTAACATAAACCCGTCTGAACACACTCCTTAGAGATATCTTTGGTAAAAGTTCGTCATAACCCTTGTCGTTTTAATATGTTTGTGAGCACTAAAAAAACCTCAACTTAGTAAGGTACTGCAATAACGCTGTAGCGGTATGTAGCAACATGTTTGATATAACTAAGTTATCTTGGTAACTCGTTTTAGTAACTCGTTGTTTTGAGTTGGCGCACGATACGCCGTCCATTAGGCACACTTACTAATCCACCTAGTTAAGGCAACAACCTAGTTAAGGCAACAACCTGGGCAGATTTGAGATTTGCCAAGACAGCACTTATGGGGAAACAGTATCTGAGTTGTCAAACAACAATATCTAAGTTGTTAGATAAATGTAAACAACCCTATTTGACAACTCAATGTTTTAGCAGCAGATGATGCTTGCTGAGGGAGGTAATTTCAAGCTATGTTCATCGTTCGTTTTTGGCGCAGGTTACCTATATTTCGCAAGTTGGGGTTCACGCTAGGCACATTGTCACTGCTCATTTTTATCGTTGCTGGATTGGGCGATATTACTCTGCGTAGCGTTATTATCAGAGAAACACGTGTTATTGAGACTAACTTTAAAATAGAGCGCTTAGTCCTAGAAATGGTTAATCACTTGCAAGCTGCTCGAGAAGCTGAGTTTGCGTTTTATTTATTTTATCCAGAAATTGGCTACGAACAAGCTTACGACCTATATGCGCGCACTGTTTTAGACGAACTTGACAGTGCTATTACGCTTAGTGAAGAGTTGCGCACTACTATTGAAGGTACTGTTGCTCAACAAGCGCAAGAGAGCACGATAAACCGCTTTTTAACCCTTGCTGAGCAGTACAAACTTGCTTATTCAGGTATCTTATTGCGCACGGAAGACCTAGCACTTTCCGAAACAGGGCTTGTTGGTAGGTTTGACCGTGCTCGAGTAACGCTAGGATTATATGTTGAAAATCAATCTCTGCTCAAAGACATGTACGAACGCGTCAATGAGTCACATCAAGCATTTTTTCGCAACAAAAACCAAGCGCACTTGCAAGCAGCTATTAGTGAAGTAGACCGACTTGCTAATACAGCGACTCTTTTTTTGGTAACAGTAGCAGCCTGCAGCAAAGGACGTTGGCTGCTGATATTGAGCGCGCTACACAAAGTTACCGGCAGTTGGCTTTGCAGGTTATCGTCATTGAAAACCGTATTGATACCCAAATTGACCGCGTTGACTTACAAGCCAGCAGCATTATCCCAGCCAGTGAACAACTTCTTAGTTTTGCTCGTGAACAAACCCAACAAGCTCAAGCTCAAACCCAACGCACGCAGCATTTTACAACGTTAGCGCTACTAGCAGCATCTATCGTTTCATTGTGCTTAGTAGTGCTCATTGGTAATTTACTCAATACCAGCATCACCCGCAATTTGGAAGTTCTGAGCCAAGCAGTCAGCAGTTTGCGAGCAGGCAATTTGACCACGCGCGTCAATATTTTGGCAGAAGACGAACTTGGCGTCTTAGCAAGTGGCTTTAACAGTATGGCAGATCAACTTCATCATTTAGTGGGCAACTTAGAAGACCGCGTTGCCGAGCGTACCAGTGAATTGGTTAAAGCAAGTGACGAAATCAAACGCCTTAATGCCCGTTTACAAGAAGAAAATTTGCGGATGGAAAGCGAACTTGACATCAGTAGTAAAATTCAGCGCATGGTGTTACCAACTATTCATGAAATGTCACAAATTGACAGCCTCGAGATTGCCAGTTACATGACGCCAGCAACCGAAGTGGGCGGCGACTACTACGACGTGTTACAACACGACGGCAAAGTTAAAATTGGGATTGGCGATGTGACTGGGCACGGGCTCGAGAGCGGTGTGTTATCGCTTATGGTGCAAACTGCTGTACGCACATTAACAACCAGTCAACAAGATAACCCCGTGGAGTTCATGACGACACTTAACCGCACCATTTACGACAACCTCGAGCGCATGAATATAGATAAAAGTTTGACCCTGTCTATTGTTGACTATGAAGCGTGCACTAGCCCTGATATTAGTTGTAGCAAAGTTGGATGTCATGACAAGATGGGATGTCACGGCGAAGTGCGTTTGTGCGGCCAACACGAATATGTCCTTGTTGTGCGCAGTAACGGCCAAGTTGAGGTTCACGACACCATCGACCTAGGGTTTCCAATTGGGCTCGAGCCAGACATCAGCACGTTTGTAGGCGAGTTGCGTGTCCCCCTTCACCCTGGTGATGGCGTTGTGCTCTATACAGACGGCATCACCGAAGCTGAAAACACAGGCGGCAAGCAATATGGGCTCGAGCGTCTTTGTGCGCTCCTCAGCCGCACTTGGTATCAACCCGTGCAAGATGTTTGCCAACATGTTGTGGACGATGTCTACAGTTACATTGGCAATGCCCAAGTTCACGATGACTTTACTTTGGTAGTGATGAAACAATGCTAAGGGATGTCACGCTAAGGTTAAGTTGCGATGCTTCAAGCTCATTTTTAGTTTTTAACAGAGCAACATCCACCTCACTTTGGGCACTGTAACAGCGTTTTGCAAGCCTTAACTCGGTAAACTGAGGCTGTGTTTAGCACGTTAAAAGCAACCCTTAAAGCGTCTTTCCCCAAGTTGCACGCTGTTTTACTAGCACCTTCAGCGGATCTTCCACGCAGCTATCACTGGTGGCAAATCCCTACTCTGCTGTCGTTAGATGCGCCTGTTGTAGCCTATGTCTGGCAGCAGCTTGTAAGTACTACGTTTGGGGCGGCCTTAACATGGCAGCTCGAGCTCCTCCTCATCAGTTCAGTTTGGCTTGTCTATGTTGCTGACCGCTGTTTAGACGCGCAGCGTTTAAGTTTGCACAGTGCTAGCACCGCACGGCATCAGTTTTATGTGGTGCACAGCCGCACCATGTGGCTTGCGTGGGCGGTTGTATTCATCATCAGTTTGCTACTCAGCTTAAGTTTACCGCGCCCAATTTTGCTGCTAGGCCTGAGTATGGCCGGACTTGCCGCGCTCTACTTGGGAGCGATGCACGTACTACATTGGCCACTTAAGCTTCCCAAAGAAGTACTGATTGCCAGCATGTTTAGTTTGGGTGTGCATTTTGCTGTGTTGGTGAACGCGCCACTTTACCTAGCTGAGGTTTTAAGCTTAACGATGTTTGGCGTATTGTGCTTTTTGAACTGTGCGCTCATTGCGTTTTGGGAGCAAGATGCGGATAAAAAACAGGGACACCCGTCAATAGCACGTGCCAAACCCACCTCCCGCAGGTGGCTCGAGGCCAGCGGTGTCGTTGTCATTGTCGGTAGCAGCTTAAGTTGGCTATTTTTTCCGCAACAGGGGTCCCTGTGGGGCTGCATTATTGCTAGTAGTGTGCTGTTGGGTGTGCTCGAGTACGTCCACAACCATTTGCCTGCACCTTTATTACGCGTTTTGGTTGATGCCGTTTTGCTGACGCCCTTGGTCGTCCTCGTGGCCAGCCTCGTCCTAGGCTAGTGCCTACTAAAAGTTACGACCACTTAGCTAAGTCTTACAAACTGCTCGAGCACCTTACATTTGGTAAGCTCCTCCAGAATGTACGCGAACGTGCCATTGACGAGCTACTCAGCAGGCTAAAACCGCATCAGCACATACTTATTTTAGGTGAGGGCGACGGGCGTTTTCTTCGGTCCTTCACGCAAAAGTGTCAGCTTCCTTGCCATGTAACATGCATCGATAAAAGTTCGCAGATGCTCGCCAAAGCACGCGCAGGCATTACGTCAACGTCTTCGGTGGCCATCAACTTTGTACACGCAGATGCCACGCAGATACCATTTGATGCAAGCTGTTATGACATCATCGTCAGTTTATTTTTTTTGGATAACTTTATGGCGTCCACCCTACACACGCTGATTCCAAAGCTAACAGCCTCACTCAACACACAGGGGATTTGGGTCATTGCGGACTTTCGAGCTGTCCAGCAAGGCTTAGCAAGTTGGCGAAGTCGAGTCTGGCTATGGCTCATGTACAGGTTTTTTAGACTTGTGACGGATATTGAGGTGGATGAGCTTGTTGACCCAACGAAGTTACTTGAACAATCTGGAATGAGGTTGCTCGAGCAAACATCTTTCCAAAACGGGTTTGTGACATTGGAGATGTGGCAACAAGACTAGTGCTGATGTAGCTCGAGTTGAATAGCAACCCCACGACATCGTGATACAAGCGTTGGTGAGGTGTATCTGATGAAATCTCCCCGTTCCCCTTTCTCCCCATCTCCCTTTCTTTGAGTCCGCACTCAACATCCGTCACCCGTATTCCCACAATTGCCACAAATGCAAACAAGATGATGATGCAACCATCACACCATCATCTTGTTGTTCCAAGTTGTACTGCGTCAAAACTACGAGGCTACAGCGTTGTATTTGTTGCGAAATTCTTCCAAGTAAGCTTGGCGGTGAGCTTCAAAGTGGGTCATCAGCGTTCTAGCAACTTCACCAGGTTGGCCTGAACCAATCTGCATATCGTCAACTTGAACAATCGGCAGCGCACCTTTGGTGGTGCTAGTAATAAACGCTTCTTGGGCATTTTTGAGGTCGTCCCAGGTGAGGCGGCGCTCAACCACGGTGGCGTGTTCGTGGGCAACTTGCAAAATATGCTTGCGGGTAATCCCGTACAAAATGCCCTCGCGCGGCGTGATGATGGCACCGTCCGCATCCACCACAAAAAAGTTGGAGCGAGTCGTTTCAAAAATGGTATCACCATTGTAATAAAGTGCATCCGTAGCGCCAGCAGCACGCATGGTTTTGCCGAGCACCACAGCCATCATGTAGTTGGTTGTTTTGGCTTCTGGCAGGTCGCGGCTGTATTCGTGGCTGATGAGCTTGGCACCTTGGTCATACTTTTCTTGAGGCACGTGTGGGAGTGGGTTTTGCAAGATAATGAGGTTGGGTGTCGTTGGGGTAAAGCCGTCTTCAGCGTAGCCACCTGTTAAAAAGAGTTGCAAGCCGGCTGTCTCTTGACCGTTTTTGGCAATGAGCTCGAGCACATGCTCAGTGAGCGCACTACGGCTCATCAGCATGTCGATCCCTAAAATCTCTGCTGTGCGCTCAAACCGGGCGAGGTGATCCTCCATAAACAGCGGCACACCCTCATAAAGTCGCAGATAATCAAAGGCCCCAAAGCCGCGCCTAAAGGTGATGTCGCTCGCGTGAATAGTGGCGTTGTCTTCACTTACAAACGCCCCATTAATACTGTGAACATGGCTCATGCTGTCTCCTTTCATAACATCGGTATACATTGTGACAATCGACCTTGGGTGTCGACTATTAACGCATAATATTACAATGACCAAGAACGTACTTTGGCAAAGAACGCAGTTAGTAACTAGCGTTTAGCAGTTTCCTTACACGCGAGAAGGACAACTAACTGAGCCATACGAACACGCCACACAACAGTCACCTTGTTTAGGGCGAAGCAAGGTCTTACAAGCAGGGCAACGATAAAACCACTGGCATGCATTGATAGGTAGGGTTGCTGTGTGGGCAGCATGACACTGCGGGCAAGTAATGAGTGAGTCAAATGTTGTTTCAGCCTGGGGTTGATGTGCTTGAGTCATATGCTTACCTTTAGA
>CAZMCW010000101.1:11148-13573 GCA_964564405.1 uncultured bacterium
TCCGCGCACTTGCAAGGTCAGCACCAGTGCGCATAGCAGCAAGTTTGGCAAAACATATATCTGGGTGAATCGCGCCAAACCCCGCAAACGTCCCAAAGCCGCAGTCACTCCCGGCGATCACCCGGTCTGATCCCACAATGTTCACAAAGCGTGTGAGGCGCTCAGCAATGAGTTCTGGGTGTTCAACAAAGTTGGTTGTGGTGTCCACCACGCCCGGAACCAAAATTTTGTCGTCAGGTAGGTTATCTTTATAATCGCGCCAAACCGTCCACTCGTGAGCGTGGCGGGGGTTGCTAGCTTCAAATAAAATGCTGCTGGGTTTTGCCTTCATGACGACATCAAAAATTTTGGCAAAGTCGATGTCGCTAGTGTGCGGGCCTTCGTAATTACCCCAACAGATGTGCATTCTGAGACGTTCAGCAGGCACTTCACTGAGGGCATAGTTGAGTGCCTCAACTTGCATGGTGGCGTACCGCAAAAAGGTGACATCATCTTCATCGCGGTATTTAATGTGACGGCCCATGGCAAGGTCAGGGCAGTCGATTTGCAGTTGTAAACCTGCGTTCACAATGGCTTCGTACTCGAGCTTCATCACCTCAGCTAGCGCATAAAGGTACTTCTCAAAGTCGTTATAGTATTCGTCTGGCTGAAATACTGCAATCACGCCGGGGGAAGCGGCATTCATAAACCCTTCGGCAATACCATAGGCGTCTAGCGCAGCTTTCAAATTGGCAATGTCTTGCTCCAAGGGGCGCATGTCTTTAACGCTAATCTCACCCCGACAAATTGGGCGGTGATATTTGGGTGTACCGCCAGCCTTAGCAAGTCTGTCACGGTAGTTAGGGTATTCATCGAGGTCTTTGGGCGTAGCTCTGGGTGCATCTCCAATTTCAAACCCAGTTAGTCGGTGGCGAATGTAGGTGGCATAGCTAATTTTGCTCATCTCGCCGTCGCTAGGAACGTCTACCCCAGCTTGCTGCTGCTTACCGACAATGTCGTGAACAGCGGTTTTCATCGTAGCGTCGAAAGCAGCTTGGTCGTAAGGTTCGCCTTTGTCTTGCGCAAACAGCATGTCGACGACCTCTTGCGAGCGCGGCATACTGCCAACGTGGGTTGTGAGGATGGTATGTTTGCCAGTCATAGACGCACTTTACCATCAGCGGCAAAACAGACCCTAGGAAGCGTCATCTAGCTAGGTATAAGCGCTGTTTTGGCGTTTGTCAGAACTTTTTAGCAGCGGTTATGGATAAACACGCTTAGCTAACTGACAAAAATGTAGCGGGAGGTACTCGTAAACGTCGATGAGGCTCGAGCCACAACCTCACTACCAATACATCAACCTTCTTTTTTAGGAACAAACTTGAGTGCAACTCCATTGTTACAATAACGCTTGCCGGTAGGCGCGGGGCCGTCATTAAAAACATGACCTTGGTGCCCACCGCAACGCACACAGTGGTACTCGGTGCGTGGCCAAATGAGTTTAAAATCTGTTTTGGTTTCTAGGTGTCCATCAATAAAATCAAAAAAACTAGGCCAACCTGTGCCGCTATCAAACTTTGTATCAGCGGTGAATAGTTCTAACCCGCAACCGGCACAGACAAACACACCACTGCGTTTTTCATTGTTTAAAGGGCTTGTACCTGCGCGTTCAGTGCCTTCGCGGCGTAAGACGTCGTACTGTTCCGGGGTCAGTTCACTGCGCCACTCGGCATCACTTTTATCGACGGGAGTAATAACCTCAGCCATGCGTTTCTCCTTTTTGGAATGATATGACTAGCATGATCTTATTGCGTCACAGAAACTTGTACGCTAAACGCGAGCACAAACACCACGATGAGCAAAATTGTCACCGGCGATTCGATGAGCACAAAAAGTCCTAACGGAATGACAATACTCAGCGGCACATTAAGGTAAGTGACGCCCAACTTGCCGCGCAAAATAAGGTGACGGCGGTTGATCGTCAACAAAAAGCGGCTAATCTTAAAACCCCACTTGCCAAAGCGGTTTCCAAACGGGTTCATCGTTCTCCTCGTTGTCATGCTTATTAAGGTTGAAGTCTTGATACTCGAGTCTTTACAGCGCATTCTAATAGTGGCGCATTCTGATAGTGATGATGGTGGCTCGAGCCAATCGAGCACTACCAGTTTATCCTCTACTAGATTAATTACAAAACAAGTCCAGCTCACCTAATCTCGGAAGACGTTATCTTGGAAGACATCATCTCGGAAAGACGTCATCTTGGAAGACGTTATCTCGGAAGACGTTATCTCGGAAGACATCGCCTTACTAGCCAATGCCTTCATCTAAAGGCAAGATTGCGTCTGCCTCTGGCAAGGCCTGTGCATCCGCAGGGACAACCTCAAACTGATATGAACTTAGTTTGGTAAACAGCCATAAGATAAGTGCCGCAACCGGAAAAAAGACT
>CAZMCW010000102.1:0-300 GCA_964564405.1 uncultured bacterium
AGAAGCGGGGTTGAGTTAATACCTAACGCGTCAGTTGATGCTCGAGCCAAGCTATCTCTGCATTCAACACATCTGTTGCCAAGGTAGTTTTGAGGTGAACAAGCACAGCTCGAGCAGCTTCTATGTGCTGCACTTGTAACAAAAGCTGCGCGCGCAGTACGAGCACGTCTGTCTGTGCTGGCAAGTTCTCTAATTCACGAAGCGCCGCATGATACGCTCCCACTTGCTGGTAAATAAGCGCGCGGCGGTAACTGCTGTCTTGGGTAGGCAGATTTATAGCGCTGACGTTTGCGTTGTCAA
>CAZMCW010000102.1:383-6202 GCA_964564405.1 uncultured bacterium
GATTTGCTTCTAGCGCGTGCTGTTGCGCAGCCAATAGCGGGCTAAAGTTCAACATCTCTCGTGCTGTTTCACCCTCACTTGAACCTAGTGCTATGACGGCTAGGCTGCTGGCTAGCTCAGGCGAGGTACTTACTACCGTATTATTTGTGGCAGCGTTATTTGTGGCAGTATTATTTGCAGTAACATCATCTGTGGCGGCTTCTTGTGGGAATAAGGTAATAACCTCGAGCTGATACCGCACACCTGGCAAAAGCGCGGGAACGTTGTTTGGGTACGCGCGGGTAACTATGTCGTCAACCATGCCGTCAACCAAATTATCAGTCATGTTATCAACTAAGTTATTTGCTGCAACATCAAGTTGCCTGTCCCAGACGAGCTCACCGTCGTTGTAGCGCACACGCACACGGTAAGCACGCGCACCCGGAACAGCCTGCCAGTGCAACTGCGGGCGGTCACTGAGGAGGGCACCAAAACGTGGATACACCACCCGCGCGTAGGTGACACCTTTAGCAGGTAGTTGAACCGTGCGAAACGCACTTGCTGCAAGTGACCACGGGCGAGAGCGCGCGCACGGGATAACCTGAAACGCAGCTACCACCAACATTTCACGCCCGTTTTGGCACAGCACAACAAGCCTAGTGCCGTTATCGAGGTGCAGTAGCATATCATCATGAAGGTGGCTGCCACGAGCTAGTGTGCGGGGTGGCACTACATTGATTTCGGTCACGTGGGTAGCACGTGCGCGGCCTTGCAAGGCTACTACGCGGTGCGGGCCGAGGTTGGTGTGTTGACTGATGTCGCTCTCTAAAGATACTCGAGGCACGTCACTTAGCTCATCTACATTTTGACGTGTCACTTGATGCACATAGTTGCGGGCATGTTCAACTAAACTAGGCAGTACAGGACGGCCTTCAGCGTAAACCAAACACTGCACAGCACGTGCGTACAGATCATCGGCTGCGACCTCACCTGTTAGCTGTTGAGCTACTTTAAGCTGCAAACACTGTGCTTCGGCATTCTCGGCATCTAGTTGAATCGCGGTTAGTAGGTCAGTTTCAGCAAGGGCAAGATTGCCAAGTTGTAAGTTAATCCAGCCGATGTTTTTGTGAACGCGGCTCGAGGTTGCACCATCAAAATCATCATTAGAATTGTCGTTAAAACTGTTGTTAAGATCATTTGTGAGATGTGTCGTTAGGTTATCCTGCTGATCTGCGCGGCGAACGCGCGTTTTGGCCCGCTCGAGCAGTTGCAAACTGCGGTTAAGTGCGTTTAGGTCGCTACCGTGAATTAACTGTGCACGCGCTAAGTTGTTGAGCGCACGCACGTCGTTTGGGTTGAGGCTAACCGCTTGCTGGTAATAGCCCATAACCTCTGCCGGTTGAGCTTCACCCGTTTCTTCTAGCGCCCACGCAAGGTGATAATGGCGCACTCCCAAACGCGTATTGGAAACACCCCACGCAACCCGCCGTGACCACGTGAGCGAGCTTTGAAAAAACTGGGCGGCAGATGCAGGTTCACCGCGTTGCATGGCGTTGATGCCAGCTTGCTCGAGCCGGGCTGCGTGTTGCTCTATACCCAACAGTCCGAGGACAATTACAACAAGCCCCACAACAACGCATGCACTTACAGTCATCAGCTGACGGTTGTAGCGTTGCCGCTGCACATCTGCCAACGGCCGCCAAGACGCCACCAGTTGTGCCGCTGGAATAACCTTTAAACGCTGTGACGTTCGGTTAACTGCTGCCAACATGCCCACAACCTGCTGCTGCGCGTTGATAATTGGACCGCCACTAAACCCGTGTACGCGCCCTAGTTCGTAGTCATAGCGAAATTGCCACCAGCCTTCAGCGGTTTCTTGTTGGTAGGTTGCCTCGAGCCAGTCCGCTGTAACAAGACTACTTGTAATAAGGTCACGTGCTTCAACGTGCTGCGCAACTTCTGGAAACCCCACCGCACGGTGCTCACCTGAACTCACCGGACGACTCAGCAACGCTAGCGGACGCACGTTGAGACCTAACGGCCTATCCAGTTCAATCACCGCAATGTCGTACCTACCATCTGGTTGAGGTTGGTTAGGTTGATAGTGCCGCACTTGCCCTTGTAAGGTTTTATTTAACTGTGGAAAGTGAACGGTAATACGTGTTTGTGAACGTGATACATCTTCAGCATCATCCATAGCATCGTCGATGTCATCTGCGTTATGACCCTCATCTGCAACTTGATTGATGCTGTTATCAGGCAGATCATTGTTGCTGGGTAGATCATTGTTGCTGAGTAGACCATTGTTGCTGGGTAAACTATCGTTGTTGGGTAGACTATCGTTGTTGGGTAAACCACCGTCGTCTGGTGGAGTTTGGCTAGAGTTGTAATAGCTGTCTTTGGCATACACGCTGTGACCGTCAACAGCTATGTTACTTTTGACGCTTGTACCAGTGTAGGTGTCCTTGAGATAGTTGTTAGTTCTAGGTGCAGATTTACCTATTTGAGCAGCAGCGTTGTGCTCGGTTGGGGCGCGTGCAGCGTCAATGACATGTGCGCAGGTTAGGACGTAGGTTTTACTAACCAAAAACCCACTGCCAACAACCTTGCCGTTTGCGCCGATGATTTGGGCGGTACAACGCTGTACAGCCGCTTCACGCAGGTTACGCCGTAGGTGCTTCGCGCGGGAAATCATGCTTGATGTATCATACCGATTTTGGTGGATACTACATAAATTTCCTGCGAGCTTTATGCCGTCTAAAGCACAAGTTCAACAAAACAAGTTGTTACAGCTAACTCACACAAGCTTATGCGGTTAGCAATACAATCTGAGCAAGTTGTTGCCAAAATGCAACCCCATCAAACAAACCGTTGAAGTCTTGCCAACTTACCGGAGCACGTAGTTTTAAGCGCAAACGGGCCCCCGCGCCTTCGCAAGCTAACACAGCTTTACTATCAAAGGTTAATGGCGCTTGAGCTTTGTTGAGCAGTCGCGCGCCGTCAATGTGGGCTCGAGCGTCAAACAAAAACGCTTCGGCACGTTCCCGTGGTTCCAGCAAAATATCCAAAATGAGACTTTGCGGGCGCTTAATAAAATAAATGTCATCGAGCAAAAAGGTGTCAAACTCGAGCACTTCAGCAGGGTTACGCCTAAACACTTTAAGCGGCACGCTTAAGTCACCCAGCGCAGAAATACTCGTGTAGCTGTGGGCGTTGGCAACAGGCGGTATAAAGTCGTGTGCCTGCTCATAAGCATCTGCAAGTGACGCGCCATCTGTTTGATAACGGCGCTGTTGATACGCGCGGTCGCCTATCAGTTGTAGGCTGTCGGCGGGGTCGGGGTTGGTGTTTGCAGCCTCATCTAATAATGTTGTGGTTGACGACTCCTGGCTTGATAAGCCCCTACCTGATAAACCTCCAGCTGATAAAGCATCAGCTAAGTCGCTAGCGAGTTCGTCTACATGCTGGGTCATGAGTGCTTGCACAGCTTGCACGCGCCCAACTTGCTGGCGGCTCGTGCGGTAGTGCGCTGCAAAACGCGCTTCTAAGCTGGCATCTGCTTGGGCGCGGGCGAGTTGCATACCCAAACGGTAAGCTTCGCCGTCAAACGGATCACTAAACCATGGATCACTAAACCCAGGTAGCTCGAGACTCTCCTGCAACCGCGCAAGGGCGTCTTGTGGCTGTCCTGTGCTTAGCGCTTGCAAACTTTCAGCCACAATACGTAGCAACCGCAGACTACCTTGGCCAAGTTGACCGCCAAGTTGCAACGTTTCTTGGTCGTTGTTGGCTGGCAAGTGGCGGTAGCGTGCTTGCTGGCACAACCAGTTGAGTTGGCGCGTTTGATCAGCTTGCCAAGTAGCATCTAGGGGCCGTTGTTGGGCGTAGTGAAGTAGCGGTTTAAGGTGCTCAAAATCGCTTTTAAACACCTGCTTCACCTGCTGTTGGGCGCACCCTGGGTAGCGAGCTTGGCTCGAGCCCCACCGTCTCAGGTGCAGGTTGTTGATTGGTTGTTTGGGTGGCAAGCTCAGTGACTGGCTTAGCACCTGCTTTAGTAACTGGCCCTGTAATTGACTCTATAACTAGCTTGGCAGGTGCTGTTAGCAAGTTTTGACTCACAGCTTCAGCAAACGCCCGCCCTAGGGCGGCAATTAAGTTAGCGTGCTCGTCAATGTACTCGTACCACGCAGGTCCGTTTGTGCCGTCGCCTAATTCAACAAAGTCGTTGGCATCTAAGCAAGCGTCTAACCACGCGACCGTATCCGGGTAAGACGCACTCAACCCCAACTGCACCAACGCAAGTTCGCGGTCGCCGCTTTGGTAAATGTCAAAAAACTCTTCTAATGCACTACCGCCGTAGTGCGCGGGCGCTGACCACACGCGCCCCTGTTGAGTCGCGCCTTTTTTTGTTGCCCTTTGCTTGGCGTCGCTAGCGAGTTTGTAGTAAACCGCAAACACGCAACCGCTGGTGTCGTGACCGAGGTGTTTATCTAGCACCTCATGAACGTGCCGAAAACTTGCTAACCCAGCTGGTAAACAGGCAACCATATGGTAGCCCTCGAGTGCTTTATCAAGTTCCGCTGCCCAAGTTGTAACGACTTTAAACCACGGGTCTGCTAACCGCGCTTGCCAACTGGCAAGCAATTTGCGCACAGCACCGTGCCGTTCCTGCCCAGACGTTGTCGCAAATAAGGGCATTTGTTGACGTGTTTCTGCCAGCGGCGGTAGTAGCGCAAAAATTTCTGCTAGTGGCAACTCTGCAAGCGGATACGCGTGCACAAAGTCGCCTAGTTGCACGCGCGCCAAGCTCTGTTTGTGGGTGCGCAAATAAGCTAGCGTGACCTGCTTGGTAAACGCAGCTAGGTGCGCTAAGCCGTTATCTTCTAAATAACCTACAAACGCGTTCAAAGATTGGTCGAGGCTAGCTTCCAGTCGCGGTTGCCACGCGTCTTGCCATCTTTGCCTATCACCGTGATACCAGTCGTCTATGCCTGCTAACAATAATTTATCTGCTGAAGCTTGGTAACGCCCAAGCACGTCCACCAAAAACGATAACCACTTTTCTGGCGTTTTGAGTTTAAACAAATCGTTTTCAGGAGATTCTGCATAAAGTTGCTCGAGCACAAACAACACCTGCAACCTGCGTCCACTGGTTGCCATGCCCCGGCTCGGTTGAGCTAAGCGCAAAAAATGCGCTAAGACTTTTTGATACGCCGGACTGCGCACCTGTTCAACAGCAGGCATGAGCTGTTGTGCGGTCAGATGCTGGCTTGTTTGGTTCTGTGTTTGGTTCTGCTCAGGGTTGTTCGCATGGTCATCTATATAGTCGTCTATAGGGTCATCTGTATGGTTGTTTGTGTCGTTCACGTCGTCATTCACGAAAGGCACCTCCAAAAAGTAGCCTAGCAAGAAGATAATCTGGCGAGAAATAGTCTGGCGAGAAATAGCTCGAGTTTGCCACAACCGTAGCAGACGTGCTGAAAAGTCGGAGTTGATGTTGCGCGTTACAACCTCTCAGCTAGCTTGTGTTTTAAGACGCGGTATAGCTCAAATACTAGCCTACCAACGGGGTTGCGTTCTGGGTGAACCGCTACCTTATAACGTTATCTACTGTCCATACTAACAACCCCTGTGCAACGAACTTGCCACGAACTGGCCGTTCGTTTCCTGCTTTTGCGTTTAGTAACGTTCAGCAAATAATTCCCCCAACCATTTTCCAACTAAAATTTGCGAGCCGCCGATCTAGATTATTCTCTAGTTACCTGCTTAAAACACAGACAAAGCAGGTCAGGGACACAGTCCTTGGGCCCAAGTCTGACCCTGCCCGCGCCCTTTAACAC
>CAZMCW010000102.1:6212-13561 GCA_964564405.1 uncultured bacterium
GGCGCAGACAGGAGCAACACATGAAAAAACTTCTCGTTACTGGTTTAGCCGCGTTGGCAATGGCATTAAGCCTTGCCCCACAATCCGAACAAGGTGCTGTTACTGATACCAACCCACCTGTTGAGTACATGCTTGCTGATGGTGATAGTGACACCGACGGAGGCTAAGCTAATATATAAGCCTTTTAATACTTAATGTGACGCTCAAAAGCTTTTGAAAAGGAGGCCGCAAATAGATTGCGGCCTCTTCTATCTTTGGACTATCAGCTTCTTGCAAGAACATACACAATTAATTATCATTATTAGCAGAAGGGAGGCGATCATGAAAAAACTTTTAGTTGCGGGTTTAGTTGCCTTAGCAATGGCTATGAGTTTTGGTTTACGACCTGAGCAAGGTGCTATTACAGACACCAAACTACCTGTTGAGTACTTGCTTGCTGATGATAATAGTGATACTAGTAGCGGTTAAATAGCGTTTTCATTAAAGAATACTTAGTTTAGCTAAACATGACTAGCACGTTCTAGCAAGCCGTCTAGCCCTTTTTGGTCAAACGCAGATAAAGATTTCCGTTGATCATCTAGGGTAGATAATTGCTGTTGTGCTAGTTTGTTTTTGCCCAGCACTAGGTTTGTTTCTGCCAGCACCATTTCTGCTTGCAGTTGACGGTTGCGCATTTCTGTTTCACCAAGTTCAGCCAATGCGTTTTGAACAACTTCAAATGCTTGTTTAGCTTGACGCTGTTTTAGATAAATACGCGCTTGTTGGATGAGAGCTTCGGCGTGTAGTACCTTACGTTTGGACTTCTGAGTGGAGTCTAATACAAACGAACATAGTTCTTGAGCTTCTTCAAAACTATCTTCTGCAAGGGCAACCATGCTTAAATAGAGTTTTTGTCTAGCGAGCCAAAAAGTTTGCTGGCGAGAGATGCCTTGCTCGAGCCAACAACGGGCTTTTTCCAAGTTATGCATTTGATAATAAATTACTCCCATGTTCACTTCAAGCCACGCTAATTTCTGATCTTGTTTAACTCTCTCATAGAACTTATATGCTTTCTCGGTTTGAGTCAAAGCACTTCTATAGTTGCCGTATTCTCTTAGTGAAACTCCTAAATTACCTGTAGCCGTCGCAGTTAAAAAGTGCTCACCGGAAGCATTTGCTAAACTCTCCTCAGCATACTGAATTGATTCTTTGTAGTACCCAAGTTGTAATGTTACAGCATGTAAAGTATCGAGAATCCTTTGCATTGTTCTGGGATTTTCATATCTTTGGCAAAGCTTGTAGGCTTTCTCTCCTAATATTTTTGCCTCTAAGCTTTCACCCAGCCTATAGCTAACCCACGCAAGATTACTAATGAAAGCTGCTCTTTTCTTGTCAGGGCTGATTGCATTAGCTTTTGACAGTAATGACTGTATTAAATTAAACTGCTCACGAAGTTCGTAGTACCGCCGCCATCCAGACACGCCACCTGCTAGCACATCCCACATCTCGTACTGCATCCCCACCTCAAACGCAGTTCTCAAATTAGCCTCATCCTGAGCAAAAATTGTGGGTAACTTGCTCAGGGTGTTGGTTTCATTGTGCTTGCGCAAAATCTCAAAGTAGTAACTTACGTGGCGTGTGGCGGCAGTGCGGTGGGTTTGTTCGTCTGCTTTACCTTGCAAATACTGCTTAATAAGCGCGTGTAACCGGAACCGTTGCCCGTCGCGCATTAGCATGTGGGCGGCGGCTAGCGCCATGAGCGTTTTGGCGCTGGCACCACTTACCGCCCGCGCCGCTTCATGGCTAAAACTACCCGCAAAACTAGCAAGCGCAACAAGCACTTGCTGTTGCCGTTTGGTCAGCAAGTTAAACGAAAAGTCAAACGCAGCCGTTAACGAGTTGTGGCGGGCGTCTATGTCTGCTTGGGGTACGTCTAGATCGCGTTCCTCTTGAAAGTGTTCTAGCACTAAACTGCTGGGTAGGTTGCTCACCCAGTGGGCAGCTAAGCGCAATGCCAGCGGCAACCCTTCGCTAAGTTGGGCCAGCGCAACTAGGTCGGGCAAACTGTCAACATCCACCACGCTGCCGCGCTGTTCTATGCCCTCAATTAAAAGTGCTAACGACGGATAATTGCGGGCGCTGCTTAGGTCACTGGGGACGCTATTAAGAAGTGCACCAGCAGGACGTTCACCATCAGTAACTACACCGTCAGCAACTACACCGTCAGCAACTACACCGTCAGCAACTACACCGTCAGCAAGTACATCAGCAGAACGTTTATCCGCAGGCTGTTCACAAACAGATGGGTCAGACGTTGTAGCGGCATCTGGTAACTGGTTGGGAAACCCTAAACCGTCTAGGTTCACCACAAGTTCGTGCTGAATGGTGAGCGCTTGGCGGGAGGTGATGATGAAGGTAAGCGTGGGGCAGCGTTCGTGCAACGCACTAATGAGCCCGGCGTGCTGCACTTGGTGCTCGGCGTTATCGACAATTAACATCATAGAACGCTGCACGACGTGGTCAGCTAAGCTTTCTAGAGTGATGGCGTCTGCGGGCAGGGCAGTACCTAGCGCTCGAGCAAACGCATCTAAAAAGTCTTCGGGGCGGCTGCTTTCGGGCAGGGTGTCTAAACGCACCATCACCAAACCGTCTTCGCACAAAGCTTTACCGCGCACGTGGTCGGCGAGCGCAAGCGCCAGCGCGGACTTGCCAACACCCCCCAGACCCGTTAGCGTGATGATCTTGCGGCCTGCGTCTAGTTGGTCGCGCAGGTAGCTGAGGTCGGCGTCGCGGCCAAATAACACAGGCGGGCGCGGCACGTTAAACCGGCGCTCGAGCCGCGCAATGGCTTCACTGCGGCTTTCGCACAAGCGAATGTCTTCAAAGTTGTCGCGAATTTTAGCAGCCACATCAGCAGCTTGGTCGTCTTGAGCAGCTAGCAGCAACATGTGCATACGGCGCAGATCGTCGGGGCTACCTCCGGCGACGTCTAGGTCTATTTTCCAAGCGCGGGTTGCGTAGCGTGCAGCAGCCGCTAGCTGGCCTTGTTTGGCGGCGGCTTCACCAAGGCGCAACGCAACATCTAGTACAACGGTTTGAAAGTGGTCGCGGCGTTCTAAAAACCACTCCACCCCAGCAACGGTAGACAAGCGTTTGTAGCCTTCTAGACCCTCTAAAAAGCGCCCTTGGTAGATGTCGAGTACGCGTTGATAGTTGCTTTGCTCGAGCATTGCGTCTAGCTCGCGGGTGTCGCTGGGAATAATGAGTTGCACCGTACCCCGCTGGCGCGCACGGGTGTTGAGCACGCGCGTTGTCTTGCGGGCGCTTTGGGTAGACGCAGCAGCTGGTGCAATTTGGGGTGACCTTGGTTGATATTCTTCAATAACCCCAGGTGCACGGTCGTTAATACGCCGTAGCGCTTCAGACAGGCCTTTGTAGCGGCGTTGCTCGTCGGGTTGTTTGTCCCAAAAAAGGTTGGCAAGGGCTGTTTTGTCTTGCGGACCTTCCACGGCTAGGTAAGCTAGCACCAACAGGGGCATGCGCTCGAGTAACTCACTGCCAGCGAGCGCAGGTTTACCAAAAAGATGTAACTTAAATGCGCTCATGCGTACCGCCACATCTGCTTGTCGGTGCTCTACTACTTATAGGTGCTCTACTACTTATAGGTGCTCCTCGCGCTTGCAAAAACTGCAACCTTGCAAATGCGGTTGTATCTTTTGCGGGTGTTGGGGCGACGGTTGGGGCGACGGTTGTGGCGACGGTTGGAGCGACGGTTGTGGCGACGGTTGTGGCGACGAAGTACTTTGGGACGGTAGCTGTTGAGGCAGTAGATACTGTGGCAGTAGCTGTTAGGGCAGAAGATAGTGTGGCGATAGCTGGAGATGCAGGTAGAGATCTGCTTGATAGACATGCACCTGAAGAGCTTGTGACAGTGCCGGTGATGTTAGCGTGACATTGCCAGTGATGTTGGCGTGACATTTCCGGTGACATTGTAGGGTCAGCATACCTTCATAGCGTCTTACGAGCGTTTCATATTGGAAAGTTATACATACTCCAAGTGAAGTGTTAGCTTAAGGTTTTAGAAGATTTAGGCAAGTTGCTAGGGTTTATGGGTGCTTATAAACTAGGTTGAACACGTTTGACTGGACACACTCCCCTAGCTGGGGGAGTTGCTCGAGCACAGCAACATGTAAACGATATACAGGTGATGTACCTAGACCACAAATATATCTAACGTGAGTTTGTAGCACACTGTATCACTCTACGCGTTCAACTGTAACTAGACATTAACAAACCCTTCTTGGGAAAGTAAAAATGGCTATGGTTGATAGGGCATTTAACGTGATGATGCCGTATATTTTAAGTGCATTACTCACGAACGACTCATGTGCTAGCAGTTCGTTGCCAGTTCGTTGCCAAGTTAAACGCATAATGGTTAACGATGAAAGATTACTTGCTACGGCTTTGGCAAGATAGCGATGGGGATCATATCAGCATCCGTAGCAGTGCCCCGTTGAGCTTGGCGTACTTGCGCAACCTTGTAAACTTGCGCAAGTTCCTAGAAGCGTTGTGCTTGGATTCGTTGAGCCAAGTTGCGGGGTGGCTCGAGCCGTCATCTCAACACGCATCATCCAAACACGCACCCTTTCAGCACGCATCATCCAAGTACTCATCATCCAAGTACTCATCATCCAAGTACTCATCATCTAAGCATTCATCATCTAAGCATTCATCATCCAACTACAGTGACACTTGGTCACTTCGCCCTCGGCAGTACGCCCACTATGTTCCTCGAGAAATTCGCCAACTTCAAGCCAACCATCAACTTCAAGCTCTTGTCCAGCATCACAACATCAATCAACTTCAGCTTACCAGCCAGCCCAAGCTCCAACGACACATCACAGCTCATTCTGAACAAGTACACGCTGAGGCTTCCACTAGGCCTGCCACTGAGCCTGTCACTGAACCAATCAGTGCCGAGCTAGCTTCTAATCTCAACCCGCCCACTCACCTATATATGCAGCTCATTTGCACTGATACCCTTGATACTCATACTGCTGGCAAGCGTATAAATACACTGGATAATAATGACATTGCTACCAACGCCGCTAATGATAATGACCTTCATTGTAATACCGGTAACGCTGGTAGTTGCAGGACTAGCGATGACAAAAGTAACAGTGATAGCGGTAATAATGACAACAATCCTGATGATGGTAGTAACAACGATATGGATAGCAATAGCGATCGCCCTGTACCCGATTGAATCCATATTATGGGTTATTTAGGCATGAATAAGCAGTTGACGTACAATGATTTTTGTACTCATTATGTAAGTTAAAACTACTTAGAAAAGAAAGGTGTCCATCTGTTACATAACTAACTATGCATAACCAATTTTAGCGAGGTATATCTATTGAGAAAGTTTGCTTACTGGGTTGTATTGTAATAAACGAACTGTACTATTGCAAAAGGAGAAAAGCTTATGCGTCCCCTTCGTACTTCTACATCTAATACGTCTAAATCTTTCATGCCCAAACCTTCTATATCTGAATCTTGTAATCCTCAGTTGCAGCACAAATTATTTGAACGTTACAAAACGGTGCTCAAAAAGTTAACGTGGCTCGGGCTACTTGTGGTACTAGCGGCAACGGGGGTTACGTACGCGCAGACGAACATCAGCTTAGATGCCGGACAGCATCGTATTGTTCACTGGTGTCCGCAACAACTTTACACTTTGGGAGTTATTACCTTACGTCCTGAACACGGTCACGCCGACTTTGATATGTATGTTTACAGCGATGCTGAACGTACCAACCTCATTGGTACGGCAAGTTTGCCAGGTAACCGCTCTGAAATTGTTTTTGTAGGTCCGTTTACGCGCACAACCTGTTTGCACATTTTAGTGCGTAACTATGCCGGCGGACACAGCAACTATCATTTAACAACTCACACTGTTGACTTTTGGGACAAGCTTTTTGCACGCGCGCTGCGAACCCGTTACGAATGTGCCAGTTTTGGCTGTAGCACGTCTAGCGACGCGCTTGTAGAAGGTATTGGCAACAGTATTTTACATGCCTCACTCGAGGCTGCTGCGACAATCACCGACCGAAGACACATAAGTCCGCAGGTTCAACACCAACTCTTGCACGACGTAGACAACGGCTTTTGGGGTAACTTTGCAAGCCTCTACGCTGGTGAATTTGTACGCGATGCTTTTCGGTTTTATTAGTGTAACAGCATTTTGGGAAGGACATCATGGAATATTTGAGTTCGCTACTGCTTGCAGCAGCTTTGGGATCTACTGGTGGGTTGCGTATGTCTATGCCACCTTTAGCACTTGCCCTCGGCGGTCAAACACCGTTTTATACACTACCTGCGTCAGCTGCGTGGCTTGATTCAGGTGAAGCGCTAATGGTGCTTATGATATTGAATTTGCTCGAGCTAGGTGCGTTTAGTGTGCCTGTACTCGGTAGCGGGTTAGATGTCGTTGCTTTAGGTGGTGCCCCTTTGTCTTCTGCCCTGGTAGCAGCTTTTGCCGCACCCGAGCTAAATGTTGGCACCACACTGTTTGTTGCAGGTATACCTGCACTGGGCATTCAAGTTGTTACATCTGGCGCACGCGCAGTCAGCGGCCCATTTGCGCCTGTTGTGTCTTTATTTGAGACGATCAGTTCGTTCATTATGGGAGTTTTGGCGGTAATCTTTCCGGTGCTTGCATTAGGTCTAGCTGCTTGGCTCGCCGTATTTGGCGTCAAACGTGCCAAACGCTACTTACGCGCGCGCCGTGAACGGCTAGGTCGCAGACAACAAGGTCAACCGCCTATACCTCCACCTGTTTCTTGACGACCGTCTAGGATTGCGTGACTATTTATGACTACGTGATCGTCTAGGACTGCTCGTCTAAAACATCTTATTCGAGTAATGCACTATCAATGTCATGAAATCACGATCTCCTGACATTTGCTGTCTACAATACACGTATGACAACCCTGACATGGGCAATATCAACATTCGTACTGAGTACCTCCAAGTTGAAAAATGATACTTACCAAATTCAGCAGCGCCTATCCTTAACCGCTAAACGCTATCTGAAAACTGCGGTTTCCAAATAGGAGGTACTTATCTAGTAGAGGTACTTATCTAGTATTAGCACTATCAAATACTGGTATTACATACGAACGCGCACAAGGTAAATGTGCGATATAGCCCATTTTGTCAACAGTCTACACTTTACAAAATACCTGAATATCCTCTATGATGGAATTGCAACTTCCTCTTCTTACCGTAAGCGCACTCAACCGATCGTATGCCCAAAAGAACACTCGTTAGTTGAACGCTTTGTTTGTCGGCATTTTGCACGTTGCCTG
>CAZMCW010000103.1:0-13553 GCA_964564405.1 uncultured bacterium
TTTCGTAATGATGTCTGCAATGATATCCCTTTTTCCTCACTAGCGAAAGTCCTAACCAAGCAAACCTCAATAGTTAAGCCTGAGACTGATGAACTGCTCGAGCACTACGACTTTTCTAACGGTGAGCAAAGCAGATACCAACGCTTTTGGGGACAGCCTTATGTGTCTTACGAACATTCATCCTGAGGGCACGATAACAACAACGGCGCACGAACCCGTTGAACTGCTTTATCTAGACCCTGACGTGCGTGCCTACTTTCTTAATGCCGCAGCGGTGAACAAAGCTTTACGTGGTCTCATCGCGCTTATTCCAGATGACACCTCAGCGTTAAAAAATCGTTCGTAATAGACTTTAAAAGTAATAGCTAAACAAAACAATCATAATGTTAATAACAGTTCTATGATTAGTTTCCCTATGCTAAGCAGATCGGTTTCTACTCCCCTGGGTTGCACGCGCAACTGCCTGTGGCAGTTACTCGTGGAAACGCTACTTGATTTCAGAAGCCAATCGCATACTGAACACTCAAACTAAACTCAGCTAGCCCCAGTACGTCCGCTGTATCTCCCCACACACTGCGCGCGGTTACATCAATATCTCCAAACGGAAGCGCAAGACCTGTGTCGAGTGAAAGACGGTAATTTGGAGCGTCTGTGCGGAAGGGCTCAACTGCAGCCTCGAGCGCATACTCAAAGGGCAGTAAACCGGGTCGGTCTTCAATGCGCAAACGCACCCCGGGGTCAAACCCATCTTCTGTCTCCAACCAACTGCGCCCTAACCACACGGACGCGGTGATGACCGGCAACCCGCGCCGCGCTAGTTGATATTCCACGCCACTTGCCAAGTAACCCTGGTCGCCGTCTGGGTGAAGGTCACCCTCGAGCAACACCCCAACATTGTCGGTACTAATAAAGCGCCGCCAACTCACCCCAGCTTGCAGATGCCCGCCAAACCCGCTGCCTGTTAGGTAAATAAGCGTGGGTTCAGCTGAGGCAATGAGCACGCGTGACAAGCGGTAGGTCGCCCCAAACTGTAGCCCCAAGGCAACTTCATCCTGCAATAAAACAGGTGAATAGTGTGGGTGGGTGGTATTTGCCAGCTCACGGCTATCAAACACAACGGGGTGCGCGTTGTAAGCAAACAGGCTGAGGTTGGCACCCACCGGCCCCAACGTGCCGCGCGCGCCAAGGGTTACAAAGCCGTCTAGGTCGGTAGTGATACCTGTTTCACCTGCTAACAGTACATTGCCTAGGGGGCCAAACGTGGTTCGCCGGGAAGCAGTTAGACTGAGCGCCAAACTTTCCCAAGCGGTTTCAGCACGTGCGCCGATGGTCCAACCGGAAACATCGAGGTCGTTGAGGCTTATAGCGATGCCAAAACCATCATCTGTACCATCATTAGCTGCGTTTTGCTCGAGCAGGGTGGTAGCCGCCGCCAACTCCTGTGCGTGAGCAGGCGCAAGTAACCAGCTAGTACTAAGTATCAAGACGGTCAAATACATTTGCCAGTATGTCTGCCAATGTGGTGATATGCCAAAACGTGGTGATATGCCAAAACGTGGTGATATGCCAAAACGTGGTGATATGCCAAGCTGAGTCACACTCGGTTGTATCACAGACAAGGCGCTGAGGTTGAAATGATTAACACACCTTAGGTGTCCTTAGCTGCTGACCTCAAAATTAAGAATGCCGCAAAATTAAGAATGCCGCAAAGGTTTACGTGTCACTGACATGCGCTTGTTAACTTGTAAAGATAAAGTCGATATCTGGTTGTGCAGGTGGCGGGTGAGGCTCGAGCCTCAGTTAACGTGAGGTATGTAGAGAACCTAAGGTATGTACAGGTAATCATCAAGATACCTAACTAATACTAAAATGATGTTTTGATGTCGCTTTGCGGCATCAAAATCGCTCGTGTTTACGAAGTACAGCGCAGCTCGAGCGTACCCTTAGATGATTTAGACTATGACATTCAAGAGTCAATTTGATATAACCTGAGCTCGGAGTTAATTTACGTCAGAGGCGCATCTTGTGTGAATACTAGAGAAATTATGTTCTCGGGCACATCAAATATGAGCTGTACAGCCTGAATGAGTCCCGTTTGATGACTGAAAGTTTTTACAACCATCTTATAATATGCGTCAGAGACGTATTTCTGATTGTTTTGAAACATCGAATTCAGGTTAACTAAGTTTCTCAAGCTAGACGCTTGATTGGGTGTTGAACATTAAGGTATTTAACCTCACAAACCTCAACCCCTTAATACCCCGCGTTAGGCATGTTACGAACAACGACAACCTGTGAAGCATAGGTATCATGTTGAGGCGTCACGTTTGTGTGACCTTTATTTTGTAAAACTAGATGAGTTGAGCGGCACTCATAGTATTTGTATGTTGTTGTTGAGTTGTCTTTAAGGTGCTTTTTGTGAAGTTACAAAGCTCGTTGAGGTATAAAACGAAGGATGGAGTTAAACGATGAATATTCTTGGACATGTGACGGTCTTACCGCATGTACCCGAGCGCATTGGCAAGTTAGAGCAACTTGCGTATAACGTGTACTGGACGTGGAAACCTGCTGCGCGCAGGCTGTTTCGTTTGTTGGATGTGGAAACTTGGGACGAACGCGGCCACAGCCCTCTAAAAATGTTGCGAGACGTTGAGCAACCTCAGCTCGAGCGGGCTGCGAGCGATCCTAACTACCTAGCTCTCTATGACCAAGTCATTGCTGACTTTGAAGCTTATCTTGATCAGTCTGCTAGTTGGTTTAAGACAGATGCTTCAATGACTGACTTTCAGGATCACGTCTACGCTTATTTTTGTGCTGAATACGGCTGGCACGAAGCGGTAGCCCTGTACTCGGGTGGATTGGGCGTGCTGGCTGGTGATCACACCAAAGCAGCGTCTGACTTAGGTGTGCCGCTGGTTGCAGTAGGTTTGTGGTACCCAGAGGGTTACTTTCACCAACGGGTTGCTGCTGATGGCAGTCAAGAAGCTGTCTACGAACGCTTAGCGCCTTCAGAGATGCCGTTTCACAAAGTTACCGACGGTGCAGGTGACGAACTCCATGTAAGTGTGAGTTTGCGGGGGCGCGATGTGCTTTTGCGAGCTTGGCGGCTCGAGGTAGGCTCAATTAACGTCTACCTGCTAGACAGTGATGTTGAAGGTAACACTCCCGAAGACCGCAACTTGTTGTCGCGCCTTTACGGCGGCGACCAACACACCCGCGTCTCACAAGAAATTATGTTGGGAATTGGTGGTGTGCGGTTGTTGCGCGCGCTAGATATCAGCCCGACCTCATGGCACATGAACGAAGGTCACAGCGCGTTTATGGCGCTCGAGCGCTGCCGTGAGTTTGTGCAAGCAGGCATGAACTTTGAGCAAGCCCAACAAGTTGTGGCGGCTAGCACCGTGTTCACCGTTCACACGCCAGTAGCTGCCGGTAACGACGCGTTTGCGTTTGACCTTATCAACGAGTTTTTTAATGGTTACTGGGGCAGTTTAGGGCTTAACCAACAAGAGTTTCACCGTCTTGGCCGGCACGACCAAGGTTGGGGTGGGGTCTTTAGTATGCCTGCGCTAGCTTTGCGTTTTAGCCGCGGTCGCAATGGGGTCGCCAAACTTCACGGTGACACCAGCCGCCGCATTTGGCGCGACTTATGGCCAGCGGTACCCACCGATGAAATTCCAATTCGTCACATTACCAATGGCGTTCACTTAAAAACATGGTTGGCTCCAGAGATGTACGAACTACTCGAGTCAATTTTGCCTGAAGACTGGCACACACGCCTAGACGCCGCTGATATGTGGCAAGCTGTGCTCGAGCTTGATAGTCACAAATTGTGGGAGGTGCGCAAGTACCTCAAAGCGCAAAGTGTGCGCTTTTTGCGGCGGCGCGTGGTGCGCCAGTATCAGCGTTATGGTGCTAATCCAACGGCCTTACACAACGTGCAAAGTCTGTTTAACCCCGAAGCGCTCACCATTGGCTTTGCGCGGCGTTTTGCAACCTACAAACGGGCTACGCTTATCTTTAGTGATCTAGACAGGCTCGACCACATCTTAAACGGCATCGGCAAAAACGTGCAACTTGTCTTTGCAGGTAAAGCTCACCCTGCTGACAGACCGGGGCAAGCGCTCATTGAAACCATCCAACAACTTTCCAAAGACGCCCGCTTTGCAGGTAAAATTTTGTTTGTTGAAGACTACGACATGGCTGTGGGGCGCGCGCTTACCCGTGGTACCGACGTGTGGCTTAACAACCCGCGCAGACCGCTCGAGGCGTCGGGTACGAGCGGTCAAAAAGCTGCTATGAACGGTATTCTCAACCTCAGTATTTTGGACGGTTGGTGGCCAGAAGGTTACGACGGTCAAAACGGTTGGGCAATTGGTGGCGACTACACTGCCGATACCGATGACGACGACACAACCGACATCAGTGATGCTGACTCGCTTTACGATCTGCTCGAGCGTGAAGTTGTGCCCCTCTATTACAAACGGGATGACCGTGATGCGCCCCTCGAGTGGCTCGAGCGTTCCAAGCAAGCTATTGCAAGTGTCTCGCCTGAATTTAATGCCCAGCGTATGGTCAAAGACTACGTGCAGATGTTTTACGCACCAGCATCAGAGCGGGCTGCTTATATGGCGGTAGATAACTATGCTGCCGCGACCAAACTGGCTGACTGGCAGCGGCAGGTTAGTCAAAACTGGCACAATGTTTCGGTTACAGCAGATGTCATGACAGATGCTATCAAGCGCATTGGCGACACGCTCGAGGTCATGGCAACTGTCACTACCAAAGACGTTGACATAGGTGAAATTTGTGTAGAACTTGTCTACAGCCGTGAAGGTGACGACTTAGAAACCAATTTGCGCACGGTAGAACTTACCAAGGTGGAAACTCGAGCAGACGGCAGCAACCTCTACCGCGCTCAGTTTACGCCCGAGTTTACCGGCAGGCTTATCTACGGTGTGCGCGTGTACCCCGTTCACGACGCCCTACCGAGTCCGTTTGATGCCCACAGCATCCGCTGGGCGTAAGAGGTGATAAATGCCCTTACGTAGGATTGGCTTACCTATACCTTGCCATCTTTAAAAAAGGACATCATTACGCTGATCTTGACTTAACAACATTGCAGACATCATTGATATTGATGTTAAATGAGAAATGACCTCGAGGTGACGTAATCGGTAGTGACTTGTTAGAGTAGTACCGTGATCGTCACCTTGACGCTAAACCCCGCGCTCGACATGCGCATGATGATGGTTGACCCTCAACTCGGTGAACTCAACCGCGCGCAGGATGTCAGCTTTGAAGCTAGTGGCAAAGGCCTCAACGTCTCACGGGCGCTAGCTCAGTTGGGTTATGCCAGTACAGCCATTGCGCCGTTGGGTGGTGCGTTTGGCGCGATGATTGCGGCTGAACTCGAGCACGAACGCAAGCAACTTATCCAAAATAGGGAAGAGGCGTTTGAACTTCAAGTTGTCCCTACCCCTCACAACACCCGCTGTAACACCAAGATCATTGACCAACATGGGACTTTAAGCGAATTTAACGCGTCTGGCGCAGCCCTCACTAAGGACGTTTGGCAAGCTTGCCAAACACGTCTTGAAGCGGCATTATCAAACACATCACCAACATCATTAACCACAGCGCCATCAACAGCAATAACGAAGTATCTTGTGCTATCCGGTAGTTTGCCGCCGGGGCTATCTGCTAATACTTACGCGACGCTGGTCACAACTTGGCAAGCGCGTGGGGTGCGGGTCATTGTAGATGCTTCGGGTGAGGCTTTGACGGCTGCTTTTGAAGCACAGCCGTGGCTTTTAAAACCCAATGAAGATGAGATTTACACGCTGTTGGGTGAGCGAGTGACGAGCCTCGAGCAAGCCGCCAGCGCCGCCCGCAACTTGCAAGCACGCGGCATTCCTCAAGTGATTGTGACACTAGGAAAACTCGGTGCTGCGTTTGCGTTGGGTGATACCTGTGTGATCGTACCCGCGCCTAAAGTTAAAGCAGTAACGCCCGTGGGTGCCGGTGACACTTTGCTAGCAGCCGTACTCGTAAGTTTGTATGAATCGCAAGATGTATCTACTCTGGCACGTTACGCTGTTGCGGCCGCAGCTGTCCGCGTGAGCAGCAGCGTGTATCCAACACCTGCCATGATTGATGGTGTCGTCAAGACAGTGAGCAGTACTCAAGTAGCTTAAATGGCAGCAGAAACGCTCACCCCAGAAATGCTTATCTATGCTTATGCACAGGGGTTTTTTCCTATGGCAGAGCCAGACACGGGCGATGTTTATTGGTATGACCCTGACCCGCGCACCATTATCCCGCTGGACGGGCTACATGTACCACGGTCGCTCAAGCGCGTTTTACGAAAAAATATCTTCCAGGTTAGCTACGACCAGTGTTTTACCGAGATCATGCGAGCTTGCGCCGCGCCAGCCCCAGGGCGGGAAACAACTTGGATTAATGATGAACTCATTGAGCTTTATACAGCCCTGTTCAACATGGGGTTTGCCCACAGTATTGAAGTCTGGCAAGACGACTGCCTCGTAGGCGGGCTTTACGGTGTCTCTGTGGGCGGGCTATTTGCGGGTGAAAGCATGTTTAGCCGCGTGAGTAATAGCAGCAAAGTTGCCCTAGTCACATTATCAAGGCACTTGAGAGGGCACGGTTACAGCTTGTTCGATGTTCAGTTTATGACTGAGCATCTGCGCCGCTTTGGGGCAGTGGAAATTCCTCAGTCAACCTACAAACGCAAACTGGCTAGCGCAATTCGTACGCGAGTCGCATTTACAAATGTCTAATCCTAATACTTAAACAGTAAATGTTCTGTGTAATAAGCTGAAAAAGTTTTAGAAAGAGCGTCACAGACAGGGAAACTTATGAGCAATTAACAAGCTCTTAGGACTTCCTATCCTAGACGGGCTAAATAAGATTATTTCAACCTACTTCGCAGATGATTTAGTACCTTTAACAGTTCCAAGATTGGTTCCCCCACACTGAGTGGGTCGATTTCTACTCCCCTAGGTCGCACGCGCAATTGCCTGTGGTAATTACTCGTGGAAATGCTACTTAGTTGATTTCACGTGGGCAGTTTATAGTGATCTCATGCGAATTTTAATCAGCAACGATGACGGCATCCACAGTCCTGCTTTACATACACTTGCTCGTATGGCGGCGGCCCACGGTGAGGTTGTGGTTGCCGCGCCAGCCTCAGAGCAGTCTGCGACCAGTCACAGCATTACTGTCTACGCGCCGCTACGGGCAACACCTAGTAGCGCTGTCAAGATTGTGCCAAATGAATCAAATGCGTTTGACGCTTACAGCATTAACGGTACCCCAGCCGATGCCGTGGCGGTGGGGTTAAGTCTTTTTTCAGGTGTTGACTTGGTACTTTCTGGGATTAATATGGGAGCCAACGCGGGCTACGGTGTCATGCACTCGGGTACGGTAGCAGCAGCCCGGCAAGCTGTAGCAATGGGCATACCCGCGATTGCATTGAGTGCCGCTGACCCTACTCCCAACCAAGATTTTCAGTCTTTTGCACCTTACTTAGCTGAGGCGATTCACGCGCGCAACACTCATGCTATTGCGCTACTCAACGTAAATTTTCCAGCTGTCCAAAATCAAGATGTGGACCCCTACAGCCCATCGAACAAACCGCGTGTAGAAGGGCAACCGCAAGCTTACCCAGAGCAAGCTCGAGCCACCGACATACGGTGGACATTTGTATCTGTGACAGCCTATGGTAGGAAGATTATGCCAGCTCGAGACCCGCGTGAACGCCCTGTGTATTGGTCAACCTACGTTGGCGTAGACGACCCTGCTCCCGGTAGTGACCGCTGGGCGCTAGCACACAACTATGTGTCGTTTACGCCCTTAGCAACGCAAGCTGCAGACATGCAGCGCTTGGCAGAGATCAAAAATAGATCAGCTTGATCAAGTACCTTGATGAAGCACTTTGATTGAGAACTTGGATCAAACACCTGGATGAAGCACCTTGATTAGGCACAATATTGAGTTCAATAAGCTAGCATGGTGTATGAGTTTGGATGCTAAGTTACCAGATGCCAAGTCACCAGATAGCCTGATCAATAATTTGAAGGTTGACACGCAACGTTTAACAGATGAGCTCGAGACACTTGCTATGTTCTCAGCAGTATCTGCACCTGCAGTTACCCGCGTGCTGTTTAGCGATGAGGACATGGCCGCGCGCGCGTACCTTCAAACGCTGTGTGAAGCGTTGGGCTTGAGCTTGCGCGAAGACGCTCTAGGTAATCTGTTGGCACGTTGGGTTGGGCGTAACCCTGAACTTCCTGCCGTGGCAACAGGGTCTCACATAGATGCCATCCCGTTTTCAGGGCGCTATGATGGCACTGTGGGCGTACTTGGCGCACTAGCCGCGTTTCGGGCACTACAAGAAGCTGGCTATAAACCTAAGCGCAGCCTCGAGCTCATCATCTTCACCGCTGAAGAACCCACCCGCTTTGGGATCGGTTGTCTGGGGAGCCGGGCGCTAGGTGGTGTACTTTCTGTAGCGGATATTCAAGGGTTGCGTGATGATACGGGCGCGTCACCAGATGAGGTGCGCCGCGCGCGCGGTATTCCGGGCAAGCTAGCTGAGGTTGCGCTAGCTAAGGGTAATTACCATGCGTTTTTGGAGCTTCACATTGAACAAGGGCCGTTGCTCGAGGAACATAATCTCAACCTCGGCGTAGTGACAGCCATTGCTGCACCTGCGAGTTTAACGGTAAGCGTAACCGGTCAAGGCGGGCACGCAGGTGCCGTGCTCATGCCTAGCCGCCATGACGCACTTACTGCTGCCGCAGAAATGGCTCTGGCCGCCGAAGACATTGCAGTAGCAGCCTCCCAAACAACGTCAACCCACGACAGTGTGGCGACGGTGGGCATCTTTGACGTTCACCCCGGTGCGGTTAACAGCATTCCCAGCCGGGTTAGCTTTACCATCGACTGCCGTGATACAGACCTGGCTCGCCGCGACGGCATGGTGGCAGACATGCAAACCCGCATTGCCCATATTGCCTCTCAGCGTGGTGTGACAGCGCAGGTGGATGTGCTCAACGCAGACGCACCCGCAAGTTGTGGCAAGTTGATTATGAAAGCCTGCGAACGTGCTGCAGATAGCCTCAACTTAACTTGGCAGCACATGGTGAGCCGTGCCTACCATGACACATTATTCATGGCCCAGGTTTGTCCAGTCGGGATGCTTTTTATCCCTTGTAAAGAGGGTATTTCCCACCGTCCAGATGAATATGCGTCACCTGAGGACATCACTAACGGTGTGCGCGCGTTAGCAGTAGCGTTGCACGATCTAGCTGGCTGAGCCTTAATGATGATTTCACGACATGGCAGTTCCCCAAACCACAATTACAAATGGCCAAGTAAGCAGTGCCGTGACTATCAACGATATCGCGTGAACAATAAAAACGTCGAATCTGCCCAGTAAATTGGGGCGAAAGCGCTCCAGTGACCTGAGCCCGTGAATCCATGTTGTTGAGATGACTGTGTAAACAGCAAAAATAAACCATTTGATCAAGCTAAACAATATGCTAGGTTCTAAAGGCCGTACGAGTACATAAAATGCAGCCAAGATTCCTAAAATCACATAGTGCACAATTGGCAGCGCACGCAGGTCAAAGCGAGGCCCACGCAGTTGTTCTTTAATGTTTCTTGCCATCATGGTGGCAAAAATGTCGGTGCCCAAAAACTCGTTGGTGAAATTACCTGGGTTGACGTCGTGCTGGGGGGTATTTGTGTGACGCCACTTCGACCAGCCTGTTGATGTTGTTGACCTAGTGGTTGTTTGATCTATGTCTGGTTGAGTTTCCTGCACATGCTGCCGCACAAGATCGTAATCGCGGCGCGACTTTGGATTAGATAATACGCTGTAAGCAGTGTTGATACGCTGAAACAGAGCATCTGCATAAGGGTCGCCAGGATTTAGATCGGGGTGATGCACTTTAGCAAGTTGCCGATACACACTGCGAATAATTGACAGGTCGGCATCTTCATCAATACCTAGAATGTGGTAATGGTCTTGCGCCACGCTTAGAGATTAGCACGGAATCTAGCTTGTAGTCCTAACCACAACGTACAGCCTCGAGCTGTGCAACTTTCAACCGCAGGGCTTTCAATTTAGAGCAGAGTTTGCAGTCTGTGACATTAAATTCTAGAACTGCGGTTGTAGCTAACCAGTTGATACCTGTTATGCTACTAAATTGTCTGGTTGCTGTGACGACTACCCCATTTGTCGGGGAATAATCTGGGCAGCCCAAGTCACAAACATAAGTGGTGGCGTGACCATGGCTGTAGCCACAAATGATACGGCATGAACAATAAAGATATCAAACCTGCCCAGTAGGTCGGGGCGGAAGCGTTCTAGTGACCTGAGCCCATGTGCCCACCAGGTTGAGATAGCTACATAAACTGCAAAAACTAACCACTTGGTCACGCTAAAGCTGAGGTTGGTTTCCTCGAGCCGTATCAACAAACACACAACAGCTAACACCGTCAAAATAACGTAGTGGTCCACAGGTAGCGCACGCAGGTCAAACGTGGGACCGCGCAGTTGTTCTTTAATATTTCTTGCCATCATAGTGGCAAATATGTCGGTGCGCAAAAACGCGTCGGTAAAGTCACCTGGGTTGACGTCTCGCGCGGATGCATTAGGGGCAGGCCGCTTTGACCAGCCTGTTGACGTTGTTGACGTTGTTGAGGATCTAGTTGTTCGCCCTACACCTGCTTGAGGTTCGTAATCTGGTTGAGGTTCGTGACCATGCTGTCGCACAAGATCATAATTGCGGCGGGACTCTGGATTAGATAACACGCTGTAGGCAGCATTAATACGCTGGAACAGCGCGTCTGCATAAGGGTCGCCGGGATTTAGATCAGGGTGATGCACTTTGGCAAGTTGCCGGTACGCACTGCGAACCGTTTGCAGGTCGGCATCTTCGGTAATTCCCAAAATATGGTAATGGTCTTGCGCCACAGATAGAGATTAGCACAGTGCTGGGTTTGCAAACCTGATCATAGCGCACAGCCTTCAAATATACGTCTCTTAATAGTGCTGGTTTTAGAATTAGTTTTTCTGCACTGAGTGGGTCGGTTTTGACTCCCCTAGGTTGCATGCGCACCTACCTGTAGCAGTTACTCGTGGAAACGCTACAAGTAATGGATGAATCACAACGGCGTGGTTGCCAGCTTAGCGGTAGACTGGGTTTAATGATAGATAAACTCAAGGCCCTTAAAGAAGAATTTGAGACGCTCGAGACCAGCCTAGCTGACCCGGCGCTCATCAATGATCAAGCGCGCTACAAGGTCGCCATGCAACGTTACGGTGAACTGGCGGCCGTCATGAAAGTATATGACGAATACAACGCGGTGCTAACTGGCTTAAAAGATGCCAATGACGCACTCGACGACCCGGAACTTGCTGAGATGGCCCGTGAAGAACTTGCTGAATTAACAACTAAGCAAGCAGGGTTGGAAAAAGAGCTCGAGCGTTTGCTCCTCCCCAAAGACCCCTTCGATGACAAAAATGTCATCATTGAAATTCGGGCTGCTGCCGGTGGCGACGAAGCATCTTTGTTTGCCGCTGAAGTCTTGCAAATGTATTTACGCTACGCTGGCACGTTAGGGTTTAACACTGACCTGCTCGACTCTTACGACAACGCGCTAGGTGGCTACAGCAAAGTGAGCTTTGAAATTACTGGTAAAGGTGCTTATAGCAAGTTTAAGTACGAGTCTGGTGTGCACCGCGTGCAGCGCGTGCCAGCCACCGAAACCCAAGGCCGCATTCATACCAGTACCATCACCGTAGCGGTCCTGCCCGAAGCAGATGACGTAGACTTTCACCTGTCACCAGAGGATTACCGGGTTGACGTTTACAGGTCGTCGGGTCCGGGTGGCCAATCGGTTAATACCACAGATTCAGCTGTGCGCGTTACCTACAAACCGGGCACATCAGATGAGATTATTGTGACCTGTCAGGACGGTAAATCGCAGATTAAAAACAAGGAAAAAGCCCTTACCGTCCTTAGAGCGCGGTTGTTAGAGCGCGAACGGGCGCGTGCCGAAGCTGAAGCCCGTGAAGCCCGTTTGGTGCAAATTGGCACAGGTGAACGCAGCGAAAAAATTCGCACCTACAACTTTCCGCAGTCGCGCGTGACCGACCACCGGATTGGCTACACAACCCACAATTTAAACGACATTATGTTGGGCAGCATCGATGAACTCACCCAAGCGCTTACTGAAGCTGAACAAAGCAGACGCCTTAGCGAGATGGCGCAACCCGCCGAAGCCGCCGGTGGGACGGCGTGAGTTTGTCGTTGCCGCCGCAATCTTGCTCGACGCGCAAGGGCGCGTGTTGCTGGTTGGTAACGATTGGCAGGGTTATGGAAATGTGCGCTACACCTTGCCTGGAGGCATTGTAGAACGTGGCGAATCCACCTTAGACGCACTTTCCCGCGAGGTCAAAGAAGAAACTGGGTTGAACATCACCCGGGTGCATCACCTAGCGTATGCTGTACACGTTGAAGACATTCGGCGTAACGATCGAGCAGTGTCGTTTGCATTTTTGGCTGACTATGAAGGGCTACTAAACCCTAAAGACCCTGACGGGTTTATTGTAGAAGCGCGCTTTTTCCCAGTTGAGGAAGTTGAAACGCTCATCCCCATTCCGCCCTTACGCGATCCTCTAGCGAACTACTTGCGCGAGCGTCAAGCGGGCCGGTTTTATTCGTATGCAGGTTGGGACGGGCGCGGCATGCGCCGAACTTAGTGGGTCTTATCCCAAGTTGACTCTGGAATGTCATCGTCTGAATCATCTAAGGGTACGCTCGAGCTGCGCTGTACTTCGTAAACACGAGCGATTTTGATGCCGCAAAGCGACATCAAAGCATCACTTTAGTATTAATTGGCGAGATGATAGTGAATATTTAGGCGCGTTTTCAAAGTTGTATATCTTTGCAAACATCACACCTTTACAAATGTGAAAACTTATAGCGTTTCCATAAGCAACTGCCACAGGCAATTACACGTGCGACCTGGGGGAGTAAAAACCGACCTAATTAGTGTGGGGAAACTAACCCTGGAACTGCTTAAAGTATGTACATAGATGGCTCGAAGTTGCTTGAGGTGACCTCGAGCCACTCTGCTCACGCTATTAACAAAGCTGAGTTTGATCAAAACGGTGTCACCATTACGAGCATATCGCTGGCGACATCTATTACAAATGACATCAGCATAATTACAAGTATACTTGCTTGTTTGCTTTACGTATAAGTCGTGTATCTGCGTCACCGACAGCATAAAATCATCATCTACAACCTGCTAAGTGTAAATCCTACTACTAATTTATTTACAGTTGCCTTGCGTAGCTGGTATCTATCTACTTACAAGCAGAAGTACATGTGCCGGTTACTCGAGACACAAAAACACATCTACAATGATTTTATCAACATTGTGCTTTATGCCGTTGGGACAAAAACTAGATCAAGCCCAAAAAACAGGCAAGCCCAAAAAACAGGCAAGCCCAA
>CAZMCW010000104.1:0-2600 GCA_964564405.1 uncultured bacterium
AAAGCTCGGTACTTTTGAGGAAAACCCCGTTACTTAGTTACTTAGTTACTTATGTTACTTAGTTACTTAGTTACTTAGTTACTTAGTTGGTTAAGCACGCGTGCTTTGTGTTTATTTGCTACTAGCAAAACCAGCAGCACTTTACATACGCTTGCGCTTGCGCAAGCGGCAACCATTGTGCGGCACAGGTGTGTCGTCAATAATTGAACGAACGTTAACGCCAGTTGCTTGGATTGAGCGAATCGCTTGTTCACGGCCCGAACCTGTACCACGAATGACAATATCCAGTTGGCTAATTCCAAAATTTTGGGCTTTACGGGTTGCGTCAGCTGCAGCTAACTGAGCAGCGTACGGCGTTCCTTTTTTAGACCCCTTGTAGCCAATATGACCTGGGCTTGACCATGCAACGGTATTGCCGTCCATATCGGTAATAGTAACAATCGTGTTGTTGTAACTAGCATGAATAAACGCTTTGCCTTCGCTCATATTGCGTCTAACGCGTTTTTTGGTTTTGCCGCCCGTCTTTGCTTTAGCCATTATTTTTTCGCTGCTTTCTTCTTACCAGCTACGGTTTTACGAGGACCTTTGCGGGTACGCGCGTTGGTTTTAGTCGATTGACCACGAACAGTAAGCCCACGGCGGTGACGTAACCCGCGGTAACAACCAATGTCCATAAGTCGTTTGATGTTTTGCTGCACTTCACGTCGCAAGTCACCTTCTACTTTGTAGTTTTTCTCAATAGCGTCGCGCAATTGAGATACTTCTATATCGGTAAGGTCTTTAACGCGGGTATTTGGATTGATTTCGGTTACCGCTAAAACGTTGCGCGAGCGGCTCAACCCCACCCCATAAATATAAGGAAGTGCGTGTTCAATACGTTTGTCTCTAGGTAAATCTACCCCAGCAATACGTGCCATAATTAACCTTGCCTTTGCTTGTGCTTGGGGTTAACCGAGCAAATCACAAATACTTTGCCATGACGACGAACCACCCGGCACTTATCGCACATCGGTTTTACAGAAGCGCGGACTTTCATATGTCTTCTCCTTTTTACATCTTGTCAACGTCTTTATAGTGTGCCAATATCTAGCTTGATACTGGATTAGCTTCGTGCGTTGTGCTGTAGAACTAGTTTATTTGCGGTAAACTTTATTTTCGGTAAACAATGCGCCCTTTTTCAGGATCATATGTGCTAATTTCAAGGACAACCCGGTCCCCAGGCAAAATACGAATGTAGTGACGGCGCATCTTGCCACCTACATGAGCAAGAATTTCTGGTCCAGCGTCAAGCTGCACTAAAAAAGTTGTATTAGGGCGGGCCTCGAGAACCACACCTTCAGTGCGAATCGTGTCTTGATTGGTTTCTTCAGGACGGTCACTTTCTTGTCTAGGTGCGCGCCGGCCGCCACCTTTTGATCTTCTAGCTGCCATAGGCACCTCCTGCAAACATGTAGGGCGTAGGATCCATGAGCGCGTCCACATCAAAAAGGGGGGCTTGATCTTCAGCGGTCAAAATACGTGGGCCGTCTTTAGTAATTGCCACCGTGTGTTCAAAGTGAGCCGCTAACGATCCATTTTGAGTTGGCGCTGTCCAACCATCTTCCAAAATAGCAACACTGGTTTCACGCGTTGTTACCATGGGTTCAATAGCTAATACCAACCCGTGACGCAACTTAACACCGCGTCTAGGATCACCGTAATTAGGTACTTCAGGTGATTCGTGAAAACTTGTGCCAATGCCGTGGCCTACAAATTCACGTACAACCCAAAAACCAGCTTCTTCAACAACCTGCTGAACCGCAGCAGCAATATCTCCCATGCGGCGGCCAATGTAAGCTTGCATAAGGCCAGCGTAAAGCGACCGCTCCGTTGCAACAAGTAGTTGTTTTATACGCTCAGGTACGTCACCGACAGCAAAAGTATAAGCCATATCGGCTGCATAACCTTTGTAGAAAGTACCTATATCAATTGAGATGATATCGCCTGAGCGCAATTTGGTATCATCTGGAATACCGTGTACGACAATGTCATTGATAGATGTACAAAGCGAAGCAGGAAAATCTGTGTTACTACCTGGATAGCCTAAAAACGCTGGCGTTCCCCCTTGTGAACGAATGGCATCTTCAGCAATAGCATCAAGCTCAGCCGTGGTAACACCAGGCCGTACCGCTTTGGCAACGGTCTCTAGTGCATAACGGTTGATGACACCAGCTTCGGCCATCAGGTCAATTTCACTGTTTCGCTTGAGAATCAAGACAACACTCCAGAAATACGTGCGAACACGTCTTCAACACTTCCCTCACCATCAACTGTACGAAGCACTTGATGATCGCTGTAATACTCGACTAATGGTTTTGTTTGCTCGTTATAAACAGCCATACGGTTACGAATAGTTGTTTCGTTGTCGTCACTACGGCCTTCTTCTTGCGCGCGCTTTAGTAAGCGCGACACCAACATATCTTGGGGAACCTCGAGCAAGACAGCAGCCGTAAGACCTACTTGATGTTCTGCAAGCAGTGCATCAAGAGCTTCAGCTTGAGCTGTTGTTCTAGGAAAACCGTCAAATAACACGCGTACGTTAGCATCGCCGTTGAGGCTAG
>CAZMCW010000104.1:2610-12273 GCA_964564405.1 uncultured bacterium
ATCTACTATAAGCCCGTCAGGGACTAAATCACCTGCATCCATAATACGCTTGGCTTGCTGACCTAACTCGGTTTGCTCACGCACATGATGGCGCAACATATCCCCCGTAGATAGCTTATGCAAGCGCCGCGCTCGAGCAAGTTTATCACCTTGAGTACCTTTGCCTGCACCGGGCGGTCCCATAAGCAAAAGCACCTCTGAAGCTAACTCCGACACTAAAAACGCCTCCCGCGGCCGCGGATACGTCCTTTGCTTACAAAGCCGTCGTAGTGGCGCATTTGCAACTGTGACTCGAGCTGCCTTAATGTATCTAAAGACACCCCAACAACAATCAGCAGACCTGTTCCTGAAAACACTAACGCCAACTGACCTACGCCGGTAATCCAACCAAGAAGTTGCGGCGTGGCATTGACAAAGCCCAAAAATAGTGCGCCCCACAAGGTAATACGGTGAGTAATACGGGCTAGGTGGTCAGTGGTAGGTTGTCCCGGACGAACCCCAGGCACAAACCCACCGTACTCTCGTAGGTTATCACTGATACGGCGTGGATCGAACGAAATTTGCGTATAAAAATAGGTAAACGCAACTACTAAAATGGTACTGGTAATAAGCCCTTGCCACACCCCAGGGTTAAACCATGCCCCGATATTTTGCAACCACAACACAGTTGGGAACGCGCCAATAAGTGTACTTGGAATAACTATGACCGACACGGCAAAGATGACCGGAATAACGCCCGCAGCATTGACACGCAACGGGATGTAGGTTGTCTGCCCGCCCATGACGCGCCTGCCAACAACTTTGCGAGCATATTGCACAGGAATACGGCGTTCACCTTGTTGAATAAGCACCATACCAGCAATAGCAACAACAAGCAACACAAAAAAGATAGCTAGTCCAAACAAATTGCCTTCACCCGATGCAATTAATTGAAATTGTTGGGCGATAGCACTCGGATAGTTAGCAACAATACCAGCAAAGATGATAAGCGAGAGGCCGTTACCGATACCGTACTCTGAGATTTTTTCGCCCATCCACATCACAATAGCGATGCCAGCAACTTGGGTAATCATGACGACAAACCAAAAGAAAGGGCCATTACCCCAACCCACTTTGAGCGCGCCACTTGGTCCCAAAAGTGCAATAGCTAAAAACAGACCTTGAATAGCACCCAGACCAATTGCGCCATAGCGCGTGTACTGAGTAATCTGGCGGCGACCTTCTTCACCTTCTTTAGCAAGTTTTTCAAGCGGCGGATATACCGAGGTTAGCAACTGAATAATAATACTTGCCGTAATATAAGGAATAACGCCAAGTGCAAAAATGGAGAAAACCTCAAAGTTACCGCCAGTAATAAACCCTAGTAGTTCAAATACACCACCTTGGGTTTGAAACTGGTTGCGCAGTACGTCAATGTCGATTCCAGGTGTAGGGATAAACACACCCAAACGGTACAGCGCAAGAAGCCCAATGGTAACAATGAGCTTAGTACGTACCTCAGGAATGATAAGGGCGTTACGAAACGCATCTAACATTAGCGTTTTGCCTCAGGTTCTGCCTCAGTACGAACGGTGACCTTTCCTCCTTGGGCAGTGACAGCAGCATGTGCACTTGCACTGCAAGCGGTAACATCTACGTTAAGATTTTTGACCTCGAGCGATCCCTTAGCTAGCAATTTGACAGGGCGGTTTTGACGGCGTATTAACCCTTTTTGATACAAGGTTTCAGCAGATACCGTAGCTCCTTCATCAAAGCGGTTGAGGTCGCGCAAGTTCACAACTTGGGTGGGAATGCGGTAACGGTTAAACCCACGCTTGGGTAAGCGTTCAATCAACCGAGACTGACCACCCTCCCAACCAGGACTTTGACTAAATCCACTACGGCTTTTTTGTCCTTTTTGACCGCGCCCAGCAGTTTTACCTGATCCTGAGCCAAGCCCGCGGCCCACGCGGCGACGTTTGGTTTTAGACCCCGGCGCAGGAGCAAGTTCGTTTAATTTCATGAGGCACCTTCAATTTCCAAAAGATACGCAACTTGCGCAACCATGCCTTTAATGGCAGGTGTAGCGTGAACTTCGCGTTGATCGCCCGTTTTGCGCAACCCTAAAGCTTTAACTGTGTCACGGTGCTTTTTACGCACCCCAATTAAACTGCGCTTAAGCGTTAATTTCATTGCGCTAGTTCCTTCTCACGCTGCGCTTCTTCAAACGTTTTGAGTTGTTTGAGACCTTCAATAACAGCATACGCAACGTTTGTTGGATTGCGTGACCCAAACTCTTTAGTGAGCAAGTTGCGGTAGCCAGCAAGTTCAATAATAGCCCGTGGCACTTTACCAGCGATAACCCCTGTACCAGCTCCAGCAGGCTTGAGCATGACGCGGCTAGTACCGTGTGTGCCAATAACTTCGTGAGGAACTGTACCTGGTTCTTCAATGGGTACTTCAATGAGGTTCCGGCGCGCAAAGTATTGTCCTTTTTGCACCGCAAGTGGCACTTCTTTGGCTTTGCCAAGTCCTAAACCCACACGGCCGTTACGGTCACCAATTGCCACCATAGCACCAAAGCGAAAACGACGTCCACCTTGGTAGGTTTTAGCTGTACGGCGAATAAAGATTACATTATCTTCAAAATCATTGTTGTCTGCCATTAGAACTCTAAGCCTCCTTCCCTTGCACCATCAGCAAGTGCTTTGACACGGCCATGGTATTTGTAGCCTGCCCGATCAAAGACAACCCGCTTGACACCCTTAGCAAGCGCACGTTCAGCAAGTGCTTGCCCCACGGCAGTGGCTTGATCCGTTTTAGTACCACTGGGTTTGAGTGTTTTACTATTAGCTTCAGCGACCGTTACCCCGTTGTTGCTGTCAATAATCTGTGCGTAGATATAGCGGCTACTTCTATATACCGACAAGCGCAAGCGGCCGTTATCTACGCGGCGCTCGAGGCGTCTGCGCGTACGAAACTTTCGGCGATCTTTATTTGTTTTAATCTGTAACATCTTACAACCTCACCTAACGAGACGCAGCTTTGCCGGCTTTGAGCCTAATTTGCTCGCCCGCATAGCGCACGCCTTTACCGTGATACGAATCAGGCGGACGGATTTTACGTAAGTTGGCACAAACTTGCCCAACAAGTTGTTTGTCAATACCAGTCACTGTAATTTTAGTTGGTTCGGGCGCGCTGATTGTGATGCCTTCGGGTGGCTCAAAGGTCACCGGATGTGAATAGCCAAGTTGCAGCTCGAGCGTCTTACCTTTCATGGCGCAACGGTAACCCACCCCATTAATTTCAAGATTGCGGGTGTAACCTTCAGATACACCAACAACTGCGTTGTTGACTAAACTGCGTGCCAATCCGTGTTGAGCACGATCATTGCGATGGTCACTAGGACGCTCAAAATTGATATTGCCATCTTCAATACTCACATCAATACGCGAGCTGATTGTAATAGCCAAACTACCTTTACTACCTTTGACCTCGAGCGTTTGGGTTGGTCCGTTTGTAGCGAGCGTTTTAACCTCAACACCTTTAGGTAAATCAATAGGCGTACGTCCAATTCTCGACATCACCACACCTCACAGATAACTTCGCCACCGATGTTTTTACGGCGTGCGTCGCGGTCAACCATAAGTCCTTGTGAGGTTGAAACAATTGCCACCCCAAGACCACCACGCACCACGGGTACAGTTTTGCCTTTGGTATAAGCGCGCCGCCCCGGTTTGGAAACGCGGCCAATATAGTTAATGAGCGAACTGCGCTTAGGACCGTATTTGATGCCCACCCGTAATACGGGTTTGTTATCAACTTCAATTGTTTCAGCTGACTTTAAATAGCCTTCTTGCACAAGTAATTGGGCAAGGGCGCGTTTAAGCTTGCTAGCAGGTATGTCCACATGGGGCACAGCAATAGCCGCACCGTTACGAATGCGCGTGAGCATATCTGCAATTGGATCTGCGTACATGCAACTCCTTTAATATGTAACCTTGCAAATGTGTTAATCAGAATGCTTCAATCAAACACTTTGGTTAACACATTGCAAAAATACAGAATGAGACAGGTATCAAAGTACTCACTTTGACCGTTTGTAGTAGTGTGTAAGTATGTGTTTGCTTACACATCACTGCCATCTCTAAAAACGTTGGTCTTTATTACTTTCTAAACGGCATACCCAAAAGCTCTAACAAGCTACGGGCTTCTTCGTCACTGGTTGCACTGGTGACAATGGCAATATCTAAACCACGTTGTTGGTCAACTTGGTCATAGGTGATTTCAGGAAAAACCATCTGTTCGCGGATACCCAAACTGTAGTTACCTCGCCCGTCAAAACTGTTGGCGCTCACACCCCGGAAATCACGTACGCGTGGCAACGCTAAGTGAATTAGTTTTTCCAAAAATACCCACATACGGTCGCCGCGCAACGTCACTTTAAGACCAATTGGCATGCCAGCACGCAACTTAAAGTTAGATACTGACTTTTTGGCTTTAGTAACAACTGGACGTTGCATAGCAATAAGGGTAAGTTCTTTAGTAGCACGTTCAACCACTTTAGAATCGTCACGTGCTTCGCCTAGTCCCATATTAAGAACAACTTTTTCGGGCTTTGGAATAGCCATCACATTTGCGTAGTCATGACGTTCTTTGAGCGCAGGCACGATATCGTTGCGGTAACGCGTGCGCAGCCCAATTTCCATACTCATTCTTCCTCCTGTTGATCTAGTTTGGCACCACTTTTGATGCTGATACGCACTTTCTTGCCATCTTCGTAGGCTGTGCCAATACGGCTTAGTTCACCTGTTTCGGGGTCAAGTAGTTGTACATTGCTAGCGTGAATTGAGCCTTCCATTTTGGCAAACCCACCTTGCGGATTTTCTTGGGTTGGACGCTCTGCTTTGGTCACAACGTTGACGTCGCGCACAAAGACGCGCCCACTGTCACGCAAAATATCGATGATTTCACCTTCTTGACCACGGTCACGCCCACTGATGACACGCACGCGGTCACCTTTTTTAAAGCGGATTCGGGTTCGTTCAGGTTGCTTGAGGCGGCGCGTTGGCATTTACAACACCTCCGGTGCTAGTGACACGATGCGCATAAAATTACGCTCGCGTAGTTCGCGTGCAACGGGACCAAATACCCGTGTACCACGCGGTTCGTTAACGTTGTTAATAATGACCGCAGCATTGGTATCAAAACGGATGCTACTTCCATCAGCTCGGTTGATTTCCTTTTTACTGCGCACGATTACAGCTTTAACAACATCACCTTTTTTAACCGCAGCTCTAGGAATAGCGTCTTTAACTGCAGCGACAATCACGTCCCCTACGCCGCCCACTTCACGTTGACCTGTACCCAATACGCGAATACATTGAATGCGGCGTGCGCCGGAATTGTCAGCAACCTCGAGGTAGCTTTCTTGTTGCACCATGACTTAGCCTCGAGCTTTCTCAATTAAGCGCGTTACAGCAAAACGCTTGCGCTTACTCATAGGTCTGCGGGCGATAATTTCAACTCTGTCGCCAGTGTTGTATTCATTTTTTTCATCGTGAGCAAGATACTTTTTACTAACCGCCACAACTTTGCCGTAGAGTGGGTGCTTCATGCGACGTTCTACGCTTACAGTTACGGTTTTGTCAGCTTTGTCACTGGTCACGACGCCTTGGAGAATCTTTTTCATACGTTTTGCGCCGTCCTTTGGTCAGCTGCTTGAGCATTGAGGGTCTGTCTTTCGAGGGCTTGTTTTTCAGTCGCAATCGTCAGTAAGCGTGCAATATTGCGTTTCACTGCCCGAATGCGCCGGGGGTTACTTGCTTGACCCATAGACGTCTGAAACCGTAGATCAAGCAGCTCTTCACGGCCTTTGACAATCTCATCTTCAATTTCGTCTAAGGTTAAGTCACGTATCTCATTGGGCTTCATCGTAAACCTCACGTTTAACCATTTTGGTTTTAATAGGAAGTTTGTGCCCAGCTAGCCGGAACGCTTCTTTGGCTTGCGCTTCGGTTACGTTAGCAACCTCAAACATCACCCGGCCAGGTTTAACAACGGCCACGTAATATTCAGTTGCACCTTTACCTTTACCCATGCGCACTTCAGCGGGCTTTTTAGATACCGGTTTATCTGGGAAAATACGGATATAGATTTTGCCCCCACGACGGAAATAACGGCTCATAGTGATACGGCAAGCTTCGATGTGGTTGGCTTTGATCCAAGCAGGCTCTAAGGCAATCAGACCGTAGTCACCAAATGCGACGTAGTCGCCACCTTTGGTTGCACCTTTCATGCGCCCGCGAAATTGTTTGCGGTATTTCACGCGTTTTGGTAGTAACATTTAGTTCCTCACTTAAAGAGTAGCGCTACGACCTGCTACGGTCGCTGCGACCACGTCCACCGCGATCATTACGGTCTGCACCGCGATCATTACGGTCTGCACCGCGATCATTACGGTCCCCACCTGGACGGCGGCGGCCGTGCGGACGGCGGCGGCGGCGGCCTTTGTCTTCATCTTGACGGGGTTTAGGCATGACAGCAGCACGGCGTTGTTTGTCGCCGATCACTTCACCATTAAATACCCACGTTTTAACCCCAATAATGCCGTAGCTCGTGCGCGCTTCGTAAAACCCGTAGTCGATGTCTGCACGTAGCGTCTGCAGGGGTACGCGGCCGTCCATGTAGTGTTCAGGACGAGCTTGTTCAGAACCACCTAAGCGCCCTGAGCAACGCACTTTGACACCTTGTGCACCAGATTCCATGGTGCGCTGAACAGCTTGCTTCATAGCACGCTTAAAGGCAAAACGGCGCATGAGTTGCTCAGCTACCCGTTGAGAAATCAAATGTGCGTTGGTATTGGGATTAGGAACCTCTTGAACGTTGACTGCAATAGTGCCATCAACGCGGCTATCTAAGGTTGCGCGCAAGGCTTTGATAGACTCACCACCGCGCCCAATGACCACACCGGGTTTTGCCGTATGAATAGTGACGTTGATGTTGTGTGCCGCGCGCTCAATCTCAATGGTAGCAATACCACTATGACCAACTTCTCGCTGAATTACGCGGCGAATCATAGCATCTTCCTCGAGCAACTTAGCGTAGTTTTTAGAACTAGCATACCAACGTGACGAAGGTGCTTTATTAACCCCTAACCGAAACCCTAACGGGTTAATTTTATTGCCCACGGTGTACTCCTAAATGATGCTTAATCATTGCGCTCCTCTAAGACAATTGTGATATGGCTGGTACGCTTGCGTAACAGATCAGCTCGCCCACGTGCTCTCGGCAGGTAGCGTTTCAACGTTGGGCCTTCGTCAACCATGATCTTGGAGACAAATAAACTGTCTTCAAACATATCGTGGTTGTTAACAGCATTGGCTTTAGCACTTTGCAACAACTTCAAGATAGGTTGAGCAGCACGTCGCGGGGTAAAGCGCAAAATATCTTCAGCTTTTTCTACATCCTGACCGCGTACCAAATTAGCCACTAAGCGTGTCTTTTGAGGGGTAATGCGAATCATGTGAAGGTGAGCTTTAGCTTGACGCTTAGGTAATGCTGTAGTTGCATCTATAGTTGCATTTGTAGTTGCAATAGCATCACTCATCGTTTATTGCCCCCGTGTCCGCGGAAGGTACGTGTTGGTGCAAACTCACCAAGTTTGTGCCCTACCATGTTTTCTTGAATAAACACAGGTACGTGCTGGCGGCCGTTATGCACCCCAAGGGTGTGCCCAACCATTTCAGGTACAACTGTGCTGCGGCGACTCCAAGTGCGGATTACTTTGCGGCTACCACTTTCGTTAGCAGCATCAATTTTATCTAAGAGGTCTTCAGCAACGAAAGGACCTTTTTTCATACTACGTGGCATCGTAACCTCCTAACGCCCTTTTCTCGTACGACGGCGGCGCACGATAAAACGTGAACTAACTTTACGTGTTGAGCGGGTTTTATAACCTTTGGCTTGCTGACCCCACGGGCTAACTGGGGGACGTCCGCTGCTCGAGCGGCCTTCACCACCACCATGCGGGTGATCAACTGGATTCATAGCTCTACCCCGTTGGTGAGGTTTACGGCCCATCCAGCGTTTACGGCCTGCTTTACCAATCACGATGTTTTTGTGCTCAGCATTACCCACGACACCTACCGTGGCATAGCACTCCGCGTGAACGCGGCGCAATTCGCCTGAAGGCAAACGCAAGGTTACGTAATCACCATCGCGGCCCTGAATCTGAATGCTAGTACCGGCGCTGCGCGCAAGTTGCGCACCTTTGCCAGGCGTAAGTTCCACATTGTGAATCACTGTACCCACAGGAATAAAACGCAAAGGCAGCGCGTTACCAACAACAGGCTCGACATCTGGCCCGGCCACAACACGGCTACCTAGCTCGAGCTTATCTGGTGCAATGATGTAACGCTTTTCGCCATCTAGGTAATGCAGCAAGGCAATATTAGCCGTGCGGTTAGGATCGTATTCAATTGAGGCAACTTTGGCAGCTACCCCTTCTTTATCGCGCCGCCGAAAGTCAATAAGACGGTAACGCTTTTTATGACCACCACCGCGAAAACGCGATGTTGTACGACCTCGGTTGTTGCGTCCACCACTACGCTTATGAGTAACTATAAGCGATTTTTCAGGGGCATTTCCCTGCGTGAGCGCGCCAAAGTCGGACACCGTCATAAAGCGCCGCGAGGGCGTATATGGACGGAACTTTTTAGTTGGCAACTTAAATCCTCCTCACCTTAAGGTGTAGTGCAGCTAGTTGGTAGAACAAGCACGCTTGCAATACAACTCATGGCAGTTATGTCTTGACGTATTTTAATTACCTTGGAAATTCATCTCGGTATCTTTAACAAAGATACGTTTTTAATAGATGACACTTTCCTGACTTAAAATCTTTAGCTAAGTCCCTCGAGCTGGGTAATTCGCTGTCCGGGCTTGAGGGTGACGATAGCCTTTTTGCGCTTAGGGCGAAACCCTTTATAACGGCCTGTGGTGCGCTCTTTGCCATTGACTGTCATCACATTGATTTTGATGACGTCAACGCTGAACACCTGACGAATAGCATCTTTAACTTGCGTTCTAGAAGCGTTTGGATGTACATAAAACGTGTACTTGGTGCTACCTTCGGTCAAGTTACCCATACTTTTTTCGCTGAGTACAGGACGCACAATTACGTCGTAAGGGCTCATAATGAGGCTCCTTCAGATGACTGTTGAATAGCATCTGTGGCTTCTTGAGCAGGTTGCTCGAGGTCATTATCTGAGTTAGCAGGTGACGTCACTTCAAATAGCGACGCATCAGCAATTAAGTGCTCGTGACGCAAGATGTCATATACATTCATACCCGCAGCAGCTAGCACGTTCACCCAAGGTACATTGCGGGCAGCCCGGCGCACCATAGCATCATCTGTTATAAGGAGAACGCGTTCACCCCCATCAAAACCATGATCTTTAGCCCAAGCCACAAATTCTTTAGTTTTACCTGAAATATTAAAGCTATCAACCAAGGTTAACTTGTTATCATTAGCACGTGCAGCAATAGCCATACTCAGTCCAAGTTTGCGTACGCGCTTGGGCAGACTGTAGCTATAGTCTCGTGGTTGAGGTCCAAAAACGGTCCCACCACCTACAAAAATAGGCGCTTTACGGCTACCGTGACGCGCACGACCTGTTCCTTTTT
>CAZMCW010000104.1:12283-13444 GCA_964564405.1 uncultured bacterium
CGTTGAGCCAACCACTTTACCGCGTGTTTTAGTGGCTGCCGTGCCCCGGCGGCGCTTAGCAAGTTGCCACGATACCACTTCATGCAGCACATGTGATTTAGGTTCAGGTAGGTCAAGGGTTACTTTGCGCCCACTTCCCACCACATCTAACGTTACCGACATTATCGATTCCTCTTTGAGTCTTTAATGACCAACAAACCGCCATTAGGTCCTGGTACAGCACCTTTGATCAGCAGCAGGTTTTCCTCAGTGCGTATCTCAACAACATTAAGTGCTAAGGTCGTGGCGGGTTTACCACCATAGCGCCCAGCCATCTTTTTACCTTTGTGAATGCGTCCCATAGTTTTACCAGAAGCAATTGACCCTGGTGAACGGTGTTTCTTTTTGACCCCATGCGAAGCAGGTAAGCCACTAAAGTTCCAACGCTTCATAACACCACTTGTGCCGCGCCCTTTACTAACACCTGTCACATCTACTTTTTGACCAACTTCAAAAATATCGACGTTAACTTCGTTTTCATCAGGTGCGTAGTCACGAAACTCGACCAAATGACGTTTAGGGCTTACCTCAGCTTTAGCAAAGTGACCTGCTACGGGTTGATTGGCACGTTTAACATCATGCCAGCCAAGTTGTACGGCGCTGTAACCATCTTTTTCTACTGCACGCCGCTGTACAATAGGGCACGGCCCAGCTAAGACAACGGTGACAGGAATTAGCTTGTCATCTTGCCAAACTTGGGTCATGCCAATCTTAGTTCCCAAAATGCCTTTCATGCTTAACGTCCTCCCACCGTCTTAATTTCAATGTCTACGCCGGTAGGCAAATCAAGGTGCATAAGGCTATCAATGGTACTTTTGGTAGGCGTTTTAATGTCAATAAGACGGTTGTGCGTACGGATTTCAAAGTGCTCGCGGCTGTCTTTATTTACAAATGGACTACGCAACACACAAAATCTGCGGATTCGAGTAGGTAACGGAACGGGTCCAGCTACTTTGGCACCTGTGCGTTTGACTGTGTCAACAATTTTACTTGCTGAACTATCTAAGCTACGGTGGTCAAATGCTCGCAGGCGAATACGAATAATAGGAGATGCTGCCATAACGACCTACTTTGTAACCGCGGTGACAACACCCGCACCGACCGTGCGACCGCCTTCACGAA
>CAZMCW010000105.1:0-6663 GCA_964564405.1 uncultured bacterium
TTGTTTGAAGACTTCCGTTGCGGTGGTTGCGCGATGTTCACTGAGACCGTATTTCCACAGCTCGAGAACGACTTCATCAATAATGGCGATGTAGAAGTATTCTTCTACAACTTTCCCATTTTAGGTGATGGTTCTTACCAAGCTGCCAATGTTGCTGAATGTGTTTACCAAGAAAATGCAGAGGCATTTTGGGACTACAAAAAATTCGCCTTTAGAATGCACTTAAGCGAAGGCCCTAACTCTATGAACCCCGGCCGCTTGAGTGGTGTGGCAACGGCAGCTATCCCCGGTTTAGACGGTAGTGCCATCAACCAATGTGCCACCGAAGGCTGGTATGCTGAAGCTGTACAAAGTGACCTTAGCATCGCTAACGAGCTAGGTCTTAACAGCACCCCCTCAATTATTGTGAATGGCCGGCGCGTGCCCAGCACCAGTTACAGTGCTGTCCGCGACGCTATCAACAGCGAATTACAGCGCGTCAACTAAATTTAGGTTTAGAGCGAGGGTAAATCAAAGTGACATCTTTACGTACAATATTACATATCGTGGCTTATTGCTATTGTGGCAACGGCAGGCAGTTTGTATTTCAGCGAAGTGCGTAACTTTATCCCCTGTACGTTTTGTTGGTATCAACGTATCCTCATGTATCCATTGGTATTGCTTTTTGGTGTTGCTAGCTACCGCAATGATAAATCGGTTACCGTATATGCGTTGCCATTGAGTGTTTTGGGGATGGGCGTTGGTTTATACCAATACCTAGATCAAAAGATTCCTTCGTTTGGTCCGCCTGCAGCTTGCAGTTCGGGAATACCGTGTAGTACCCAATATATCAACTGGTATGGGTTTGTGACCATTCCATTTTTGGCGCTTACTGCGTTTACCCTTATCACCGTTGTCCTTGTCGTGATGATGGCAACTAAAGACGTGCCAGCAAGTGGAAGCATCAATTCCATGCCAAATATGGAAGCTGCAACAGACTAAACAACATTTTGACAAGAAGTTAAAAGGCATCTGCTTAGGTAGGTGCCTTTTTTGTTGGGTGTTGCTGAGGTGCTCGAGCCAACCTCTTACTCACAAAGCTGATATAATACCATTTCCGGTTATTTTGGTAACAAAGTAACCCAAGCGGAGCGAGTAGAAACAGATACCAAGTCCGTGTCAGACAGAATGAATCCCGCAGGGATTTATGATGTGTTTTTTCGGACTTGGTATAACCAAGCTATGAGCACACTTTTACTAGGCTTAGATCGTGACAAGTTACCTGAAGCGTCACTTGCCAAAGTGCGTGACCTTGCACGCGATTACACCATCGTCATCAGCAAAGATGAGCAAGAAATACAGACCCTGCGTGATGATATTGAGATTTGTGTAGGCAACCCTGCCACGCGGTTGCTTATTGACGCTCCTAATGTACGCTGGTGCCAATTGTGGAGTGCAGGTGCGGACTGGCTTTTTAGACTGCCGGACATACACGCATCATCAGCAGTAATTACAACGGCGGCAGGCGTGCATCCTGAGCCTATTGGTGAGCACGTTTTTGCGATGATCTTGAGCTTAGCACGGCGCTTTCCCGAACTGATGGTAGCCCAGCAAGAGCGCACATGGCACAAGCCAGACCGGGTTCATATTGTCCATGAGGTCATACGCGTACGCGAGGTTTATGGCAGCACACTCCTTATTCTGGGTGCGGGTACGATTGGCACAGAACTCGCCCGACTTGCCAAAGCCTTCAAGATGACAGTTTTAGGAATTCGTAACGATCCCAGCAAAACATCTGACGATATTGATGAAATGCACGCGCCAGATGCTCTACATGAACTCTTACCAAGGGCGGATGTGGTTGTGTCGATTTTGCCACTCACGCCTGTGACCGAACATGTCATGAACGCAGACGCGTTTGCAGCCATGAAACCTGGGGCGCTATTTATTAACGTAGGGCGCGGCAAAACTGTAGACGAACACGCACTTATTCAAGCGCTTCAACAAGGTCATTTGGGTGGTGCTGGTCTAGATGTGTTTGAAGTTGAACCTTTGCCAGAGTCCTCACCGCTATGGAAAATGCCCAATGTGATGATTACGCCGCATTGTGCAGGTTCAACGCCCAGCTATCAAGCGCGGGCAATGGACATTTTTGTGGATAACCTCGAGCGCTACTTGCAAGGTAAGCCTCTTAAGAACGTGGTGGATGTGGCTCGAGGCTACTAATGTCTTTTTAAGAGGTTTGCTCGAGCACACCCTTTTTAAGCCGCGACAGCGATACTTCGGTGATACCCAAGTACGACGCAATGTGATACTGCGGCACACGCGTAACTAGGTCAGGGTGTTCCGTGAGGAACTCGAGGTAGCGCTCACTAGCGCTCTGTTGCATAAAACTCCTCGTACGTTTTTCTTTGCGCACCAAGAGCAACTCGGTGAGTTTGCGCCCTAGCCGGTCAAAGACAGGGTGCTCGTCAAATAGCGCTGTGAACGCGCTTATGGGTGCTACCAGCAAGCTTGTATCTTCTAGGGCTTCAATACCGTAAATCACGGGTAAGTTTAAAGCCGAGGCTGCGAGTGCGCCTGCAAACTCACCCTCAGCAATAAACGCTTTGTTCGCCTCTTGACCGTTTTCAGCAGGATAAAAAAATCGCAACAAACCTTTGTGAACAAAGAGCAAATCGTGTTCGTTTGCGCCAGGCTGTAAGACCATGCTGCGTGCGGCAACTTGCTTAACGTTAAAGATGCTGGCGAGTGTTTCCCACTGGTGGTCGGTGAGTGTCACCCAACGGTTAAGGGCATCACGCATGGCGCTAAATTCTTGCGGGTACAACATGAGCCATTCTAACGAATATGACGACATCTATGCCTCGTTTGATGGTGTTATAGGATCAAGCAGGTGACTGTAAAGGGCTGAAAAATCAGCCTCACCAAGGTTGTGCTCGAGCGCGCTAGCATACATACCTCGAACGCGCTCAGCAAGGGTGACAGGCGCGTCCACTGCTTGCGCAGCTTGCTGCACCATTTGCAAGTCTTTGTGTATCCACTTGAGTGGGAACTCTGCAGAGTAATGGTGGGACTCGAGCTTCTCACGTTTACTTGCCAAGTAGGGTGGTGTGACCGGACCCCCAACGAGCGTGTTTAAAAGGACGTTTTCAGAGATACCCAGAGCTTGCCCTAGGGCGATGCCTTCACTAAATACCGCCATGGAACTGGCCAGTTGATGGTTGACCACCATTTTGAGTGAGGTGCCCATGCCGTGTGTGCCCACATGAACCACCGCGCGTCCCATTACCTCAAAAAAGGGTTTGGCGGTTGCCACATCTTCTGCGTGACCACCTACAAAAAAAACCAGTTGCGCCCCTTCAGCTTGTTGTTTGGAGCCGGCGACGGGTGCGTCTAAAAAGTGAATGTTTTGTGCTTTTGCTTGAGTTGCAAGGTGTTGGGAAAAGTTGGGGTGGAGGGTGCTCGAGTCAACCCACAAGCTACCTGCTTTCATAGCAGCCAAAAAGCCATCACTTCCTAAGGCAAGGTCACTTACAGCATCCGGGTGAGCGAGCATGGTGATGACGACATCTGCGTGTGTGACGGCGTCAGATGGCGATTTAGCCCAGATAGCACCGCGTTTAATTAAGGTGTCTGTTTTGGCTTGGCTGCGGTTGTAGACGATGAGTGTGTGACCAGCCTCGAGCAAATGGGCCGCCATGCGACTTCCCATAATGCCTAAACCAATAAATGCAACGTTCATAGGTTTGCCTCCTTAATACAACCTTACGAAGGCAGGCTAAAAAGCGCATCATCAAATGTTAATGACAGGTAGGACAACCAGAGTACGAAACCCAAAGATAGCAGTTCCAGGATGAGTTCCCCATACTAAGTGGGTCGATGTCTGTTCTCCTGGGTTGCACGAGTAATTGCCACAGGCAGTTACTCGTGGAAACGCTAAGAATAACAGGTTAATGCAAAATACAGCGGAATATCTTTGGATTTTAAGACCAAGATGCTGACGTAGTTCGTAGGAGGTTACTACATAGTTCCATCAGGCTTGATAAGCTTGGTTAAGTTGCTAAGCTTTCATCAGGTGATGTAACGATTAGTTGACGTATATCAATCGGGACAACTTTGTCGTAGTACCAAAGACTTGTATCAAATGCAAAGCGAGATTGGCTATGATTTCTTTCGCAGGTCATTAACGATAAGATTTGGTATGGTCTAATAAGGAAAATGTTGTAAAAAAAATTTTTTCAAATATGGAGGTTTGCTAAAATGTTGAACCTTGTGTTTTCAATAGGTCTAATAACTTTTGTTCTTTCAAGTGCATACTTTTACTTTCAAGGTGAGGAAAATAGTTTTAACTCAGCTTTTCTAGTGAGTTTTATCACCTTGATTTCTTATGTGCTCATGTGGCAAGGTAACTTTATCGTTCTAACAGAAGCTGGACAACCAATCTTTTGGACGAGGTGGCTCTTCTACGCGGCTAGTTGCACGCTTTTGTCTTTTAAGATTGCAAAGCTAAAAGGTATCCAAAACGGACAGATGATAGAACTGCTTTATCTAACTGCTATCGTCATGTTTACAGGCTTCCTTGCTGCCCACGATCTTACTGCCGTCAGGTGGATTCACTTTGTCATTAGCTGCCTAGCTTACGCATTACTTGTCATCAGAATCTTGCCAAGCAGAGTTGCAGGATCACAGTGGATAAACAGCTACCTGTATTTTGGTTGGACAGTTTTTGCAGTTGTCTTTGCGGTTGCCCCTACTGGTTTAGGGCTAATTAGTACGGGATTGGCAACCATTTTCTACTTAGTACTTGATGTTTACACCAAGATTGTTTTTTACATTCAGTCAGCCAGAACCTCTGAATAGAAATTACCTACACGCATATACCTTTGCACAATTCTGATGACGACATTCTCGTACCCTGTCCGGTTAGTGACTTCGAGAATAAAGTGGAAACGACGTAAGTCCTAGTTGAAAGACGAACCTTAAAGCCTTATTATTTGAGGTATGTACGAACACGTCTACGTTGTCGGTCATGCCACACCTGAACCCCAAGACCCCAACTTCCAGCTAGATTTCATTGATGCGTTTAAGTTGCCCGAGGGGTATTTGGAGTATTTCCAAGAACTTGGGCGAGGTGAGTTTTGTAACTGGGTAAATGTTTTTACTCAGCAGGAGTTGATTGAGCGTCATCAATTTTGGCTTAGTTTACTTAAAGGCAGGCTATGGTGGGATGAAAATCTCTTTTCACGAGAGGCAGCAAAAAATAGTATTTTGCTAGCTGAGTCAGGTGAAGGAAGTAGATTAATCTTCCATCCAATGACAGAGACCTTCTACTTCTCAGATCGAGGTAGTGGTCAAGTGCACAGTACGCAAGGAAGTCTTTTGGATGCTTTAAGGTTGTACATGCTGCCTGATACAGACGAGCCTATTAAGCTTCCGTACTTTACGCCCGAGCCATATTTGTTACCAGTTTTTACATATTGCGCAGACTCTGATGAAATAAGCTACGAAGAACTTGAACAAGCCATTCTAGATTTTGGGATTCATTCAGATGCGAGTCGTGATGATTACACAAGTCGTTTTACTGTGCCTGATGTTTTAGGAATCATAGAGCTGGATGACGTAGGTGAAATTGTTGTGTCTTTGTGTTGTGACAAGAAAGCAAACCCTACATTGCTAGATACAATTATCCGCAACTTTGAAACAATGGGGTTATCTGATTATTATTGCTTAGCTTCAACTCAATTAGAAAGTGAGAAGCCTATTTTGCTTCTCACTTTCAATATCTAAACTAATTTTAAAAACGATAATTTAAGGTGCGCGGTAAACCTCGGTCATGTCAATTGCTACAATTGGCTGGTTTTCCCAGTAACCGTAGAGATCATTGGCAGCAGCGGCTAAATACGGCGGGCTCATCACCCAAACGTTCACCGCGTCTTCGGCAATGATTTGGGCAACTTGTCCCAAAATGTCAAGCTGCTCTGCTTCGCTGGCGGCTAGCTCAGCACTAGCCAGCAACTCTTGTACCTCAGGGTTGTCGTATTGATAATAATAGTCGGGGTTGCCGTAAATGCCAATATCGCGCGGTTCGCTGTGTCCAATAATGGTCATGTCGTAGTCGGAGCCTAAGAAAATCCGCTGAATCCAGGTACCCCACTCGACCACACTCACATCTGCAGTGATACCAACCTCAGCAAGTTGTTGGGCAATCACTTGACCGCTGCGCCGCTCAATATTGTAAGGCTCAAAGCTGATGTTGAAACCATCTGGATAGCCGGCTTCAGCGAGCAAGGCTCGAGCACGCTCGGGGTCGTAAGGATAAGGCTCAACGTCCACAAAGTAAGGTTCAGTTGGCGTGGCATGGCTGCCAATAACCGTACCAAAACCAAACATGGCACCTTCCACAATCACATTTTTGTCAATCGCGTGGGTGATGGCTTGGCGCACAAGCGGGTTATTTAACGGCTCACGGGAGTTGTTGAGCGCCATGGTGATTTCTGTGGTGGCGGTGCCTTGGGTTAATTTGAGGTTGGGGTCGCTTTGCACTTGCAGGGCATTTTCAGGACTTAGCGAGGTGCCAATTAGGTCGATGTCTCCAGCACGTAACGCAGCAAGTTGCGCGTTTGGGTCAGAGATGATTCGGTAGGTGACGGCGTCTAGGTAAGGAACACCCTCGAGGTAATA
>CAZMCW010000105.1:6673-6949 GCA_964564405.1 uncultured bacterium
CTTCTAAGCGCACTTGGCTACCCTCAACATAATCGGCAAAGACAAATGGGCCCGTGCCAACCGGTTGGCTACGCTGGGTTTCGGTGAGCTCAGCTGGGTAAATAATAGAGTCTGGACGTGCCAAGTTGTACAGCAAACTCGCATTAGGTTCGCTTAACGTAAACGTGATGACGTTGCCTTCACCCGTTACACTGTCAATGGCTTCGTAGTAAGCGCTGTTGGTATGGCCGGACTCAGTGTCCATGGCGCGCTCAAACTTGGCGACAACATCACTTG